>CAYUVK010000016.1:0-11198 GCA_964448105.1 uncultured Ignavibacteriaceae bacterium
ATTCAATATATTATTTATGGACATACACATGAAGCCAGGCAGGATTTCTTTAAGGCAGATTTAGAAGGAAAAGTTTCAATGTATATTAATACGGGAACTTACCTGCCATTCATTCAACTGTGCAGGGACCAGAAAGGTTTTGCATTTTCACATTTAATGACCATGACTTTCTTTTATAAAGATGATGAAGATGTTTCAAATAGGAAAGGTAGCGGACCGACCTGCGAATTGTGGAGCGGCATTAGAAGGAAGTATTATATATCTTAATCAAAATAAGTTCTTAATAAATATTTTAAAGCGGGGTTTTTATGGCTGTAACCAACCAATGGCAAAAGTTTCAGAATATTTTTGAATCCGAATTAAAGTATATCCGTAGGCGAAGAGATAATATTCTTCCCGGTGATTCTTCAAATGGTAATGAAAGCACCGACGAAATCAAGCGAAGTCTTTTTGGTATAGCGCTTTCCGGGGGCGGGATCCGTTCATCTACCTTTAATATGGGAATTTTGAATTTTCTCAACGAAAAAAAAATATTAAAACTGGCAGACTATATATCTTCAGTTTCAGGCGGCGGTTTTATACATAGCTATATTCAAACAAAATTAAGATCAACAAATAATTTCGATGAATTATTTAAAAATAGTAATTCCATGATTTTATCCGGGGATAATGAGACAATAAAATCAAATTGCGATTACCTGATCCCGGGGCATAATTTCTTACTAAAGACAGCCAATTATATAAGAGTATATGGTGCAATAATCTCAAGCTTCATAATGAATCTTATATGGCTATTTTTAATAATCTTATTTTTCTTATTAATTGCACAGTTAGCAGCCGAAAAAATAATTCTATTCTTAAATATTAATGAAATCTATGCATATTCATTGTTTATTTTTTCCTTTCTTCTTTTTTATCACTATTTCTTTTTTGTTTTAAGAAATAATAAGATTTGGTCATCTAACGCATTAAATTATTTCGAAGGATTTTTTACAGTTTTTTTAATCCTTATCTGGGTCATTAAACTCGTATATGGAATACAATCCGAACAAGTATTACAGTATCTCCTAAATCTTAAGTTTTTAAATCTTAATTTATGTTTTTTCAATCATACCGGTTTTATAACAAATATTATCATTCTATTCATTCTTTTTATAGTCTCCGGATTCTTTGCCAATCCTAATATACTATCTCTGCATAGATATTATAGAGATAGAATTGCAGGAGCATTTATTAAACCATTTATCCCTGGAAATCCTAATGTCAGGTTATATGATATAGTTACTGAAAAAAGTGTTAACCCTTATCCTTTAATAAATACATGTTTGAATTTAACGGACAGCGGAAATAAAAATATGACCGGCAGGGAAAGTTCTGATTATTTTATACTCTCTCCGAAATTCTGCGGTTCGTCGTTCACTGATTATCTTCCAACTAAAGATGAATATGATTCGTTAACACTTTCAACTGCAGCGGCTATATCCGGTTCTGCGGTAAGTACGTTAATGGGAAATAAAACTAATAGATTTATTTCAATTTTTCTTTATTTGTTTAATGCTGTGCTGGGTTATTGGATAAAAAATCCAAACTGGAAAAAAATAAGTCCGTTTGATAAACTTAAAACGGATATACTAATAAAATATTTTACTTTTTGGCCCTATTATCTATGGAACGGCATGCTTGGTAAAGCTAATAATAAAAGAGGCAGAGTTAATATTTCAGACGGTGGTCATATCGAAAATTTAGGTGTATTTGAACTGCTCAGAAGGCGATGCAAATTAATTATAGCAATTGATGCATCTGCAGATCCGGAATATAATTTTAATGATTTGGAAAACCTTATTAAAAGAACCAGAGAAAAACTTGGTTTGATAATCGAGTTCAAAGAACCTCCTGAAAATATAATAAGACCACTTCCCTCTTTTGGATACTCAATTCAGCACTATGCCAGGGCCACGGTTAAATGTATGCCGGGTACACCCGATTTTGATCAGAAATATGAAGGAGTATTAATTTATATTAAATCTTCACTTAAAGCTCCCTTAAAATATGAAATCAACGGAGGAGCCGAAGATAATGAAGCAATAGCTTTTAACTATAAAATAAATCATCCTTCTTTTCCGCACGAGTCTACCATAGATCAGTTTTTTGATCCTGAACAATGGGATGCTTATTATTTTTTGGGAAGATTTGTTGCCGAAGATATTTTTAAAATAACTCCGGGAAATCTTGAAGAATTTATTGGTTACTGCTCTACTAAAATTTAATTAGAGAGGGAAAAATTTATATGTCGACTGCATTTTTAATTGGGACCGGTAAATATGATATAACCGGTTCCGTTGTGGGTTCAGCCATGATGGGGATGTCAAAAATGGGTCAAGTTACCGAAGGAATCCATACCAGGCTTTTTTCCAGAGCGTTTATTATTGGTGAGGAAAATGATATATCAAAAAGAGTTGTAATTGCAGTTGCAGATATCTGGTCATGCACAATAGCGGTAAAAAAAGAAGTAGTAAAAAGGCTCATAGACTATTTTGGAGATAAATATAAGGATGAAAATGTTCTAATTACCGGAACTCACACTCATAGCGGTGCTGGAGGATATTCATATTACCCTCTTTATATTTCTTTAACTGGCGGATTCGATAAACAAAATTTTGAATGTATTGTGAATGGAATTGTCGAATCAATAAAAATTGCTGATGGAAATCTTAAGACATGTCAAATAGAATTAAGCAAAGGACTAATAAATGATTGCGGTCAAAACCGTTCTAGTGAAGCCTATAATAATAATCCTGAAGAAGAAAAAAATAGATATAATGCTTCAACAGATAATGAAATGACATTTATAAGATTTAAAAACAATAATAAATATATAGGCTCAATAAATTGGTACCCTATACATCCTACAAGCCTCGGAGAAAATAATAAATTCATAAGCGGAGATAATAAAGGTTTGGCATCTTATTACTTTGAATCTAATATAAATTTATCCCAAAATACGGGAAAGGAATTTATTGCTGCATTTGCAAACTCAAATTGCGGAGATGTTTCCGGGAATGTAAAGTATGGAAAACCTCCCGAAGGTAAGGATGATTTTATTCGCATGGTATTTTATGCTACCAAATTATATAACCAGGCCATGAGGTTAATTAAAGCAGATGCAGAAACTATAGAAGGAAAAATTAATTACTGTCACACATATATAAATATGTCAAATATATTAATAAGTAATTCTGATTTTAAAACTTATCCTGCGGCCTTAGGTATTTCAATGCTGGGGGGCAGCAGCATCGACAGCACTTCGCAAATTCCTTTTATAAAAGAAGGATTAAAAAAAGGTGACATTATGCCGCCTATAGTTTCTGAAATTGTCCAGAAGATATTTGATGTGCTTGTCCAGGTATTAATCAATTTTGATCATCCTGATGACCTTGATAATGAATTTATAAACGGACACGGCAATAAGTTAATAGCAGTAGCTGCAGGCTTAACCAAACCTTACCCCGTGGTTGCGGATATTTTACCTATTCAAATATTTACTATTGAAAGCATTGCAATTTTAGGTATTCCGGGGGAAATAACTACTATGGCTGGAAGAAGATTAAAAGAGCAATTGCAGACGAAATTAGCCAGAGCCGGGATAGAACATGTAATTTTATGTGGCTATTCAAATGCTTATTCCGGGTATATTACAACAAAAGAAGAATATGATATGCAGTATTATGAAGGTGCATCCACATATTATGGCCCGTACACACTTATGGCTTATCAACAAGAATTTACCCGTTTAGCCGGTTCAATAATTAATGGTTCTGCTTTGGAACAAAATATAGCTCCAATGGATCTATCCGGCTTATTCAAAGATGCCAAAATTGAAAAGTATGGTTCGGATGGAACAGGATTGGTCTTTGTTGATGCAAATAATTCTTATAAAAAAGGAGAATCAGTTGAAGTTAAATTTATCGGCACCCATCCTTTTAATGATCCGAGAACAAACGATACTTTTTTAAAAATTGAAAAAAAAGAGAATGAAAATTGGAAGACAGTTTTTACCGATAATGATCCATATACTTTCTTTCATTGGGAAGCAGGCTTTATAAGCTCATCAATCCTAAGTATAAAGTGGCAAACATACCAGGATACAGAGGCAGGAGAATATCGAATTAGTTATTTTGGAAACAAAAAGGATTTTTCACAGGTAGTAGGCAGATCGAAAGTTTTTCAAATAATTGATAATTAAAATTCTATAATTAATTCTATATATTACGTAGGAGAAAAAAAATGAAATCCTTAAACAAAATCTTTATAATAGTGTTACTTGTCCTAATATCGAGAACTGTTTATTCTCAAAACGGTGAAATGTTCTCGCCTTCATCAACAAATATAGTCCAGCATGCTTTTTATTCGTTGATGTACGACGAACAACACGAGCAGCCTTACTGGGTGAATTATATGCTTTGCCGTAACCGGTTGAATGGTCCATTCTCTAGAACAAATGATTATAGAGTGGATCCGGAAGTCACAACCGGTTCAGCCACCCCTGCTGATTATACAAATAGCGGGTACGATCAGGGCCATTTGGCTCCGGCTGAAGATTTTTCTTTTGATTCGACTGCAGAAGAAGAAAGCTTTTATATGAGCAATATGAGTCCTCAGCTTGGATCTTGCAACCGTGGTATTTGGAAAAGATTAGAAAATGAAGTTCGCAGATGGGCAGAAAAATATGATACGATATATATAACAGCAGGTCCAATTTTAACAGATAGTTTAATTACAATTGGTCAAGACCATGTTTCAGTTCCTAATTTTTTTTATAAAGTTATCCTTAATAAATCTGGAAATATTTATAAAGGGATAGGATTTATAATTCCAAATAAGAAAGAGCAGACTAAAATCAAAAATTTTCTGGTTCCAATAAGATTTATTGAATCAATAACTTCTATAGACTTTTTCCCAGAATTACCGGATTCAATAGAAAATAATATTGAAGAAAACCTTAATACATCTCAATGGGAATTTCACGATAATTGAAATTGTATAAGGCTTTTCTATTTCTATTAATTGAAGATATTTATTTAATAATTCTTATTTATATTTTGGGAACAACGAACATTCAAACATTTTTTACAAAACCAAAGAAAGTATGCTGAATAGTTGAACATATCATAATTTGTTTAACAATAAAATATATATGTTCTTTTTTTAATCAGTTTGATACTTCTTAATATCATTTACTTTAATTTTCCTTCGATTTATTAAGAAAGCAGTGTTAAGGACTAAAGCCAGACCGGTTAGTACTCCAATAATAAATGAAACAATCTCATTTTCTTTTACAAAATGATTTAGTAGAATACTAACAGCTAAAGAAATTTGTCCCACAACGAGGAAAATATTATTGTTTTTCATATTCTCCATCCTCTTCGATAAAATTTAATTATTACTTCATACTCCAAATTGTTTTAAATGATGATTTAAATGAGAATCCATTAAATTTTCCCACCGCTGTCTGTTTAAAAAGCCAAAGTAAGGATGTACGGCATATTTAAAATCATCGGAAAGCCCTGCAAACCTGGTAATATATTTTTTTAGTGCTTCTTTATCTTCCTGTAAACCTACGGGTTTCGTCCCCTCTCCCCTAACCTGGTCAAATCCTTTTGGTGCCGGTGCGGTCTTCCCTGAACGGGCTAATGCAATTATTTCGTCCGGGTTTACTTTGCCGTATTCTTCAGCTTTTTTCTCACCGATTGCCATTCGAAATGCATCGGTGCAATGACAAATCATTTGATTAACATTCATTTGTCCGAATGAAGGTTTATGAAAAGGTGTTAATTTATTAATGCGAGAAAAGAATGATTCAACTTTTTCTTTTGTCATTAGTCTCTCCAATTAATATCATCCATTAAATTGAAAGGATAAACCAGCCCTCTTTCTGCAAATCGGCAAGCATCTGTCCTGTGTACATTACAGTGACACCAAGCTTAGTGAGTTTATCGGAGATGCCATAAAGATCGGCACAACCTTTACATGCATACAATTCAACACCGGCATTCTTGAGTTCGTTTAAATATTTCTGCAGTTCCATATCTTCAGTTAAAAGTTTCCCTGAAGGTCCCCAGATTAATAATCTTACATTATTCATCCACGAATATTTTTTACAATTAAGTGCATACATAAACACCATTTTCAGAGCAACTTCACGATCCCCGCTTGTCCACAAAATCAATTGCTGACTTTTTTCGACGGAAGTTTCCGAATTCATTTTAATAGGAGGATTGATTCCCTTTGCAGAATCCATACCTGTTCCGGTGAGCGGAGTTTGTGCATTTACAACAAGTACAAACCCTGCTAAAATTATTAATGTTGCAATGATTTTCATTTCTGTCTCCCTTTCTTTATTTTTTTAATAATGAAGTTAATCTTATAGGTTTAATGTTTGTTCTGTCAATCAATGTTTTTATACAAGCCTAATGATAAGCTATTTCAAGAAACCATATTTCTTAATATGTTTATATGCAAGATATCCCACTGCTCCAAGTTGAGCCATTCCCAAAACATACCTCACCGGATTAAATTTTGAATCCTTAAGATACTTCATGTATAGGAATTTTGAAATATTGCCATATGATCCTTCATTATATGATTCTGCACCGGTGTTCGAAATTGTTGTTGAGGTCCATAACCAAATTGTGTTGTGATCATTGTTAACAGGGATCTTTGTATCAATAGAGTTAAGCTTTAGATAAAGTTCAAATTCATCTAGCTTGAAAGGAATTTTTTCCATGGCATTTAAGGAAGAATTTTGTAGCAAGGTTGAATCCTGAATTTCAACTTGTGCAAAAATGATTGAATTAAATATTAAAACAAATAATAGAACTTTCATCATATTTATATTTACTTTAATGATTAATTAAATGGAAATATTATCCCCCGATTGTTCTCTTATTAGCTTTTCTTCCGCAAGAATAACAATATCCTTTATGAACACAAATAGTGCCTCCGCACCGGCAGGTCCATTTCTCTTCTTCACTTATTAAAAATTCTTTAATGCCTGATTTCTTTATTTGCATAAGATTATCTATAGGGCTCATGTTGTATTTAACCCGGTATCTTTTATCCAAATGCTCCAGAACATTGCAAGGAAAGTCTTTACATTTAAAACAGAATTTTACTTTACTCTTTTGAAAGTTTAAACAAGTTTTAATTTTACATTTAATACGGGTAATTGGTTTATCGGCGTCAACTCCCCTGCAGCCCGGACACTTATTTTTCTCCCTTAAATAAGCCATACAGATACTGCAGTTTATTCCGCATGGGGCAATAAGAGAATATTTATTTAATACCTGCATTTTTTCTTACTTATTATTTAGTAAGACTAATTACAAAGATAATAATGTCTATAATAAATATGTTATCGGTTTATATTTCTTGAAAACCGGTGTCTTTATCTTTTATTTTTGTTTGAATATGGAACAGTAAACCAAGCAAAAAAAGAATAACAAATATTTGTTCCATTTAATTTACCTTTATCTATCCAAATTGTTAAAAATTATTTCCTCTAACTCAATAATGAATTCCAATTTTTTTAACCTTGTAATAGTGTATATTACCTCATGTTAACCTTCTTTTATTCAGATCAAAACAACCAATCTAAACCCACAAGAAAATTATTCATATACATACTTGTTGAAAGTAAATCAGGCGGTTTATCGGATGAACTATATCCAAACATAAATGTAGTATGAAAATTAAATCTTTCACTAATAGGAGTCCGATATTCAATCTCAGTTAGAAGAACAAGATTATCCCATAAAAATTCCGGTTTACCGCCGCTCAGCACCTTATTGTTATAAACCTGCTTTAATTTGTCCTAATCCTGAAATTGAAGATTTTACAATTCCCGGATTTCCATAATAAATTACGTTACCGACACCCGTTACATAAGCATCCAGTTCATTGGTAACATATACAATACAACTTCCGGCACCATTAACAACAGTATTACAATTCTCTACGGTAAATTCTTTTGCATTAATATTCCCGGCACCATTTATAAGAGTGTTTAGATATTTTCCATTTCCATTCAGAATAATGCTGCCCGCCCCATTAATAGAGCAATATAAATCATTATCAAAGATTGGCTGTTGACATTCAACGTCTCCGGCACCTTCAATCGAAATATTATCTATTGTTTTAAGTGATACGTAAACCCTAAGTGTAACATTAGAATAGCTGCCGTCAGGCAAACCAACCTGAAGCAAACCATTTTCCTTTCGGGTTATCACAAGACCTATAACATTATCATCAGCTTCAACCAATATTGATTGTTCATCTGCCTGTGTCAAATATACTTTCCCAATATTAAGCAAGGATATACCGGAACAATCATCTAAGTTTCTTGTTTCAGTAACTATTTTTCCGGAACCATTTATATGATTATTAGGTTCGTTTATATTGTCTGAGTCTTGACATCCTAAGAAAATCCCCACTATTAAAAAAAATAATATTATTCCTATAAATCTATTTTTCATTTCAGCTCCAATTATTTTGATTATAATTATTTTTATACAAAAATTTATCTTTCAAATTATCAGCATTTATCTTGCATAAACTAGAACACTTTCTGCCTTTATCTGGATAAACCCCATTGTCATACTAATTGCCACCCCTATTCTTTTAAAAAAAGTTCTATCTGTTCAGTAAAAATTTTCGGCTGATCCAACCAAATAAGATGTTCGGCTTTTTCAATCATTACAAATTTTGAATTAATGAATAAGGAAATAAATTTTACATTTTTAATCATTGTTATATTTACTTTGGGTTTTATTTAATTCACTTTTAATCATGAAAACTGCAGACATAGCCCTTAAAGATTTTCTTCAAAACCATCGCTTTTCCCAAAAGTTAGAATGTAAAAGTAATTGATAAAATTTGTTTTGTCGTACAATTTCATAAAGTCGAACAAAACTTGATGTCTTGAATGATAAGGTTGGACATACAGCGGTTTTTAAAGATGATGAACGGTTTAATTTCAGTTTGGTAAAATTGTCCCCAAAAGTTAAAATCTATTTTGGTGAACTTTTCCTCTCGATTACTTATAATATTAATAGAATAACTTTTTTAATAACTTCTTTCCAATGAGTTAAATTTCCTTACAATTAAGCCGCCTAACTTATTAAAGCTTATTACCACAATTACCTCTGATAGCAGCAAATACCAATCTCTTCATTAGTTATAACTGTAAAATCGGATCTTCCTTCCGTCCACGCACCCGAATCGATATAAATATTTTTTCCATTATTAAAATTCATATCTAAATAAGGATGATGTGTATGTCCGATTATGCTAATTTTGGCATCAGGCATTTCAGGAATATTCTGCAGTCTTTGTGTATAATAATCAAAATATTTCACCCCGAATTTTTCTTTATATTCATCTTCGGAAGGATAATCATAAATAGGGTCTTTACCGGAAGTAACTCCAAACGAATAATTGTCATCTTTTCCAATTACATTTTCTTTTACTAGAAGAGTTGCAAAAAACTGATTGATTTCTCTAATTGATTTGAAAATCAGCTGGGATACTTCCCAAAACTTTGCATTAGGATTCGAAAAATCTTTCCAGCTGTCATTGGTAAAACCATGTTCAATATAAACCTTCCCTTCATTAGCAGAAAAATTAAAACCCGGGAAATGCCGTAATTCAAAATCATGGTTGCCGTAAAGAAAATGAGTCCGCATGGCATTCATCGAATTAATAATTTGATCATAAGATGGATGAGACATTCTAATTTCAGCGGCAGTTGCATTGGCACCTGAAGCTGCGAACCCGGGAAATCTTTGTTCAAAAACATCTCCTATTTGGTAAATGCGCAATGTTTTTCCTTCCAGCGCCATTTCTTCTTTAATCGTTTCCAAATGATCGAGAAGACTTATCATTGCATTTGCACCAAATTTAAAATTATCAAGATTAGAATTATATATATACATATGCATATCGGGAATAATAACAAGCATATCGCAGCTTTTCAAAACCAGCTGCCAATCGCTTGGAATTGGAGAGGGATTTCCCCCGTTTGTAATAATTTTAATCCTGTTGTTTCCGTTTATAAAATCTTCAACTATTTTCATTATATATTATCTCCACTTAAAAGATTTTACCGGAGTTCCGTTAAACTCAATTAATTCTACGGGATATATTTCGTATTGAAGATCCTTTAATAAAAATGTATTACCATTACTTAAAACCCGAATCGAATACCAGTAAGAGACTTTACGCCATGGATGATCATGGTAATGAATTTCGGCGTATAAATTTTTATTACGAGGTAAATTTATAAATGAATTTACGGTACTTAAAACATTTGCTTTCTTTAAATCCGTAATAACAGATGAATAAGTTGTATCCGGCAGTATAATAACAAGAGTATCTCCGCTGGAAACATCCATTCTATAGAAATTTGGATATTGATACCAAATGTCAAGCTTTCCTTTTTCTGTCTTAAACTCATCCATAAACACTTGAATGCCCGGATCAACATAAGCCCTTCCCCAACCTTCTATCTCTTCAAGTTGTTGTTTACTACCCAGGCTTGCAACGGGAATTTTAGTTGTTTTTAAATTATCAGGCCAATCTTTAAAAATTTCCGAAACAATATAGTAGGGCATACCTACTGATAATTTACCTGCTTTTAAGCTGTCAGCAAGCAAACTCCCATCAACTTTATTATCAAAGCCGACTATATCAGGCTGTTGAAGTGGCGGATAGTGTGTACAATTTAAGCCGGAAAAAATTACTACTAACAGGTATAAAATGAAATTAGAATTCTGTATTACATTTTTCATATTTCATTCCCGAAAGTGTAGTTTATAGATCTGTTTATTTATATTAACAAAAAATAAGATGAATATTTTGATTGCTGAACTATGAAACAGAACACGGGATATAATGTATTGGCATGTTTAAATAAGAAATATATCTTATTTTTCGTCTGTTAGCATTCTAAAATAAATTTTGAAAAAATGAAATGCAAATAGAATTTTGTCTAACGTGACAGCTAATAAAATTGAAAGTATCTGTTAAAAGTAAATATGAAAATTTGTTTTATTTTTCAAAAGTGGTAATTGTAGTTTTATTGAGAAACAAAGAATAGTATTACTTCTAATAAGGCAATTCTTTTAATAACAATTCTCTTTCTT
>CAYUVK010000016.1:11298-60365 GCA_964448105.1 uncultured Ignavibacteriaceae bacterium
AAAGAATAGTATTACTTCTAATAAGGCAATTCTTTTAATAACAATTCTCTTTCTTGAATAAGACTGCTGATTCTCTTTTCTTCTTTTTCTTTTAATTCAGCATCTTCAATAAAAGCAATAAAAGTTTTAGAGTTATCAGGAATGCCTTTAGAAATATTTAAAGAAATATTAACTAAGATCACTTCGCCATTTTTTTTAAGCATAATTGCTTCAATATAATCACGCTTTAATAAGCCCAAAATTATTTTTTCCTTGGTCTCCAAAAATTCTTTTCTATAATCGGGATGTACAAGCCCTAGAATATTTTTATTTAACAAGTCACCAGGCTGATATCCTAAAAAATCTGTAAAATTTTTATTCACCATTTTCATCCCGCCATCACTATCAAAATATATAACTCCCGAAGAAATTTTATCAATAACTATTTTTAGTTGTTGTTTAATCTCTTCTGCCGATTCCATATCTTTATTTCGATTATATAGAAGCGCGGTAGTCATCCAGAGAATTAATATTCCAATTGATCTATTAATTATAGCAATGTTTGTAGATATCCCCGGAGGTGAAAGAAAAAATCCCCCGACACTTAATATGATACTAGCAGTACCGAATATAATTATATAATATTTAGGTAATTTAGTAGCAGTATAAAAAATTACAGCTAAATAAAAAAACCAATCTAAATAACCTCTAGGTGTAATAGCATCAATGATGAAAATTAAAATATTAAAAACAATAACTGAAATTACTATTACTAATTTACCACTATGTCTATTATTTTTAATCATAAAATGATAAAATCTTATTAAACATAACTTTTAATTGAAAGAAAAGATAAGGAGTGAAATAACTAAAATATGTGCTGTAAAATAAAAGTATGATGCGGAGAACATTATCATTAATATAAGGATTCTTGCAAATATTACCAGGAAACGAGATTTTTAGTTCTTAAAGAAGAGTTTTAAGATATTGTCAGCCATCTGCCGATATGAATTTATTGAAGAAATTATTTTTTCTGATTAAAGATATCATCCAGTAAATCAATTAATGCAAATTTATCAAAAGGTTTTGCAATGTAATGAGTACATCCCGAAGCAAGAAACCTTTCTCTATCTCCCAGCATTGCATATGCAGTTACAGCAAGTACTGGTATTTCATTATACCCGGGTATTTTTTTCAACTTTTGAGCAACTTCAAGGCCGTTCATTCCGAATCCTAAATCTATATCCATCAATATTGCAGAATAATTTTTCTTTTCTGCCATTTGTAATGCGGTTAATCCGTCGATTGCAGCATCGACCAAATATTTTTCTTGAAGGTAAATCTTTATTATATCTATTGAAGGTACGTCATTTTCAACTAATAATAAAGCCGGCTTTTCTTTTTTTTCTTCCATATAAAGTTCCTTATTTTCATTAACATAAATATCTTTTTCAGGTTGATAAACTACAGCAGATGGAAATTTAACAATAAATTTGGATCCGACACCAAGCTTACTTGTAACTGAAATTTCACCATCTAATAATTCTACAAATTTTTTTGTAACTGTTAGTCCTAACCCTGTCCCTTCAAAACTTCTAGCATAACCTTCACTTGCCTGTCTGAACGGTTCGAAAATCATCTCTATATTTTCGGCAGGAATTCCGATCCCGGTATCTTCTATTTCTATTTGAGAAAGCTCTTTTTCATTTTCAATTTTTCTTCTTGCCGTTATAGTTACATTGCCGCGGTTTGTATATTTGATAGCATTATTAATCAAATTTTCTACAATTTGAACAAACATTCTTTTATCAAGTTTAGATGTAATATTTTTATTACCGACTTTTAACTTCAGTTTTAAGTTTTTTTCAATCGCAGCTATTTGAAAGAGTTTAACGGTTTCTTTTAGAATTTGAGGAATATCAAGAATAGCTAAATTTATATCAATTTTATTAGCTTCAATTCTTGATAAGTCTAAAATTAAATTTAAAGTTTCTTTTAATCTGTTACCGCTTTTAAGAAGAGTGAAAGCCATTTCTTTCAATGCCGGATCATTCAATTCACCATATAATGTTTCTGCATAACCTAAAATTCCAATCATAGGAGTTCTTAATTCATGACTCATGTTTGCCAGAAACACTGATTTCAATCTATTCATCTCTTCTGCTTTTTCTTTTGCAATTCTCAACTCCAATTCATTTTTCTTTCTTTCGGTTATATCTTCCTGTAAACCTAAAAAGTGAGTTATATTTCCATCGGAATCTTTTACCGGTGAAATTAAAGCCGAGGCCCAATATAATTCACCGTTTTTCTTTTTATTATGAAATTCCCCTGTCCAATCATTACCTGCTTTAATGGTATTCCATAATATTTCATATTCAGAGGCAGGTTTTAATTTTGATGATAAAATCCTCGGATTTTTCCCGATTATTTCTTCTATTGAATAACCGGTAACTTCCTGGAATTTTGGATTGATATACTCAATGCTTCCTTCAATGTCGGTAATAATAATAGAAACAGGACTCTGGTGAACTGCGCGGGATAAAATCCTGAGCTGATCCTGTGATTTTTTATTTTCAGTTTTATCGATTATAAAACCCCTTAAACCGACAATACCTTCCTCAGATTGAATCGGGCTAGCACTAATTTCAGCAGGAAACGTAAAACCGTTCTTTTTCAAAATATTGTATTCCTTGTTATATAATGTTTTCCCAGTCAAAATTTCAGAAATATCTTTATTCGCTTTTTCCCTTTCGGACGGCACAATAATCTCAATTGCGGAAAGACCTTTTTTTAATTCTTCGCCTGAGTACCCGGTCATTTCAAGTGCATTATTATTTGCATAAGTTATAAATCCTAAAGAATCAATTTCAAAAATCATTTGGGGGAGCATTTCTGCAAGATCTTTAAACTTTTTCTCACTGTTCTTAATTTTATCAATTGAATTTTTACGTTCCGTTATATCCAGGAGGGTTCCTAAAATAGCGGGCATCCCATTGTAAGTTACATAAGAACCAAATACTTCTATAAAAATAATTTTTTTATCTTTAGTTAATCCCCTGAACTCATAATTAACGGATCGTACATCACCTTTTATCCGATTCAAGATATTTTTTTCAACTATTGCAAAATCTTTGGGATAAGTTAAATCCTTAGGGCCTTTTTTATCCAACAATTCTTCAACCGTAAAACCGAATATTTCAGTAAACTTGGGATTAACATATTTAAATACGCCATCTTGAATAAGATAAATCCCGACTAAAGATTTTTCAGCTAAAATATTAAAATCAATCTCGGTTTTCTTTTGTGTTTCTTGAAGGTTTCCCTTTTCAGTTTCAGACATTTTTAATTAATTATTTTAATAACACTTAAATTATTAAAATAAATATATTTATAAAAATTTTTTTAATGATTAAACTTTGATTAATTCAGGCAGGTAAAATGAAATTATAGTAATATTTAACCGAAGTTTGAAAGTTATATAATAGTTTTTAAATTAAAAAAGATCTAATAGCACATACAAGATTTTTTATTAGATACGAAAATTAAAAGATAAAATCTAATAGTAATAAAAATTATTTTATGCTATTAACTTTTTACTTTTGTGATATTTAAAAAGCTTATAATTTATACTATCATTCAAAGCCTGAAAACTGGCTTCAATTATATTTGCCGATACACCAACAGTTGACCAGCTTTCCGAACCATCACTTGATTGAATCATAACTCTAACCTTAGCATAAGTACCTTCTTTTTCATCCAGAACTCTAACTTTATAATCGACAAGTTTTATAAGTGATATTTCCGGATAAAACCTAAGCAAAGCTTTTCTCAGTGCGTTGTCAAGAGCATTAACAGGACCATCGCCATCCGATGCTGTATGCTCTATTTCGCCATCAACTTCTACCTTTAAAACCGCTTCCGATTTTGAATGCCCTTCATCATCAAATGTAACATGAACTTTAGAATCAACTACATTATAAAATGGAGAAAATGTATTCATCTCGGAATTCAGCAATAATTCAAATGACGCTTCTGCTCCGTCAAACTGGAATCCGCCATGTTCAAGAGTTTTAACATAATCGACTACTCTTTTACTTATCTCTTTATTCTCCGAAATATCTATTCCGAGTTCTTTAGCTTTATACCTAATATTACTTTGCCCGGAAAGATCTGAAACAAGGACCCGCTGTTTATTACCGACAGTTTCAGGAGAAATATGTTCATACATTTTACTGTCCTTTAACACAGCGCTAACATGTATACCCCCTTTATGTGCAAATGCGGATTTTCCAACAAAGGGAGCCCTGCTGTTAGGCGATAGATTCATTAACTCGTAAACAAAATGTGAAATCGATGTTAAATGTTCAAGATTTATTTCTTGCATTGTTTTTTTATTTAACTTTAAAATTAAATTAGGAATTATACTGCATAAATTAGCGTTGCCGCATCTTTCTCCTACTCCGTTTATAGTACCCTGTACATGAACTGCACCTGCTTCAATTGCAGCCAGCGAATTGGCTACTCCAAGTTCACTGTCATTGTGAGCATGTATTCCTACCCTGACTTTAAGATAATTTTTAACCTCATTTACAATTGAAAAAACTTCACTTGGCAATGAGCCGCCGTTAGTATCGCATAAAACAATTACATCAGCTCCGGCACTTTCGGCAGCTTTTAACATTTTAATTGCAAATTCTTTATCATCTTTATACCCGTCAAAAAAATGTTCCGCATCGTAAATTAATCTTATCCCTTTACTCCTTATAAATTCTACTGATTTATAAATTAATTCCTCATTTTCCTCCTCAGATAAGCTGAGTGACTTTTGAGAATGAAGTTTCCAGGTTTTACCGAAAATTGAAACAGTTGGAGTTTCGGCTTTTATTAGAGCTAAAAGATTAGGATCATTTTGAATATTCTGCAAAGAGCGGGCAGTGGAACCGAATGCACAAACCTGCGCGTGATTCAATTTTAAACTTTTTGCTTTGTTAAAAAATTCTTCATCCCGCGGATTACTTCCCGGCCAGCCGCCTTCAATAACATCAATACCAAATTCATCAAGCCTCTGTGAAATCAATAATTTATCCTGAACAGATAGGTTGATCCCTTCCCCTTGAGTTCCATCTCTTAAAGTTGTATCAAATAGCTCTATTTTATCCATAGTTATTTTTCCATTTTAATTTGTTCAAAATATTTTATTCTTAATCTTACTCTTACTCCTAATCTTAATCTTCTCTTCTTAATTAACTCATACACCAACGAGTAAGATTAAGGTTAAGAACAATTATTAAATCATCATACCATTCTGCCTAGCATATTCAAAAATATTCCCGGCTTCAATAATTGGCAATACATCTCCTAATGGCCTTAGTTTATATGATTCACCGGTAGCAAAATTCTTCAAAGTATTTTCATTTAGATCAATTTCAAGTTCATCACCTGTCTTAATTTTATCATTGAGCTTTTGAGAAGTTTCATAAGGAATTAAAAAGCCGCCATCAACACAATTCCTATAAAAAATTCTTGCATAACTTTCTGCAATTATTGCCTCAGCTCCCGCAATATTTAATGCGAAAGGTGCATGTTCACGGGATGAGCCGCAGCCAAAATTTGCTCCCCCGATTATAATATTATATTCTGAATTAGATGCATCGCCTTTAATAAACGGAATGGCGCCTTGAGGCAAACCTGCAGATTGCAGCGGGACTCCGGACAGTGCGAAGTGTCCATATTTTTTAGATTCTTCCGGATCACTTAAACTGTATACTAAGTGTTCAGCAGGAATGATCTGATCAGTGTCAATATTATCACCTAATACAAAAGCTCTGCCTTTAATTATTTTTTCCAATTTTATTTCTCCAAGAATTATAGGTTATAAAAAATCTCGTGGATCAGTAATTACACCAGTTAATGCCGAAGAAGCAACTGTAAGAGGAGAGGCTAAATATACTTGAGATTTTTTGCTTCCCATCCTACCCGGAAAATTTCTATTTGTTGTAGAAATAATTACTTCACCATCCTGTGCACGTCCCACTGTATCCATTGGACCACCCAAACAAGCCGCACATGAAGACTGGGCAATAACACAACCGGCATTTTCAAAAATTTGTTTTAGTGAGACACCGCTAATTGTTTCTATCTCCAATTGCTTTGCAACATTGGTACTTGCAGGAACAATAAAAGTTGGAACTTTTACTTTATTCCCAAAGAGAAGTTTTCCGGCTGAAACAAAATCACTTAATTTACCACCTGTACATGATCCGATATAGCATTTAGTCAACTTAGTTCCCTGTACATTTCTAACTGTATCCAAGTTATCCGGGCTATGCGGCTTCGCAACAGATGGTTCCAGTTTACTAACATCGTAAGTGTATACTTGTTTAAATACTGCATCTTCATCGCTTGTAAATAAATCGTAGCTTTTATTACTTCTTTCTTTTACATAGTTTTCAATAACTTTGTCAGCGGCAATTATTCCATTCATTGCGCCTGCTTCTATTGCCATATTTGTTAAAGTCATTCTTTCATCAACCGAAAGTGAGAAAACTGCAGAGCCGTCAAACTCCAATGCTCTGTATGTACCACCATCGGTTGTAATATCACCTAGCACTTGCAGAATTAAATCTTTTGCAGTTAAATAATCCGGCATTTCACCATCAAAAATAAACTTCAAAGTTTCGGGAACTTTTTCCCAAATTTTCCCTGTACCCATAATAAAAGCTGCATCGGTATTGCCAACTCCTGTTGAGAACATACCAAAAGCACCAGATGTACAGGTATGTGAATCGGAACCAAATAAAACTGTCCCGGGAATATTATAACCCTCTTCCGCTAATGCAATGTGACATACACCTTTATATCTATCTGTTCCGACATCATAATAATTCTCTAGTTGATAATCGCTTGCAAACTGCCTTAATATTTGAACATTTCTATTGGCTTGAGGATTTTTTGTAAAAATATAATGATCGGGAAAAATCACTAATTTATCTTTACTCCAGATCTTAGCATTACTGCCGAATTCTCTTTTCCAAATACCAATAGTTGGCGGTCCGCATACATCATGAGTCATAAGAACGTCAACATTGAGCCAGATATTATCTCCAGGTTCAACTTCTGATTTCTTTGCCGATTTTGCTAAAATTTTTTCCGTTATTGTCATTCCCATCTTATTATTCCTTTTCTGTCAAATGAGGATAAAATTATACCGCTTGTGATAATTCAGATAAGGAAGCTTCATTTATTTTATCATTCTCTTTCATTTTAAAATATACTTGCTGTTGATTAAATGCCTGCAAGTAAGCTTTTGCACTTGCTTCAATAACATCGGTAGAAACTCCTCTACCGGTAAATGATTTTTCTTCTTTTCGAATTCTTACAATAACTTCACCAAGTGCCTGCCTTCCGGAAGTAACTGATCTTACATTATATGATTCGAGTTTTGATTTTACATCCAAGGCTCTTTCAATTGCATTAAAACATGCATCAACTGCACCATCACCAATAGCTGATTCCTGCAATGTTTTATCTGCAGTTTTTATTCTAACCGTAGCAGTCGGTATTGATGTAGTGCCAAGTGTAACATGAAGGTATTCGAGTTCATAATATTCATTCTTCTTCTTATGAACTTCATCTCCCATTAAAATCCTCAAATCATCATCGAATATTTCTTTCTTCTTATCGGCAAGAATTAAAAACTTTTCATATACCTTTTGCATCTCTTTCTCGGAGGGAGTATATCCGAGTTCTTCAAGGCGCGATTTTAATCCATGTCTGCCGGAATGCCTTCCTAAAACTATTTTTGTTTTTGGCACTCCGACACTATCAGGTGTCATTATTTCATAAGTCTGCCTGTCTTTAAGCATTCCATCCTGGTGAATACCGGATTCATGAGCAAATGCATTTTCACCAACAATTGCTTTATTCGGCTGAACAATTATACCGGTAAATGAAGAAACCATCCTGCTGGTGTTATAAATTTCTTCGGTATTAATTTTAGTAAAACATTTATTGATATCTTTACGCGTTTTTATTGCCATAACAATTTCTTCTAGGGAAGCGTTACCCGCCCTTTCACCAATACCGTTAACAGTACATTCAACCTGCCTGGCACCGTTTTCAATTCCGCTTAAAGAATTTGCAACTGCAAGCCCGAGGTCATCATGGCAATGAACGCTGATAATTGCTTTATCGATATTTTTTACTCTTCTTCTGAGTTCGGCAATTTTAGCTCCAAACTCAGATGGATAAGTATAACCGGTTGTGTCCGGAATGTTAACGGTTGTTGCACCAGCTTCAATAACAGCTTCAATTATTTCGGAAAGATATCCTAGATCAGTTCTGCCGGCATCTTCAGCAGAATATTCGACGTCATCGGTAAAAGTTTTTGCATATGCAACCGCATCACACGACATCTTTAAAACTGTTTTTCTTTTTTCTTCCAACGTTTTACCATAAACATTGCTGGCAAACTTTCCCATTATATGAATATCCGAGGTACTGGCAAACGTATGAATTCTGTAACGTTTTGCATTCTTTAGGGAATCATATGCTGCTTTAACATCAATTTCTTTTGCCCTGGAAAGAGCAGCAACTATTACATCTACCTCATTTGCTATTCTTTCAACGGCTTCAAACTGAGCCGGTGAGGAGATCGGAAAACCTGCTTCAATAATATCTATATTTAATTTTTGAAGCTGATGAGCAATTTCAACTTTTTCATAAACATTTAATGATGCTCCGGGAGATTGTTCTCCGTCTCTTAAAGTTGTATCAAAAATTAATACCCTATTATTCACTTTTATACCTCATTATAATTTTGTGTTCGATGTAATTCATTATTTAATATTTATGATTTACAAAAGTAACTCATAAAGGTTTTTTACCGATTATAAGTGCCAGTTCCAGCCATTTCCAATAGCAATCAACATCATGAAAACCAATTTCATTCAGCCATTTAATCTGGGTTTCAACATCAAGAAGTATATTACTTCCATCTTCTTCAACTCCAAGCTTTTCAAAAAATCTTTTATGAAGATTTTCCGTAGGTGAGGACACATGCTCTAAATTGCAAAATATTCCTCCCTTTTGGACAATCTGCCAAACTTCTTGATACAATTCATATTTCCTATTATCACTAATATGATGAATAGCAAAACTTGATACAACGGCATCGAAACTTTCTGCTTCAAACGGTAGAGAATTATTGATATCGTGTTCAATTATATTAATCCGTTCGTTATCCTGATATTTATCTCGCAAGCTGTCAAGCATTGTCTGTGAAAAATTCAAAGCAGTCCCTTTAGCTTCTTTACATTTCAACAGGCATAAATCCAAAAGTCTGCCATTACCCGCACCTATATCCAAAATATTCAGGGAAGATGACGGAATTTCTACCAATAAGACAGATTCACCTTCGGTTCGATGAGGGATTTTATCTGCTCTGCTTAAATAATTTATTGCAAGTTCCGGAGAACTCCAATCAGAAATCATTTTCATAAGTTAAAGTGTAAAAACTCCCAAAGCTTGTTCATCATATATTTCATTGAATTTATCAATAACTATTTTCGTCATTTTTGAAGTTGAGACCAAAGTATCACCATCAGAATAAATATCTGCGGTTCTGTACCCGGCAGATAATGTTTTGGTAATTGCTTCTTCAATTAATTCGGTTACTTTATCCATTTGGAATGAATAAAGGAACATCATTCCGACGGAAGAAATTGTTGCTAAAGGATTAGCTTTATCCTCCCCTGCTATATCTGGAGCACTTCCGTGAACAGGCTCATATAAAGCATATTTGCTTCCAAGACTAGCCGATGGAAGCATTCCAAGGCTACCGGTAATCATTGATGCAATATCACTTAAAATATCACCAAATAAATTTTGAGTGAGAATTACATCAAACTGTTTTGGATATCGCACAAGCTGCATTGCAGCATTATCAACATACATATCCGATAATTGAATTTGCGGATATTCTTTGTGAATTTCATGAACGGTCTTCCGCCAGAATTGTGAACATTCTAAGACATTTGCTTTATCAACAGAGATTACTCTCTTACTTCTTTTCATTGCAGTTTCAAAAGCAAACCTCGTAATTCTTTCAACTTCTTCTTTTGTATAAATCATCGTATTCCAGCCATGTTCATCATCATAACCTCTCGGCTGACCGAAATAAACATCTCCGGTTAATTCCCTAAGAATAACTAAATCAGTTCCGTTTAGCACTTCGGGTTTTAAAGTTGAAGCAGATAGCAAAGGAGCATATACTTTTGCCGGCCTGATGTTAATGTATAGTCCGAGTGCTTTTCGTAGTTTCAATAACGCTGCTTCCGGTTTTAGATTATGTTGAAGACCTTCCCATTTGGGGCCTCCAACAGCACCTAATAAAACAGCATCCGAATCGTAACATTTACTTAATACTTCATCGGTTAACGGTGTTCCGTTTTTGTCATAAGAAGAACCACCGATTAGGTGAGTTTCGAAAGAAAAGGAAATGTTAAATTTTTCAGAAATGTTTTCTATCAAAGAAACAGCAGAATCAACTACTTCGGGACCAATACCATCACCGGGAAGCAATGCTACTTTAAACTTCATACTCCCACCTCTTCTTTTTTATTCTTTTTAAATAACCAGCTCATCATTTCTCTAAGTTTTGCACCAACTTTTTCAATTTGATGTTCTCTATTTTCTTTACGTAATTTTTCCATATTCTTTTGTCCGCTTCTATATTCATTTAACCATTCATCGGCAAACTTGCCTGTTTGAATTTCATCCAGAATTTTTTTCATTTCATTTCTTGTTTCTTTTGTAATCAACCGACTGCCACGGGTCATACCTCCATATTCGGCAGTATCACTAACAGAATAATTCATTCTAGATAAGCCCCCTTCATAATATAAATCAACAATTAGTTTCATTTCATGCATACATTCAAAATATGCAAGCTCCGGCGGATACCCTGCATTAACTAATGTCTCAAAACCCGCTTTAATTAATTCTGCAGAACCGCCGCACAGCACAGCCTGTTCTCCAAACAAATCCGTTTCAGTTTCATCTTTAAAATTAGTCTCAATAACACCTGCCCTAGTACCACCAATTCCTTTTGCCCATGCTAATGCAATATTCTTTGCATTACCATCAGCATCTTGTTGAATTGCAATCAAACATGGAACACCGGTTCCTTCGAGATATGTTCTTCTAACCAGATGTCCTGGGCTTTTGGGTGCAATCATTATAACATTAATATTTTTAGGAGGAACAATTTGTTTATAATGAATATTAAAGCCATGTGCAAAAGCCAAAGTATTTCCTTCTTTAAGATGAGGACTAATTTCTTTATCATAAACTTCTTTTTGGTTTTGATCAGGTAAAAGAATCATAATAACATCTGCCCATTCAACGGCTTCAGGAATAGTTTTCACTTTTAATCCGGTTGCTTCTGCTTTTGCCCAGCTTGAACTTGATGATCGCAAACCTACACTTACATTCATACCACTGTCTTTAAGATTTAATGAATGAGCATGCCCCTGGCTGCCAAATCCCAAGACAGCTATTTTTTTATCTTGAAGATATTCTAATGAAGAATCATTATCATAATAAACTTTCATTTTATTTCCCTTTTATGTTTGAGTTACTAAAGTTTTATCGTGTTTAAGTTGTTCACCTCGCTTTAACGCAACCGTACCTGAGCGAGCCATTTCTTTAATACCGTACGGTTCCAAAACATTTATAACAGCATCAATTTTATCAGGCGGACCGGTAATTTCCAGTGTAATTGTTTTATTATTTATATCAACTACATTACCTCTAAATATATCGCTAACACTGATTATTTCTGCACGGGTACCTTTTTGATAAAATACAGTAATCAATGCAAGCTCTCGTTCAACTCTGTTTTGCCCGGTTAAATCAACTACTTTAATCGTATCTATAAGACGATTTAATTGTTTTACAACTTGTTCTATAATTTTATCTTCACCTTCAGTTACAATTGTCATTCTTGAGACTTCAGGACTTTCAGTTTCACCAATGGAAATGCTGTGGATATTAAATCCTTTCCCGCTGAACATTGTAGCTACGCGGTTAAAAGCTCCAAATTGATTTTCAACAAGAACAGAAATAGTATGTTTCATTATACCATCTCCTTTGGATCCAAACGTTTGGTCATTATTTCTTTAACAGATTTACCTGCAGGAATTATCGGGAAAACCATATCTTCTTTTTGAACTTTGCATTCTACTAGAACCGGTCCATCATTTATTGAAAAAGCTTCTTTAAGAATTCCATCAATATCGTTCGGGTTATCTGTAGAAAAAGATTTTAACCCGAGAGCTTCTCCGAGTTTCTTGAAATCCGGATTGCTTTCCGAGAGATCGGTAAAACTAAATTTCTCTGCATGGAACAATTCCTGCCATTGCCTTACCATTCCAAGAAAACTATTATTAAGAATAATGAATTTGATCGGAAGTTTATAATAAACTGCAGTAATTAATTCCTGCATGTTCATCTGGAATCCACCATCACCGCTTATGGAAATAATGGGTCTATCTTTAATACCAAATGCAGCTCCAATGGAAGCCGGAACAGAAAATCCCATTGTTCCCAATCCTCCGCTCGTAAGATGAGACCTTGGATTATTAAATTTATAGTATTGTGTTGTCCACATTTGATGCTGTCCTACATCAGTAATAATAACTGCCTCACCTTTTGTTAAATCTGAAATTCTGGAAATAACATATTCCGATCTTAATTTATTATCATTGGTCTCATAATAAAGAGGACATTCTTCCCGCCAGGTATTTATTTGATTCCACCAGTCACTGGTATCCGGCGGTTCGTTCATCTCTGAAGCTAATTCGGCAATAACATGCTTAACATCACCGACAATAGGAAGATCTACAATAACATTCTTATCAATACATGTCGGATCAATATCAACATGTATCTTATAAGCATTAACCGCAAACTCGTCTATCTTTCCGGTAACCCTGTCATCGAATCTTGCCCCTAAAGAGACTAGTACATCGCAATTATTCACAGCCTGATTTGCCCAATATGTTCCATGCATTCCTAACATTCCAAGAGATTGTGGATCGGTCATTGGAAATGCTCCAAGCCCTTGAAGTGTCATCGTTACAGGGAGATTATTCTCTTTAGCTAATAATCTCAATTCACGGTAACCATCCGACATTATAACACCACCACCGACATACAGCAAAGGTTTTTTAGCTTTCTTAATTATTTCTGCTGCTTTTTTTATCTGATTTTGATGCCCTAAAAAATTTGGTTTATAACCTCTTATTTCAACCTTTTCAGGATATTCTAATTCGCATTCGGCTGCAACTACATCTTTGGGAAGGTCGACTAAAACAGGACCAGGTCTTCCGGTTGAAGCAATATAAAAAGCTTTCCTAATTGTAGATGCTAATTCTTTAACATCCCTGACAAGAAAATTATGCTTAGTAATAGGACGCGTAATCCCGACAATATCTGCTTCTTGAAATGCATCATTGCCAATTAGGTGGCTTGGCACTTGACCGGTAAACACAACAATAGGAACGGAATCCATATAGGCATCAGCAATACCCGTCACAGTATTTGTAGCACCGGGGCCGGAGGTTACTAAAACAACACCGACTTTACCTGTTGCTTTTGCATAACCTTCAGCCATATGAGTTGCTCCTTGCTCATGTCTAACCAGAACATGTTTTAAATAATCTACATCATATAGCTTCTCATAAAGCTTAAGTACTGCTCCGCCAGGATAACCAAAAATCACATCGACTTTTTCACGTTTCAAACATTCAAAAAATATATCTGCGCCTGAGAGCAAGGATTTATGCTTCATTATATTTCCTTTCCTTTTGTTCTAATTTTTTCAATTTATATTTCTAATAATTAAAATTTAAAAATAACATTAACATATAATATGGAATATCAACCGGAGCACTTTTTGGTGAGGGTGATTTTTTATTTCTACTTCTTTTAGAAAAAAATGTTTTCATTAAAAAATAATCAGTTTTCAAAATAACCTCGATAGATACATAATAACCTTCAGAAATAACTTGGGTCTTCAGGCCAACCCGAATCTGATTATTTTTTATTTTAGTATTAAATTAGATTGGGATTGACCTAAATTTATTAACCTAGGATAATAATTCCTAGTACGCTAATAATAATCCCAATAATGATCACATCTAAAGGCAGGATATTCGGAACTAACGCAGCAGCAAGATTGCCGTTAGTTTTGTAGGCTTCATAATAACTTTTGGTTATATGTCTATCTGTGTTAGTCATACATTTTATTATCTTGAATTCAAATATAAAACTTAAGAAAAGTATTGTCAAGTTGATCTTTCTTCCAATTCCAAATTCTTACTTTTTATAACTGATATCGCTTTATTTCTATTTCAACAAAATATTTAATTATTCAGCTGCATAGGTCGAAACTATTTCTTGACAATTTAGTTTCCAGGAATTATTTTTGGAAACTTAAATTACTAAAAAAAGTTTCCTGTTTTAAGTCAAATAATTTATTAAAATTGACTATTTAAAATTTTAGTATATTTAAGAATCAAAATTTCATTGCATTGCTTAAATTTTCTTAATTATTAATGAACTTCGCAATTATTGCTGCAGGTGAAGGCGAAAGATTAAAATCCGAAGGAATTAATCTCCCTAAACCTTTAATTTGTATTAATAATGTGCCGATGCTCGAAAGATTATTGATGGTAATAAACAAGCAAGAGCCGGATTCTATTAACATCATAATTAATGAAGATGCAGAAGAAGTTAACAATTTTATTTCAAATCACTATTTAAGAAATAAAATTAATTTAATAGTGAAATCAACTGAAAGTTCTTTACATAGCTTATATGAATTGAAGTTATTTTTACAGGATAAACCTTTTTGTTTATTTACCGTTGATACTATTTTCTCGAAATTTGAATTTAAAAGCTTCATCAATTTTATTAATACAATGAAACACTTTGACGGAGTCTTGGGCATAACAGAATTTATTGACGATGAAAAACCACTTTATGTAGAACTAGATAAAAATAATTTAATTACTAAATTTAACGACAAAGCAAATAATGGCTCTTTTGTAACGGGCGGCATTTATTATTTTACCACATCAATGTATAAGGAAATAGATTTCGCCGTTAAAAATAATTATAAGCGACTTAGAAATTTTTTGAAACTATTGATTGAAAAAAAATATCATTTATATGGTTATGCTTTTTCAAAAATAATTGATGTTGATCATGCGGATGATATAAAAACTGCTGAAAAGTTTTTAGCTGTTGAGGAAAATTCATTACACTAACTTGGATAAGAGAACTATTGGAAGCTTTTAAATTAAGTTTATCAAAATTACAGGACTACACTTTTCTAGTGTTTGATCTATTTAAAGGATTTATATCCAATTTAAAATATCTTCAGGATTCTTTTAAAGAGATGTACTGGATTGGTGCAAAAGCTTTTAGATTAATCTTTTTAGGCGGTCTATTTGTAGGAATAATTTTAGCAATTGAAACCGGGCATCAATTAGATCTGTTTGGAGCAAAAACGCTTGTTGGCCGAACTGTTGCTTTAGGAATGGTAAGAGAACTCGGACCGGTAATTACAGGTTTATTATTAGCCGCGAGAACAGGTGCAAAAAATGCTTCGGAAATTGGTGCGATGCAGCTAAGCGAACAAATTGACGCGCTTAGAGCGTTTGGTACAAGCCCTATTCAGAAGCTTGTCTTCCCAAGAACTCTCGCAGCTCTTGTAATGTTTTTACCTTTAACTTTAATTGCGGATATGGTGGGAATTATCGGAGGAATGGTTGTAACTAAACTTTCACTCGGAGTAGATACTTCCTTTTTTTGGCACTCGGCTATTAATTCCTTAAGATTAAAGGATATAGTAGTTGGATTTACAAAACCAATATTCTTTGGTTTTTTCATATCGACAATAAGTTGTTATTATGGGTTTTCAACTACCGGCGGAACAACAGGCCTGGGGCGCAATACAATAAATGCCGTAGTAGTTTCATCTATGGTTGTATTAATTATTGATTTCATTTTTACAAAAGTAATTTGGGAATTATTTTAATTGAATATAATCGGATTATCAAATATTTATTTAACATTGCAAGGAAGAGAAATTCTTAAAAACATTTCTTTGGAAATTCCTAAAGGAAATGTATCGGTGATTCTTGGACCTAGCGGTGCCGGTAAAAGTTCTATTTTAAAAATAATTCTCGGTTTATGGAAACCCCAAAGTGGCACTGTTAAAATTGGGAGTATTGATATTACAAAATTATCTGAACTTGAGATGCTCCCTATTAGGAAAAAAATGGGAATAGTTTTCCAGGGGAATGCATTATTCGATTCCCTTACTGTTGAAGAAAACGTTGGGTATTTTCTCTCGGAGCAAAATAAAATTTCTCAATTGGAAATGGAAGATAGAATTGAAACAGCTCTTTCATTTGTCAATTTATCTGGGACTAACGATTTATTTCCTGATCAACTTAGCGGCGGAATGAAGAAAAGAGTTGCAATAGCAAGAGCGATGGTATTTAATCCTGAAATTATTCTTTTTGATGAACCCACAACCGGTCTGGATCCAATTAACGCTAAACATATTTTAGATTTGATCGCACGACTAAGAGAACAAGGGACCACTGCAGTTGTTGTTACTCATATTTTAAATGATGCGGTTTCTATTGGAGATAGGCTTACATTAATTAACGGCGGTACTTTGGTTGAATCCGGAACTGTTAACGAAATGCTAAATTCAAAAAATGAATTTGTAAAAGCATTCTTCTATGAAGTATACCAGGATGCTGAATTACTAAAAAATTGTTAAGAGATAAATTTTATATAAAAATATATGCAAACATCTTCGATTAAATTTTCAAATTTAAAAGTTGGTTTAACTGTTTTTATCGGTTTGGTAATCTTTTTTGTTTTTATATTTTTAGTCGGAACCGAAGGGAATTATTTTTCCAGCACATACGATCTAAAAATATTTGTAGAAAATACCGAAGGTTTATCAGAGGGTTCTCTGGTCACTTTAGGTGGATTAAAAATCGGAAATGTAAGCGATCTGAAATTTACCAGGCGTAACGGGATAAATGGTATTAATATTACTTTAAGCATTAAATCAAATTATAAGACCCAAATAACCAATTCATCAAATGCTACGATCAAAACCATCGGTTTGCTTGGTGACAGATTTGTCGACATTTCCATTGGTCAACCGAATGAAGCGCCTTTACCGGAAGGAAAATTTCTGCATGTAGAACCTACTTTCAGCCTGGACAAATTAAGCACTAAAATTCAACCGGCATTAGATGATTTTTCCAAACTGCTTTCAAATCTTCGCTCAATTACCGATACAATTTCAAGCGGTAAAGGAAGCATAGGCAAATTAATAAACAATACAAATACGGTTGATAAATTTGAGTCGGTATTGAAAGGACTGGACAAATTTTTAACAACAGTAAATAATAAAAAAGGTTCTCTTGGAAAGATGGCTTATGATTCGACTCTTTACAATAATCTGAATTTATTATCCGATAATTTAGTTTCATTAACAGATTCAATAAAAAATGGTAAAGGAAGTCTCGGAAAATTTATTATGAAAGATTCTGTTTACAATACGGTTTCTTCATTATCAAACAGACTTGATAATTTGATTTCAAAAGCGGAAGGTGACAGCACATTAGTCGGCGGATTAATCAATAATAAAAAAATTTATAATGATTTTAACTCACTTTTAAATGAATTAAACCAACTTGTAGACAAAATAAAAACAGAACCGGAGAAATATCTGCATATCTCTGTTTTTTAAGGGAGAAAATAAAATAATTATTCATTGAACAAATGAAAAGAAATTCAATGAGTTTAAAGCTGGCTGGAATAAAACGTCAATCGGAATACTCACCAAATCATATCAAAAATGATTTACTCATCTTATTGAAAACCGCTGAAGAATTGAAATCCATGGGAGCGGAAATTAAAATTCTAAATGAAGAAGCAATTTTAAATAATCATATTGAAGCCGATTTTATTTTTTCTATGGCTCAAGGATCTGCAGCCCAGGAAAAATTATTGCAAATCGAAAATGAAGGAATACGCATAATTAATAGTCCGAAAGGAGTTATTAACTGCTACAGAATTAATATGGTGAAAAAACTGCAGGAAAATAATATTCCCTTCCCTAAAAGCATTATAGTAAAAACAAATGAATTTTGTGAAACCGGTTTAAAAGATTTCGGTTCAAAAAAAATATGGCTGAAAAGGGGTGATGTTCATGCCGTTCACCGTGAAGATGTAACTCTTGTATATTCTGAGGCAGAAAAGAACAATGTAATAAATGAATTTGCAAACAGAAAAATTAATGAAGCTGTTCTTCAGGAACATATAGATGGAGATCTTATCAAATTTTATGCTTTGAGAGATTCTGATTTTTTTTATTGGTATCTAATAAATGGAGCGCAGTCAACCAAATTTAATTTAAATGAATTAAAAGAATTAGCATTCCTTTCTGCAGAAATATTAGGCTTATATGTTTTCGGTGGTGATGCAATAATATCCAATGATGGGAAAATTACAATAATAGACATAAATGATTGGCCAAGTTTTGCTCCGGTAAGAGATAAAGCAAGTAAAAATATTGCAAAATTAATTTTTAATAAAGCTTATCAAATAGCTGGTAAAAGGGAGAATTATGCTGACAATAAATTCTAAAAAATATTCGTCTATTGTTTCGGAAATACCGGGACTTAAATCATTAAAGCTTTTTGAAGAAGAGCAAAATTATATTTCACCCGGGATTCAATCAATTGCAACTTCATCAAAAATAGTTTTAGAAAAAGGTGAAGGTTCGATTATTGAAGATGTTGACGGTAATAAATATATAGATTTTTTTGCTGGGGTAGGCGTTGCAAGTCTGGGTTATAATCACCCTAAGTATTTTTCTGCAATGAGCGAGCAATTAAAACAGATCCATGTTGGAAGTTTTACATCCAAGAATAGAGTCGCTTTAACAAAATTATTGTCCGAAGTTGCAGTCGGTGATTTAACAAGAAGCCAATTTTACAGCAGCGGCGCAGAAGCTGTTGAAGCTTCATTGAGGCTGGCAAAATCATATACAAAAAAAACAGAGTTCCTGGGATTTTGGGGTGGATTCCACGGAAAGACTCTTGGAGTTCTCGGATTACTCGGAGATGATTTTAAAAATAATTTAGGTCCTCTCCCCTTTGGTACATATTCAACACCATATGCAAATTGCAGGCATTGCGCTTTCGATAAAACTCACGCGGACTGCGAATTTGCTTGTGTCGATTTTATAAGAAAAAAAATTAAATATGAAACAACCAATAATATTGCAGCAATTGTAGTTGAACCAATTCAAGGAACTGCAGGAAATGTTGTTCCTCCACAAGGATATTTATTAAAACTCAGAGAAATAGCAGATGAAATAGGAGCAATACTAATTGCCGATGAAATGATAACTGGTTTCGGAAGGACAGGAAAAATGTTCGGAGTTCAGCATGACAATGTTGTTCCAGATATTATAACTATTGGTAAAGGTTTTGGCGGCGGTTTTCCTATGACAGGTCTAATGTCGCGGGATGAAATTATTTTTTCAAAACCATTTGCTAATCCAAGCGGAAGTTCATCAAGTTATGGCGGAAATCCTTTGGCTTCAACTTCAGCCTATATAACTTTAAGGACAATCATCGATGAAGGTCTGGTTGAAAATTCAGCCAAGGTTGGTTCTTTCATGTTAGAAAAATTAAATATACTTAAAGAAAAATTTTCCATAATCGGAGATGTTCGTGGTAAAGGTCTGATGATTGGAGTAGAGCTTGTAAAAGACAAAAGCTCAAAAGAAAAACTTGATAAAAAATATACTAAAATGTTTTTCCATGAATGTTTAAAGAAAGGGCTAATTATCATGGGATATAACCCGGATATAAGAATTAATCCGCCGCTTATAATAACAGAAGAGATTGCCGAAGAAGGAATTTCAATAATGGAAGAAGCATTAACTTATGTGGCTGAACAAATTACAGATTGAATCAACATTCAAATCACATGATACAGAAGAATTTCTCGATATAATTTTTTATCGTCGTCTTGGTTATGTTTTTGCATTAGCGTCCAAACGCTTAGGTATCTCACCAAATGGAGTTACCATAATCAGTATCCTTTTCGGTGTAACTGCAGGGCATCTTTTCTTCTATCAAAATTTGACTGTTAATATAATTGGTATGTGTTTCTTAGTTTTTGCAGAAACTCTCGACAGTACCGATGGGCAATTAGCGAGGATGACGAATTTCAAATCCAGGTTTGGCAGAATACTGGATGGATTAGGCGGTAACTTAATGTTCCTCAGTATTTATATTCATATATGTGCGAGATTTGTTGTAAACGGAGGAACTCCATGGATTTTTTTATTTGCTGTTATAACTGGATTGAGCCACTCTCTGCAATGCGCTATTGCAGACTACAACCGGAACCTGTATCTCTTCATCATCTTTGATAAAAATAAAAGTGAATTGGATAAATTAAATGACTTATTCCCGATTTATAATAAGCTTTCCTGGAAAAATAATTTCGTAAAAAAATTGTTGATGAGAGTTTACATAAATTATACAAAAGAACAGGAGATATTTTCAAAAGAAACAAAAAGTCTGTTTTATTATGTTCAAAATAATTTTATAAATGGAATACCTGAAAATTTAAAAGAAAAATATAAAAATTTAAATAAACCGTTATTGAAATATCATAACATTCTTACTACAAATACACGGATGATGGTCTTATTTATTGCAATTATCATTAATAAACCTGAATACTATTTTTTATTTGAATTAATAATTCTTAACGCACTTTTAGTTTATGTGATTCTTAAACAGGAAAAGAATAACAAAAATTTATTGGAATCCGCAAAAACAATATACCGGGAAAAACTAAATAACTTGGTTAGTGTTTAAATTATTTTTATATAAACATTGAATAATATATACAAAGAAGTTTGTAACTAAAGTTCTTAGTTTAATAAGTAGTGAGAAAACAATGCTGCAGGGTGCAATAATCGGTTTTGGAAAGATAGCTCGAAACAGCCACATACCGGCTTTTCAGAGTATTGAAGCTATGGGGAAAGCTAAAATTATTGCTGCAGTTGAATCGGATGAAATAAACAGGATTAATTGTTCTAAAAATTATCCGGAAATAAAATTCTATGCTTCGGCGGCAGATTTATTTGAAAATGAAAAACTCGATTTTATTGATATATGTACTCCTCCCCTTTTTCATTCTGAAATTATTGAAACTGCAATTCAACAAAATGTAAACATTATTTGTGAAAAACCTTTTACACTTGGTTTAGAGGAAGCAAAAATAATTTCTGATAAGCTAAAGAGAAGTGACATTGTATTTATGCCGTGTCACCAATATAAATATGCTCCACTTTGGATAAATTTTAAAGAATATATAAATCACTTCTCGAAAGAATCCAAATTTATTTTTGAATGTGGAATTTATAGAACCGAAGCAGATTTTGGTTTACCGGTATTCAATAATCCCTGGCGAATAAATAAAGAAATGTCCGGCGGCGGAATTTTAACTGATTCCGGTATTCATTATTTATATCTTATAAGTTGGATGTTCGGTAAGCCTGAAAAACTAACTGCTAAGATTTTTAATTTGAAGCACAATTATAATGTTGAAGATACAGCATATTTACTACTGGAAAACGGAACCGGAATTGCCGAGATAACTTTAACATGGGCAGCCGGTGCAAGAACTAACACTGCCCGGTTAACTTCAAGCTGCGGCAGCTTAATTTATGATGGGAAGAAAGAATTACGGAAATATCAAAACAACTACGAAGAAGTAATTCCGGTACCGGATGTTTCCGATAAAGCAACATATAATTCTCTATACATTTCTTTGTTTGAAGAGTTTATAGAAAATATTATGACAAACAATAATTCTTCAGAATATATAGAGGATGCATTTGATTCTATTTATCTTTTAGAAAAATGTTATAAATCGGCATCAGAACAAAAAACTATTTTTTTAAATGAATAAGAAGTCAAGATTAATATTTTTTCTTATCGGGTTATCGGTTTTTGTTTACCTTGTCATAGAATTCGGTATAAATAATATTGTAATTAATATAGAAAAGATCGGGTGGTGGTTTTTTCCTATAATCGCAGTCTGGGGAATTGTCTATTTATTCAATTCACTTGCATGGTACATCATTTTAAATGGTAAAAAAAATTTAATAAGATTCCGAGATATATTATCTATTTCGATAAGCGGATTCGCAATTAATTATATCACCCCTTTCATCAATTTGGGGGGTGAACCTTACCGCGTTATGGCATTAAAGGAATCTATAGGCATTCACAATTCCGTTTCCTCCGTAATTCTTTATCGAATGATTCACATACTGGGTTCCTTTTTCTTCTGGTTTACCGGGATAATAATTGTTGCCATTCTTCTCCCGCTTTCCACTGAATTTAGAATAATTTTATTTATAATTTCCGCAGCTCTTATAGTTCTTATATGGTTTTTCTTTTCAAGACATAAAAAAGGAATATTTAAATCTATATTGAATTTTATTTCTAAATTTACATTCTTGAAAAAAGTTAATGAAAAATTAGCTAAACGGGAAAACTCTTTACTTCTAATTGATCAACGGATAACTGATCTTTATTTAAACCGTAAACCGGCATTTTATTCCGCTCTTCTTTCGGAATACCTGGGAAGAATAATTGGTTCGTTTGAATTTTATTTTATCCTTGTTGCAATCGGGATTAATTCTACAATAATTCAAGCTTTCTTTATAAATGCAGGTTCTTCAATTATCATGAATGTACTTTTCTTTATTCCGTTTGAACTCGGTACGCGTGAAGGAAGTTTATATTTAGTTCTTGAAAGCCTGGGATTTACTGCTGGTGTCGGGATTTTTATTGCAATAGTAAATAGGATTAGAGAATTTTTTTGGATACTTGTAGGATTATTATTAATACAAATTAAAGGGAAAGTAGTTGCTGAAAAGAAAGATATTCTTGATTACATATAATTGTAGATTGCGAATCTCGTGGATTTAAATCCTCAGCCAAAGGCTGATGAGCCTTAGGCTCAGAAATCCGCAATTCGAAATTCGAAATTACACAAGGTTTATACGAATGATTAAGTCTTTAATATTTGATTTTGGCGGAACTATAGATACAAACGGTATTCACTGGATTGAAATGTTCTGGAGTGAATATAAAAGACATTCGATACAAATCCTGAAAGATGAATTTATAAAGGCTTATATTTTTGCAGAGCGGAGAATGAATGATAAAATAAAACCGGGAGATTCATTTAAGTTCATATTGAAGAATCAATTATCCATGCAGTTTGAATATCTTTTTGATAATAATCTTTTGGATTTTGATGAACATACAATTGACACTGTTGTGGAAGAATGCTATTCATATGTAAAAGAGTGTATATCGTTATTTAATGATATTATAAGTGAGCTCGCAGATAATTTTTCATTGGCAGTTATTTCAAATTTTTATGGAAATTTGGAAACCGTTTTGAGAGAATTTAATATAAGAAATTACTTTAAAGTGATTACAGATTCCGCTTTGTTAAAAATTAGGAAACCTGATCCAAAAATATTTCTTATTACTTTAAGAGAACTTTCAGTCAAACCGGAAGAATCTTTTGTAATTGGAGATTCATATGACAATGATATTCAGCCGGCACAAAAAATAGGATGCAAAACAATCTGGTTAATTAATAAAACTTATAAAGAAAAGGAGGTTACACTTAATCCTGATTATAAAATCTCGTCAGTTAATCAATTAAAATCGATTTTAAAACCAAAAAATATTTTACAAAAATAATTTTTAGTCGAAGTAAAAATTATTAAATAAAGAGAGGAGCGTGTTATGGAAACCTCTGTTCAGGAACCAAAGGGAAAACTTGGAGTTCTAATTGTAGGGTTAAATGGAGCAGTTTCTACTACTTTTTTAGCAGGCACGCTTGCCGTTAGAAAAGGATTGGCAGCACCTATTGGCTCACTTACTCAGTTAGCCACAATAAGAATCGGGAACAGGGCAGAAAATAATTTCCCGCTTATCAAAAACTTTATTTCTATTGCCGATTTAAATGATCTGGTTTTCAGCGGCTGGGATATTAGGGATGAGAACTGTTACGAATCGGCTTCATATGCAAAAGTTCTTAAAGAAAGTGATCTGATAAAAGTAAAAGATGAACTCACGAAAATTCATCCCATGCCGGGTGTTTTCGAACAGCGCTTTGTTGTCAGATTAAAAGGAACTTATGTAAAAAAGGGGACCAATAAATTTGGTTTAATGGAACAGTTGAGATTAGACATACAAAATTTCAAGCAGGAAAATAATCTTGATAGACTTGTAATGATATGGTGCGGAAGCACTGAAATATTTCTGCCGATGAATGAAATCTTTAATGATATTAAATCATTTGAAGAAGGGATGAGAAATAACCATCCTGAAATTTCGCCAAGCATGCTGTATACTTATGCTGCAATTGCCGAAGGTGTCCCTTATATAAATGGTGCACCAAATCTTTCGGCAGAAATTCCTGCACTACTGAAATTTGCCGAAAATCAAAATGTAGCGATTGCAGGCAAAGATTTTAAGACCGGGCAGACTATGATAAAAACTGTTATTGCGCCGATGCTTAAAGCAAGGATGCTTGGATTGAATGGATGGTTCTCTACAAATATTCTTGGAAACCGTGACGGCGAAGTGCTGGATGATCCGAGCTCATTTAGAACAAAAGAAGTCAGCAAGTTATCCGTCTTAAATTCAATTTTGCAGCCGGAATTGTATAATGACCTTTATTCAAAATTTTATCATAAAGTCCGGATCGATTATTATCCGCCGCGCGGTGATAACAAAGAAGGCTGGGATAATATAGATATATTCGGCTGGCTTGGTTACCAGATGGAATTAAAAATAAATTTTCTCTGCAGGGACTCTATTTTGGCAGCTCCAATCGTTCTTGATTTAATTTTATTTATGGACCTTGCTCAAAGGAGTAATTTATCGGGGATCCAGGAGTGGTTGTCGTTCTATTTTAAATGCCCTATGCATTCGGAAAATGTTGTACCGGAGCATGATTTGTTCATTCAACTGATGAAATTAAAAAATACCTTAAGAAAACTAAAAGGTGAGCTGCCGATTACTCATCTTGATTCAAACGGTGTAGATCATCTAATTGAAAATATGGAAAATATGTTCTAACATACTCAAAGAGGTTGTTTAAAAAGTTTTGTAAGTACAAGTATCTTTTGTAACAACCGCTTATTTTAACTTTTAATAAGCATTTTTAAACTTCAAAATAGATGCTGCTATAAAATTAGCATCATTTCCCTTCATTTCTTCAAATATTATTTTTAATATTTAAAGCAACATTTCTTTCACTTATGTATCTATAATAGAAAAGAGGAGATGTGAATATCAGCAGTAATCAAATAATAGAATTTACAATTGTATTCAACCGGCATAAGAATAAAATTTTTAATTATGTCTTAAAAATGGTTAATGATAGAATGCTTACCGAAGATATTGTTCAAAATGTATTCTTAAAGTTATATGAGAATTTAGATTCAATTAAAAATAAGAATAACATTTCATATTGACTTTTTACCACTGCAAGAAATGAGATCTATGGATATTACAGGAGTAAAAAATCAAGAGTAGACCAGTTTAATGTTTATGATTACGGAAGAAATAGAGATGGAATTCCTCGAAAATCTTGAAGAAATTTTTGAGCTTAAAGAGATGAAGGAAATAATTCTAAAAGAACTGGATAACATCGCGATTGAACAAAGAGAACCTTTTATAATGAAAGAATTCAGCGGATTGAGTTATAAGGAAATTGCTTCAATTATGGATATCGATGAAAATACAGTTAAAAGCAGGTTATATAAAACACGGCAAAAATTAATTCAAAGGATTTCAAAAATAGTAAACTGAAATGACGATTAAGTAAAAGGTAAAGGAATTAAAATGAGTACCGACATTAAAAAACTAATAAATGAATATTTTGACTGCGAACTTGAAAAGAGTGAAGAAGTCGTTTTGTTTTCCATTCTTTCACAGAATGAAGAAGCACGCGATTATTTCAAAAAGCTTAATATTATTAGAACATCGTTAAATGAATCCCGTGAAGAATTTCCTTTAGAGCTTGAAGAAAGAATATTTCACACTATAGGAAATACAAATCAAAAGAGAAGAAGCTTTTTCACTTTACATAATTTTTTTGCTGTTGGTTCTTATGCTGTCGCTGTAATTTTATTAATTGTCAGCATCATTTTTTTTAACAAAATTAATGATTATAAGAAGGAGATGGAGGATGCAGTTAATATAATTTCAACTAAAAGTGAAACAATAGAATTACTGATGAGGAATACACTTCCCACCACTGAAGTTAAAGCAAAATTTCCTAATGAAATAATTATAAAATCAAATCTGTGAGGTTAAAATGAAAAATGTAATAAAATCCTTATTAGTTCTTTTATTAATTACTTTTGGCTGCAAAGGGAAAGACACAGTTGAAGTAATACCAAATTATAATGAAATATATTTGCCGGTTTCTAAAGTTGATTCCGCGCCTAAATTAATTGATGGAAATGAGAAAGAACTTTCGGATAAGATTACCCAAGAGATAAAAAACTTAAATATGGAAGGAGAAGTAAAACTGGACTACAAACTTTTAGTTGATGAAAATGGTAATGTAGAAAAAGTCGAGGTTGTTCAAAGTCCTGATAAAGCCTTAACAGATATAGCTGTAAGTCAATTCGAAAACTGGAAATTCCTGCCGGCAATGAAAAATAATAAAAATGTGAAATCCCAATACAGATGGTATTTTAATACAGGAGAAAATAAAGTCAGTATGGCTAATGTAAACCCTGATGACTTCCTTTCAGAGGTTGATCAAATGCCTGAACCGATTGGTGGTAATTATGCAATTCAAGAAAATGTCAAGTACCCGGTAAAGGCAAAAGAATCAGGTAAAGAGGGAAAAGTTTTCGTAAGAGCATATATTGATGAAAATGGTAATGTTGTCGGAACTGAAGTAATTAAAAGTGCGGGTTCAGACTTAGATGTAGCAGCGCAGACAGCAATTACGAAAACAAAATTTAAACCTGCCATTCAAAATGGTAAAAAAGTTAAAGTCCAAATTGTTGTACCTATAGCATTCAAGCTTGGTTAGAATCATCTTTTCCTTATAATAAATTTATTACAATCTTACTCTTAATTTCAAAGTTAAGAGTAAGATTTTTTATTTTATTCTTTCAATATTTTTATCATCGTTTCAGAATCTATATTACCACCGCTTACAATTACTCCGATTCTTCCTGGAGCCTCCACTTTCCTACTTAATAAAGCAGCAATCCCCAAAGCGCCGGAAGGTTCAACAACTAATTTCATTCTGAAGAATAAAAATTTTACCGCTTCAATAATATCTTGTTCGGAAACTGTTTTCATTTCATCAACATATTGAAGAACAAGAGGAAATGTCAATTTCCCAAGAGATGCTGTTCTTGTTCCGTCTGCAATTGTCGGTGGATTTTTTACAGTGTGAAGGGTTTTAGTGTAAAAAGATTTCACTGCATCATCAGCAACTTCAGGTTCAATACCAATTACTTTGCATAGTGGAGATAAATTTTTAGCCGAAATTGCTGAACCGCTTAACAGACCTCCACCGCCGCAAGGAACCAATAAATAATCCAGATTTCCGACTTCTTCAAACAACTCTTTTGCGACTGTCCCCTGCCCTGCAATTATATCTTCATGATCATAAGGCGGAATTAAAGTATAATTATTTTTAGAAATTAATTCTTGTGCTAATTCTTCACGTGTAGTGGTTTCCGGATCATATTCAATTATGAATGCACCATAATTTTTTGTTGCATTTTTCTTTATTATAGGAGCATTATTCGGCATTACAATAAAGGCTTTTACATCCAGCATTTTACAAACCAAAGCGATTGCCTGAGCATGATTGCCTGAGGAATATGTTATAACTCCTTTTGATTTTTGTTTTTCGTTTAGTTGAGAAACAGCATTATACGCTCCCCTAAATTTAAATGCTCCTACTTTCTGGAAGTTTTCACATTTTAAATAAACTTCCGAGTTAATCAATCTATTTAAAGTGGATGAAGTAAAAACAGGGGTTTTGTTTGCAATTCCTTTTAGTCTATCCGAAGCAGCAAGAATTTTTTCGTAATTCATTATTCAAGTATTTACTATTAAAGCCTAATGAATGAATGTTTGATTGAATGGCTGAATGACAACATACAACCAACCACCCGGCTTCGCTAAAAGCTTCGCCGGAAGGGCAAGTACTTACATATTCAAAGCATCAAGGATTGTTTTGAGATCTTTGTAACCTTCTTCAAAAGTACTTTTTATTTTCGTTCCTTTACGAATTGCAGAATAAAAATCTTCGAACTCTTCTTTAAATCCATTTCCAGCTTTAATTTCTTCTTTAATTTCATTTTTGTCACCAGTTAATCGATTTGAGGAATAAGTTTTTAAAGTAATAATATCACCATCTGTAGCAACACTCCCTTTATTACCAAAGATTACCAACCTGTTTTCATAATTATATGGTGTGCTAAAAAACAGAAGTAATGAACCAGTAACATCATTCGGAAATTTCATTTGTAAATTACAAGTATCAACCTTTCCAATATCAGGATTTATACTTTGTACAATCATGGAAACAGGTGTAATTTCTCCAAAGAGAAGTCTTAATGCCGCAATACTGTGAACCCCGCCGTCGGTTATAAACCCTCCTTTATATTGATGCTGCCTGCGCCATCCAATCTGTCCATATTCATTCTCATGCACATGATCAAAAGTATACCATACAAAGGTAAACGGTTTACCAATACTCCCGTCGTCAATTATTTCCTTTATTCTATTATACAGTCTTTTATACCTGAAATTTTCAGCAAGCAGCATAACAGTCTTATATTTGTTTGGGAATTCCAGCATTTTTTTTGCATCCTCAAGATTTGCTGCTAAAGGTTTTTCAAGGATAACATGTTTTCCTGCTTCCAAAGCATCTTTGGTTGCCTGATAATTCAAATCAATTGGTAATGCAATATCAACAGCTTTAATACCCTTTCTTTTTAGTAGATCTTTATAATCAAGAAAATAAGGAACACCACCAACCATTGAAGAGAATTCTTTTGCTTTTGGTTCGGTATGGTTACTAACAGCTGCAATTTCAAATTCATTTTTTAATTCCTTAAGAGCAGGATAATGTAAATTTTTTGCAGCTAAACCGCATCCTATAATTCCGAGTTTAATTCTTTCCATTTTATATAATATTAATTATAAATAAATAAATTTTAGACTTTAACCTTCGAGGTTTTCAATTTATAATAAACATGGCTAACCTAGAAGGTTTTTATTTTAATTTTTATCAGACTGCTCTGATTTTTCAGGATACAATACTACTTTAACATAATTCTTCATGTTGAAATATTTTTTTGCAGCTTCCTGAATTTCTTGGGCATCGAGATTTGAAATTCTTTCAGGATATTTATTAATTTCTGAAAGATCCATATCATTAAAAAGGTATCTTTGTAAAAGGTTAAGCCAGTATTTGTTTTCCTTTAACTTTGTTTCACGCTCCCTTATTTGTGTTTCTTTCACTTTGGTAATATAAATCGGAGCAACCGGAACCTGCTTCAGACTATCAATTTGCTGAAAGGCATCTTCAACTAATTCATTAACTCTCTCGGGTGCGCATCCCCAAGTAATAGTAATGTTGTATTTTTCTTCAGGATATTTTTCTCCGACACCATATACTCCCACACCATACGTACCGCTTTTATCCTCCCTAAGGACTTCCCTTAGTTTAATTCTTAAAACATCAAGCATAGAATTAAGTTTGTAACTGTTTTCATAGCTCCAGTTAAAAGGACCTGTAAAAGTTATATTTACCCTGCTTTTAGGTTCAATACCTTTTATTACTTTTTTATCAACAATTCCTTTAGGTGGATTTATTTTAAGGTCTCTCCAATTTTCATTTCTATTTACGGAAGGTAGAGTACCTATATAACTTTCAATAAAGGGTTTGATACTATCAGGTGTAAAATTTCCAACGAAAATAAATGTAAAATCGGAAGCATCGGCAAAGCGGTTTTTATATATCCGGTAAGACTTATCCATATCCATTTTATTTAACCTATCTAGAGTCCATGGCTCGCGTCTGTAATTATACTGGCTAAGTGTATTTTGAAGTGTATCATGGAAGGCTGTTTCAGGACTTGCATTTCTATTCTCTAACCAGCTTTTTAATCTAGATTCATACGAAAGAAATGCAGCACTATCTACTCTTGGAGAAGTAAAATATGAATATATAAGTTCAAACATAGTTTTTAAATCTTTGGGAGCAGCCGACCCGGAAATTCCTTCGGATAGCTCACCTATATATGGTGATACATTAACTATTTTACCCGCTAATTTTTTTTGAAGCTCTATATAATTAAAATTTCCTATTCCGCTTAATTGAACTATTGCCGTAGAAGTCGCAGCAGTGACATATTCGGAATCGGGAATTAATGAATTTCCCCCTGGACTAAATCCCTGGAAAAGAATTTCATCATTTTTAAAATCCGTTGGTTTTAAATAAACTTTAACACCATTTGATAAAGTCCATTCAATTAATCCTAAAGAATCATACTTTTGTTCATTAGTTAATTTTGCTGGTTCAGGAACTTTCTCAACTAACGGCTGATCAGATACTTTATCTTCATAAGCAGTGATTTTTTCATGTTTAATTTTGTTTAAAATGGACTCAAGTTTTTCTTTATCCGGGACCACTAAGCCATCCTTTTGGGGAGCACTTACTAAGACAACTTCGCTCTTATTCATCCACTTATTGCCGAGATCATTTATTTCACTAAGTTCAATTCCTGGTAAGTATTTTTTCTGCAAATTATACTCATACTCAATGCCGGGGATAGGTTCATCAGTTAAGAAATTCCTGGTATATTCTGAAGCAAAAGAACTTGATTCTGTTTTATTTCTTTCATTATATGCTTTCTCAATATAACTGAGCATATCTTCTTTTTCTCTTTGCAGTTCTGTTTGAGTAAAACCGAATTCTTTTATACGTTTAGCTTCCCTTAACAAAGTTTCCAATCCTTTTTCAATTCCATTATCTTTAACACCAGCAGCCAGTATATATGCTTCTTTAGTTCTTACAATTCTTCCTTTGCCGGAATAACCATAAATAAACGGCGGGTTGGGCTGTTGGGCTAATTCCTGAAGTCTATTGTTAAGCATTCCGTTATATAACTGTTCAACTAAGCTTTGTCTATAGTCTTTTACAGTTGCCTGGGGTGAAACCGGCAGTTTATAGTAGAGTTCAACTTGTGTTGAAGTTGCTTCAGGATCGGTTACTATAGAAAACAATGTTGAATCATTATCCGGTACAGGATATGCTTTTCTTACTCTTTCATTTTTAGGATCTGGAATATTTGAAAAATGTTCTTTTATTAATTTTTCTATCCAATCTTTATTAAAATCTCCGACAGCAATAACAGCCATTAAATCCGGTCGGTACCAATCTTTGTAGAAATTGATCAATGTTTGATGTTTAAAATTTTCTAATATATCTTTTTTGCCAATTGGAAGCCTTTCTGCATAACGCGAATCTTTTAATAAAACAGGAAATTGTTTGTCACGGATTCTTGCCGAAGCACCTCTTCCCAAACGCCACTCTTCAATTACTACTCCCCTTTCTTTATCAATTTCAACACTATCAAAACTTAAATTATGAGCCCAGTCTTCTAAAATCTGGAACCCTTTTTTCACCATATCCGAACTATCAGTTGGAACTTCAATCATATATACTGTTTCATCAAAACTTGTATAAGCATTAATGTCCGGTCCAAATCGCATTCCGATAGATTCCAGGTAATTGATTAATTCCTGTTTTGCAAAATGCTTGGTTCCGTTAAATGCCATGTGTTCATTTAAATGAGCCAAACCCTGTTGATTTTCATTCTCAAGTATAGAGCCTGCATTAACGACCAACCTTAAAAATGCACGATCTTCAGGTTTTTTATTTTCACGTATATAATATTTTAAGCCATTATCCAAAGTCCCGATTGTAATTTTGGGATCGACCGGTATTGTATCATTTAAAGCAATATTATGTTGCGCTAATGTTAACCCGGAAAAGACTAAAAAGACAATTATTTTTAACGTGGTCATTATTATTTCCCTTATATATAAATTTTGTTTTAACAAAAATTAAATTATCCCGATTATTTATAAAAAGAAAGTTATAAGGTGAGAATTCTTATTAAAACTTATTTAACTACTTGGGTTACATGTATAACTAGACTAATTCTTTTTTATGGCAGGAATCAAACTCAACTTGAATAGTTACATGGTTAATATCATATTTTTGATATAAAATATCCTTTATTTTTTTCTGGATTATTTCTATTTCTTTAATAGTAAAATTCTCTACCAAGTCGATATGCCCTTCGAAGAAGATATTCTTTTCATCAAGCTGCCAAACATGAACATGATGGAGATTGTTCACTTCCTTTATTCCTTCCAAGCTTGATTTTATATCAATTAAATTTATACTTGCCGGAGTTGACTGCATTAAAATATTATAAGCTTCTTTTATAATTGAATATCCCTCCTTTATTACATAAATACCGATTATTGTGGTAAGTAAAGGATCGATCCAATAAATATTATAAAAATAAATGATAACACCACCGATTACCACTGCAATAGAAGATAATGTATCTATTAAAAGATGAAGATATGCCGACTTTATATTTATATTATCTTTTGTTCCGTTTTTAAGTAAAAATACTGAAACTGCATTTGCTATTAAACCGATTAAAGCAACAACCAGCATTATTCCTCCTAGAACCGGAGTTGGATTAGTAAATCTTATATAAGCTTCCCTAAAGAGGAACAATGAGACAAGAATAATTACAGAAGCATTAAATAAAGCAACAATAATTTGGATCCTTCTATAACCGAATGTTCTTTTAAGAGTATGAGCTTTTTTGCTCATCCTAATTGCTATGTAGCTTAATAGAATTGCAGCAGCGTCGCTTAAATTGTGCAGCGAGTCGGAGATTAGTGCTAAGCTATTTGATAATAAACCTCCTATAACTTCAGCAATTGTAATTATAAAATTTAGTGCGATGACAATTATTAGTTTCTTGCTATTACTTTTTTCAACATTCAAATTATTATCCATAAGCTATTTTTCTAAATTTACAATTACCCTTCCTGTATTTTTTCCCTCTAGCATTAAATGAATTTTCCTTTCCAATTCTTTCAAAAAAATTTCTTCATAAATATAATTTAAAGTATTTATTTTCCATTCTCCAGATAACTTTTTCCATATTTGTAATCTGATATCCATTGGACAGGCTCCTGAATCAATTCCAATTAATTTTACTGCGCGTAAAATAAAAGGATAAACCGTAGTATTAAGTTGAAATGATTGCGTAAGCCCGCAAGCTGCAATAGCACCGCCATGTTGTGTAGATTTAATTGCTGTTGCAAGAATATTTCCTCCAACCGAATCAATCACACCTGCCCATCTGGTTCTTAACATCGGCTTATTGCTTTTGTCATCAATTTCATTTTTGTTTCTATCGATAACCTTATTGGCACCTAAATTTTTTAGCAAATCAGTTTTATCTATTTTTGCTGTAGCTGCGGTAATATTTTTATACCCGGCTTTTGAAAGAATTGAAATCGCAAGAGAACCTAAACTTCCAGTTGCTCCGGTAATCAATACTTCTTCTCCATGTGAATTTAATCCGGACCGTTGTAATTCGTATAAAGCTAAAGCAGCAGTAAATCCGGCAGTACCTAATATCATGCTTTCTTTTAAACTAATATTTTGAGGCAATTTTACAATCCAGTCACTCGGAACTTTTATATATTCAGCAAAACCGCCAGGTGTATTCATGCCCAAATCATATCCGGTTATAACTACCTTATCTCCTTCTAAAAAATTATTTGATCTTGAAGACACAACAATTCCGGCAGCATCAATTCCGGGAGTATGCGGATATTTTTTTGATACTCCTTTATTTCCAGTGGCAGACAATGCATCTTTATAATTCAAAGATGAATACTTAACTTCTACTAACACATCATTATCGGGAAGATTCTCTAAAGATTGTTTTTCAATTCCTCGATAGAATTTACCATCGATTTCTTTCACTATAAAAGCACTAAACTGTTTTTGAATCATATAATTATCTGATTTTTGTCTTACAATTGAAGTTCAATAATTATCATAATCTTAACAACAAGATATAAAATAAATCCCAACTCATAAACCAAGAATATCAAAAATAAAAATGCTCTTTGAATTGACTAATTCGAGTAAAATTTACCAGTAAATCTTTCAAATTCAGTTAAATAAACTCGCATTCAAAAAAAAAATAAATTCTAATTATTCATTTTGTTTAATTTTAGAAGACTTGATTTGTTTATATGCACAAATCCGCGAGGTTTTAATCACATTACAGAAAGGCATTAAATTTGTTGGATGTTGAAAGTGTTATAAGAAAAGAAGGAGATAAATCCAAACTCTTAACTTTATAACCTTTAATTTTTAATTGTCATTACAAACTAGATATAACGAATAGGAGGAATGATGGATCTGGGAAAGATTGCTTTTCTAGAAACTTTGATGCTTGAAGATGAATCAGGTGTAATGGGAGCAATTTTAGTTACTGATGCAGAAACTAAGCCACTAGAATTTAGAGTAACTGCACCTATAAAAACAACAAATTTTCAAAAGACTTTATATGGTGATGTTCTGCTGGAACATATTTTAGTTGAATTGATTGCCATGCCGCTTATAGGAGCCATCAGTGAAGAAATAGATCTAATATTAGTAAAAGATCCACTCTTTCTTGGCACAAATAATAAACAAGGTGTAAGGGTAATTAGAGTTCATAATGACGGCGGGCAGAATACAAATTCAGGGAAGAATAGTAAGAACGCACATTTTATAGGAACAAACGGCAGTACATTATATATAGAGACCTCGAAGAAATACGAATCTGAACTCACAGAAATTAAAGAGAAAATAAATTCGCTGGCAGAAAATAGAAATTTGCTGGAACCTTTCGATAGATTGAAGGCAGCATGCGAACAAGTTCACCTTCAAAAAACCAGTGACTAAATGAATGTACAAGATTCTACGGAAAAAAGTTGCCGCATCAATTAACACCGTTGATGCCCCTGAACAATTTGAGTGGGGCAAATGGTTAAGGCAGCCAGACTTAGAATCATTTACAATTACCAAAATAACATCCAATCTTTCAAATTATAAACCCGATTTATCTTTTACTTTACCACAAACTAATTCATTTGATTTTAAAACAAGCAAAGTTAAGCTTTATAAAAGCAGAAAAAAATTTTCAGTAGCAAAAGAAAAAACAATAAAAGTTTTTTTTAGACTGGGTAAGCCTTTAAGCAGAAAGATTAAAATTTTTGAAGCTGATACGGGAAAAATAATTTTTTCATCTTCGTTAGCTCAGGAGAATAGCAAGTATTATAATTCAGTTAAAAATATAAAAGAAGCAATAATTTTATTAAAAACAAACTCTCTCAAATCTTTTGACTTTCAAACCCTCAAAACTGCTCTACAAGAAGTATTACTAGAACCTTTTAATTCGGAAACAATAAATATTCAAGCAGAAATTAAAAAACCCATAATCAAAAGCAGCTTCAAAAAAATTGATACTGAGGTTCTTGAACCCAAATTAGCAACAGAAATATTCTCCTTGAGCAAAGAAATTTATAAAGATATATTTCAACCACAATTTTCAATGCTTGATAAAATTCCGTTTGTAAAAAATTTTGATATCCCTAATGTTAACTTATTAATCGATAAATTAAACAATGATAAAACATCGAGAAAAACTGACAGGATTTCAATACAATTTTTAAATGATAAACCTCCAATTAAAAAAGTAAAAATATTAGAATCTGAAAATCCAAAAGTATTAAGCTATTGGAAAGAAAGTAATAATCTTAAAATCCCTGCAATCTTTTCAAATAACTTTTGTTTCCAGAATGATACTTCCACAAACAGTTTTATGTTTAGGCTAGATAAAGCAAATATTTCGGAAGAATCATTCAGTGAAATTTCATTTAATTATCCCATGAAATCCTGGGAATTGCCAATCAGTAGTGAAATTTTAAATCAATATTCTAACTCAGAAATTGAAAATAAAAATATCACATCCGATAATGATGTTTCATCCATTAATGTTGATGAGAAAGAGAATATTAATGATGAATCTTTTAAAGAGATTATCTCCAAGATTTTAAAACCGGAAAATATTGAATCAGAAAGAGTTGAAATAAAAGATCAATTCCTCTTTAACTTTCAAAAAGAAGGGGCGGAGCTATTAGCTAACAATAAAATTGCTCTGTTAAATGATGAATTAGGTCAGGGTAAAACTTACCAGGCAATAATTGCACTAAAAACGCTTTTTAATAGAGGAAAAATTGACAAAATTTTAATTGTTTGCACTCCGGGCGATATCGGGCTTCCTTACTTCGATGAGGGATGGGCAGGCAAATTAAAAGAGTTATCCGAAGATATTACTTTTTCAATAATTCAGGGAGACGCTGAAGAAAGAAATTCAACCTGGCAAGAAAGTAAAAATATTTTTATTTCCGATTATGAAACTTTCTTTAATGACTTTAGCAGCGGGAATATTAGTTCAAAAATCCTTGAAAGTTTTAATTGTCTAATATTTGATGAAGCTCAAAATCTTATTTCAAAGTCGAAAATATTCTCACGTTATTTGGAGTTAAAAAAACCAAATACCTATATATGGTTCATTTCAGGACAATTGGATTTCGGCAGCCATTTTAAAAATGAATTAAATTTTCAACAAAATAATTCGATTATAGAGCTAGGTAGAAATAAAACAGAAACATATAGAGAATTACCTGAAGTGGTTAGACAAGACATATGGCATGAATTAGACGACGAGCAAAAAATAGAATATGAAAATATTCTCTCTATCGGGCGTGAAAGGATAGAAAAACTTTTACAAACCGGAAACCCTTTTATTATACAGTCCAATGTTTTTACTTTACTTCATCAATTAAAGCAAGTTTGTAATTTTGCATCGCAAAAAAACTCAAGCCCTAAAAGTGAATATTTGCTTAACCATATTGAAAAAATAATTAACAATGGTAAAAAGACGCTTATCTTTTCACAATATGAAAAAATGGGTATCAATAAATTAGTGCATGTTTTAAATTCCAATAAAATTAAATATCAATTATTTCATTCGGGAATGTCGCTGAATGAATTGACGGCGGCTAAAAAGAAATTCGAGTCAGATAAAAAAACAAATGTGTTGATAAATGGAATTAAATCAGCTCGCACCGGGATTACTTATCCTGAGGTTCAATATATAGTCCATTTTGATCAATGGTGGAATCCGGCCTCATTATGGAAAACCGAAGGAAATATTGCAAATCCAGAAGATGAAAATATTAACGTATATAATTATTTTACAAAAAATACAGTAGAAGAAAAAATCAAAGGAGTTCTATTAAGGAAGGGTTTGTTAAGAAAAGAAATTGTTGAATTTTTACCTGTGGAAACAATAAACGAAATGGTATCACTTGATGAATGGCTTGAAATACTAGAAATTGGAACAACATCGGAAAAATCTATTCCGGAATATCATCAAACAATAGATAGCAAAAACAGTGTTAAAAAGACACTAGATAAGCTCTCACTGGATGAATTAAGTAAAAAAGCTGAAATACTTTTTTCACGATTAGGTTATAAAAATCTCTTCTTAAATAAAGGCAACTTCGAAGGGGAAATAAATATTATCGGTACAATGATGGAGAACAACAGTAAAACTAAAATAGTTGCCAAATGTTTATTTTCCGATCAAATAGATATTGAAAATATTATGGAATATATTGAGGCATTAAAAAATGATAAAAACCTGGGGAAAAATTTTATTGTTCACTTTAATGGTTTGGAAGATAAACTTCCCATCCAATTAAAGAAAAATATAATATTGATCAATAAAGAACTCTTTATAAACTATCTAATAAATTTCCATTTAATTTAATTTCCTCCCAACGAAGCAGTCCCTGTTATATAATGGACTAGTTGGTCTATCATAAATTCTTTTTCACCAATTAAAGCTTTAACAATATCTCCTATAGATATTACACCTAAAAGCTTATTGCCTTTTAAAACAGGGAGATGTCTAATTCGTTTTTGTATCAATATAGACATACAATCTTCTACACTTTGTTCCGGAGTTACATAATAAATTCTAGTAGACATAATGTTTTTTACTGCCAAATCTTTAGATGACCTTCCTAATAAGACAACTTTTCTTGCATAATCCCGTTCTGAAAAAATTCCTACAACGTTTTCATCGGTTAAAACTAGTAATGCACCGACTTCTTTTTCAGACATTATTTCCAAGGCTTCATAGACTTTTGCATCCGGAGCAACAGAATAAATTTCATAACCTTTTCTATCTAAAACCTGTGCAACGCTTTCCATTATCACTCCCTTCAAATTTTTGGAAAAATATTTATTAAAAAGCCGAATTAAGATTTGTTTTACTGTACTATTAATTTAATTGTAATTTTTTTAAATGCAAGAAAAAATATTGATTCTTAATATTCCAATAATTTACCCGGAACAATCAATTTTGGAAAAATGCCATTACTTCATAATTACTAATCAAATTATCTAATTATGTTCAATTTTACATTTGCCTATAAGTCATTTTTATAAAACAGATTAACTGCAAAAATAGACCGGTTTTAATTTCCGAAATAATAACTTATACAATAAAAAATATACTTAGATTTTGACAAATTCTAATCAAATTCGCAAAATTCAAGTCATTTTTAATAAAATTTAGCCTTAGAATTAAATAACAAAATATATGAATAACGGCATAAAGTTTGTTGCAAGAACAGAAATGGTAAATAGTATTAATTATCTAATGCGGAACATTTGGATTAAATTGATTTTTAATAAGCCTATAAGTTTTCATGCGGAAACAATCAAACTTAAAAATAATAAGCAATAGTCCATCCTGTCACAGAAGCATTTCGAATTTCTATTCGAACAATAAAAAATTCAGTTTAATCATCTTTAATATTGAATTAGCAAAAAAAATTTCGATAATAAATACATTAAAAGATAATTACTCAATCAATTCAAGTGAGGATTAAATTTATTTTTTGGCAAATATTAAGAAATTTTTATAAAATAAAAACTTTTAGCAAGATCATAATCTAATTATCTGTCAGGTAAATTATTAAAAAAGATTGTAATATAAATCTGGATCTAATAACTATGAATAATATATCAAATAATAAGGATCATGATTCTAGTCTTAAAGAAATTAATTCTCAACATGAATCTACGAATAATAATTTAATTGAGGAATTAAATTGCAAGTTAGAAGATTATAACGAACTGTTTTCAAGGCTAGAGAATATTCAATTAGAGAAGGATGATTACTTAAACAATCAAAAGGATCTTATCACCCAATTAAGCTCTCACCTTAACAACTATCAATCCTCCAGCCGGCATCTTGGCTTATTGATTGAAAATCAAAATAAACAAATTGAAAGATTATTAGTTTCGGAAAATGCCTTCAAGTTAAGATTAGAGGAAAAAAAGACTATTATTGATAACCTTAAAAAGCAGCTTTTAAATGATAATCCTGATATAAATAATTATAAGGACTTAATAAAAGAAAAAGAATCTAAAATAAAAGGTATGTCCGATGAAATACAAAAATTGCTGAATAAAGAAAAGGATTTTGATAAAGTTAAAAATCAGTATCAAGACAAGTTCAACAATTTTAATTCTCAAATTGCGGATTTAAAAAAAGAATTGCATTCTTTACAGGATGAATTGGAAATTAAAAGCTCATTAGTTAAAGAGAAAAAATTAAATACAAATGGAAAGGATGGCACGTCCAAGCAAAGTGAGGAATTGGAAAAGACCATATTAAAAAATCAACTTAAAATATCTCATCTTCTTTCAAGTGAAAAAGCACTTTTACAACTGCAAGGAATAAATGAAGAAGAGATCAATAAGTTAGAAAATGAGTTATCCGATCTTCATAAAAAATTCAAATCTGCTCAAGATGAAATAAACAAAAAGCAAAAATTATTTGAAGAACAAGCAGAAACAATAAATAAATTTAAAGACAGGGAAAACGAACTAAACAAAATAAATTCAAAAAAAGAAATTCAATTAAAAGAATTGACAGATAGTTTAACCGAATTAAATTCCAAATTCTCAAAGTTTACGGAAGAGAAAAATAATTTAATTAATGAGCTGAATAATGAAGTTGGATATTTTAAAAATCTTGGAAATGAATTAAATCTGAAAATTCAAGAAAAAGAAAAATTATTAGAAGAACATGAAACAATATTAAAAAATAATGAAGTGGAACTAAATCGGATATATTCTCTTTTAACCGATTCTAAAGCAATAGAAGATGAAAAAAATAAAACCATCGATAATCTAAGCCAAAAGATAAAACTTTTAGAAGAAGAAAATAATAAAACAAGAACTGAGAATTCGGATCATAAAAAAGAGATTAATGAATTATCAAATAAAATAAAAGAACTAAAAACAAGTGGAATTAAATTTGACCGCATAGTTAACGAAAAGAATGAATTGCTGGAAGAACAAAAAAATAAAATAATTGAACTTGAAAAATCTGCCGGGGAATATGAAAATATAGAACTTGAAAAAGATGAAAAGATTAAAAACTTATCCGGGAAAGTAGAAAGTTACAAAAACGATTTAGAAAAATTAGAATCCGACTTAAGAGGAAAAGATAATTTGCTCAATGAACAAGCAAAGAATATTAATAAGTTCGAAGAACTAAAATTAAAATCTGCAAGGGAACTGGAAAATTTAGAACAAGAAAAAAATGAGAAAATTAAAAACTTAAATAGAGAAATAGAAAATTACAAAAATGACTTAGAAAAATTAGAATCCGACTTAAGAGAAAAAGAAAATTTACTAAATGAAAATGCACAGAATATCAATGAGTTCGAAGGACTAAAATTAACTCACAAAAAAAAGGAAGAAGAGCAGTCCAATTTTATACATGAGCTAGAGAAAAACCTGGCATCAAGTGAACAAACAGTGGAAGAACTTGAGCAAGCTTTACAGAAACAGGTTTCTGCCATAAATGAACAAAATTTAAAGATTGAGGGTTTTAAAGCTACCGAGACCGAACTTCAAAAAACACAGGATGATAATAATGAAATTATTAAAAAACAGATAGACCAAATAGAAGAGCTCAAAGATGAATTATCAAATAAAAATTCATTTACTGATGATCAGGCTTTAGAATTAAATAACATTAAAGAAGAATTAAAAAAATTAAGTGGAATAATAGTAGAAAAAAATGAAACAATTAACAATCAATTAAAGAAGTTAAATGAATTTGAAAGATTGGAAAATGAGCGGGAAGAAATTAAAAATTATAACAGTGATATTATTGAGGATCAAAATAATAAAATTGCAGAACTTCAGAATATTTTGAAAAATCATGAAGCTGATCTCTCGCAAAAAGATGAATCTATTACATCTTTAACTCAACAAACCGAAGACTTATCCGGACAATTGTCGCAAAAACAAACAGAAATTGATGAAAGTAATATTGAGCTAGATAAATTAAAAAATGAATTCGAAGAATTTAAAAAATCAAATGATAACTTCAGCGATAAAAAACAACAATTTAAGGAAAAAATATCCGCCCTTGCCTCACAGCTTATATCAGCAAATGAAAATTTAAGCACTATTTCAAATAAACTTAAAGAAAAAACAGAATTAGTTGAATTAAAAGAAAAAGAAAATTTATATCTAAATAATCAGTTATCGGAAATCCAGACTGAATTATCCCACGCAAAAAATTTCTTAAAAGAAAAAGACGATAGAATAAGTAATATTGAACAATCAGTTGCAGAATATAAAAAGAATATTGAAAATCTAAACGAAACTATCCATTCCCGCTTTGATGATACAAAGAATATAGAGGAAGAAAAAGATGAACTACAAAAATTAGTTAATCAACTTAAATCAGATTACTCAGATTTAGATAACAAAAACCGGGAACTGGAAAACATGATCAAAGAGAGTGTTCTGGAAATAAACTCACTTAAAAAAAATAGTTTAGAAATTACTACTCAAAAAAGCCGGATACAATCTGAGATAGAAAAGTTTAATTCATCAATAGCGGCAAAAGATACTGAGCTGAAAGAAAGAGAGAATAAAATAAATGAACTTGAAAATATAATTAATCAATATAATAATAATGATTCTTCAAAAGAATCCGAAATACTGGAATTAAGGAAAGAAATTGGTGAGATTTCTTTGGAACTTTCATCAAAAAACGAATCATTTATTGAATTGATTGATAAAAAAGAGGACCTCTCTCAAAAATTAAAAGATTTAGAAACACTTAATAGCGAAAAAGAAGAACAAATAAGTGATTTGCAAAATGAAATTAAAACAATAAATAAACAACTTAAAGAGAAAATATTCTCTGCAGAACAGCTATCAGAGATCGTAACAAATCAAGCTCAAAAAATAGTAGAACTTGAATCAAAAAAATCGGTACCTCAAAGTAAGGGAATAGTTGAAATATCAGGGAATGAAAACGTAAGAAACACCAATTTAAAAGAAGAGCACAATTTATCCGAAAAATCTAAAAAAGATGAAATAGAAAATAATAAAATTAAAGAGGAGAAAATAAGTAATTCGGATAAATCTCAGGATGCAGATAAAAATTCAGCTATTATATCTGAAGAAAAAGATAATGAAATAATAACAAATGACGGAACTGTATTAAGAAGTAATACTATATTCAGTAAACCTGTTAACACATTTATTGAAAATGGAAGTTTTGATCATATTCAATACGGTGAAATCAGTATTATTAATGTTAATATATCAAGAGCTACAATGGATATAGCGGCAATTCTTCGTGATTTCCTTTCAAATATAGTCTGTGAGAAATATAAAGAACTTGTAGTGGATATGAGTAATTGTAACTTTGTTGATTCAACAGTATTAGGTGTACTTGTAAGTACATTAAAAAAAGCTAAAGCGTTGGATGGAGACCTGAGAATTGTCTGGAGTGATCTGGAAGAAAATTCAATGTTCACTGTTACGAGAATGGATAAAGTATTTATGATATTTAGCAACCTTAATGATGCAGTAAATAGTTACTTTGAAAATTAGAATTTCATCTTTCAGCAACTAATAGCAATTTGTACAGAGATAAGAAATATACTGATTTATAAAATATTATTTGATTAGAATGTTTATTGACTCTGATGCTTACGGAAAAATCAATTATTTGATGCTTTAATTCTTCCTTTTAATTTTTCAACAGATGCATTTGTCCCAAAAATTATTAATTGATCCTCCGCTTCTAATTCAGTATTAGGGTGCAGTACAATTAAATTTTGATCTCTAAGAATACCTGCAATTTCCCATGTCTTTTCTTCGTATAGACAATAATCTTTTATCATGGTTCCAACACATTTATTTTTTTTCCCAATAGACCCGATAAAAAGATTTTTATTATCGGGTAAATCAAGCGGAATGCTTGATTTAATTAATGAAACAAAGTTTAAATTCCCTACATCAATACCCTTAAACGAATTTTTTTCGGATAATAATTTTACAACTGTTCTTAAATGACCAACTACATGTGCCTGAGAATCTGCAATAGTTTTCACCTTTGCTTCATACAGACTTTTATACTTTAATTTCATCGAAAGTAAATCTTGAATCAAAAAAGCTAAAATTACAGAAATGGCTGCAGGAACAAGTAATTTATAACCGCCAGTCATTTCAGTTACCATCAATAAGGTAGCAATAGGAACTCTTGCAGCACTTCCAAAAACAGCTGCCATTCCTACAATAGTAAAAGCAGCAGGCGGCTGATGTAAAACAGCTGCTAAAAATCCTCCCAGCATTGCTCACACAAAAAGTGTCGGAGCAAATACACCGCCGGAACCGCCGGATGATACTGTTAATGCAAAGGCAATTAATTTCATGAATATTAAAACCAGCATTAATGAAACAACCAATTCTCCATTTATTGCTTTTTCTATCCATCCATAATCTCCGCCAAGAACTTGCGGATATGCTAAAGCAATTAAACCAACTCCTGCTGCTCCTATTGTAGGTTTGAAATGTGGTTTTATTGGGATTTTATGAAATAGATCTCTCATCCCGTAAAAAATAATAGGAATAATAGTACCAATAACACCACTTGTTATTCCTAGTAATGCATACAAAGAATAATCGCTGAATTTAGTAATTCCTAAATTAGATGGGATCTGAAAAAGCGGTTTCCATCCAACAAATATTCCATTTATTGCATAAGCTATTATTGAAGCCAGCATTGTATATAATAAAGCTGAGGCTTCAAACTCCATCTCATTATATAAAACTTCAATTGCAAATATTGCAGTACCTATCGGAGATCTGAATATTGCCGATAAACCGGCAGCCATTCCAATTAGTATAATGGTTCTCCTGTAGTTATCAGCCTTCTTAACAAGAGATGCATATATTGAACCTATACCTGCACTAAATAAAGCAGTCGGCCCCTCTTTGCCTGCAGATCCGCCTGTACCAATAGTAATTGCAGAAGCTAATATCTTAATAGGAATAACTCTTTTTCTAATCCTCCCTTCATCTTGATGAAAATCCTTTACAACTGTATCGGTACCATGTCCTTCAGCTTCGGGGGCCCAGGTATAAACTAAGAATCCTGAAATAAGTCCACCGACGATAACTCTTTAATCCTATTTCTTCACCGGGAACCATTCTCCCTTCAACTAAATGACTTTCTATCAATTTTTGCGTTACATTCTTTGTTATAGAATCTCCTATAAAACAACTTCGTATAGTTTAGTATATAAAAAAATAATAACAGTTGATGTAACGTGAGTTAAATGTGAGGTTTTATTTATTTTCAGGTAAGATTTTATAAAAAAGAATAGGGTGAATTAAAAAATTTTAATTGCACCCCATTTCTAAACATATAAAATTATTTCGCAGTTTCAAGAGTATATGCGCCGCTCATAATTTTCCAGGCACCATCCTCTTTAACCAGTGTTAAATATCCGTGCTGTTTCATTCTAGCATCACTAATTTCTATTTTAGCCATTGCAGTGTTATCATTAACATCCACTGAACTTATATTTAGTTGTCTTTCCCAACCGCCAGTTTGACCTTTTTTAACTTTTTCTAAAAACTGATCATTAGTCATTTCGGATGATTTATTTGTTATTGTATTATAACTAAAATAATTACCTGACGGATACAATATTTTTTCCAATGCATCGACATTCCTGGCATCTGTTCCTTTAACATAATCTTGTATAACTTGTTTTACCGCTTCCACATCTGCAGGATTATTTTGACTTACTGCATATGCAGTGGATATTAGTGTTAACATCATTAAACCTAGTATTAGATTTAAAATCTTCATATCAACTCCTCATATTTTATTTTTATTGAATAGTGACTTGTTTCAAAAAACAATTGAACTAAAATAAGTATTAAGGTTTCGAGATATGAAAATTTATTAATAACGGTTATAGAATTATGTGAATGGTTATAATAAAGGTTAGAGAATTTAAAGGCTCAGAACCAATTGGTTCTAATTCTGTATTACTAAATCATTAAATATCTGGTGATGTGATTTTCATCCTAAAATTTCTTTAATATGAATTATACTGCTTCATGTTAATACATATCTTATTAAATTTTGCAAGCATTTTTGACTTAAAACAATTTTTAGACTCATGAAAAAATTAAAAACAAATTTATTTATATCATTAATCCTTGGATTTATTTCTATTGTATTCTTGATACTTGATTACATTTTTTTCAAAGATATTTCTAAAGGAGCAGGTAATTTTAGTTTTGAATTGGAATTTATAAATATCAGTTTTTTTATTTTTTTGATTTCTTTCATATCGATTTTTACATCTATATTCAGAACAATTTCTTTTTTAAATAAAAAAATATCCAGGGTTTATTAAATTTTTTATTGAATACTGTATGAAGAAAAAATTCTAAAGTATGGAAAAAAAATTGTATATATAACATTTTAATATATTAGAGACATTTCCAATAATTATATTTAAATTAGAATAAAGAATTGAGGGAGTAATGTTCTAACTTGATTTATGAGGGGATGTATGAGACCTTTTTTATCCAACTTTTTATCATATCTGCGGTAATTATTTTCACACTATTTAAACAAACTATGAAATATACTCTCGTTGTGAAATGGCAGGATTCGACAGGAGCGGTTAAGGTAAATGCACTTTATAATGCAGTTATAGGAGATACACTTTCAGACGACAACAAAATGAATTTAAACCGGGTATATAAGCTTTTAAAAGGCGGGTATCACAGGAATAATAAAACAATTAAAAATAATTTTCCATTAAAATTAGTTTGGAGAAACTCCGGGTTCTATGTCTGAAACTGCACCGGCAGTTTTACAAATGTTCTCAAACATTGACGGAAAAACTAATGCAAAAATGATTTTAGCCTCCAGAGATATCACTTTTAATAATCTTTATATACTCGGCTGTGATGAAACCGGGAACCAGGATACTTACCAATCAATTCAAATGGAAAGTGATAATCTGTACTGCATAATTGACGGCTGTATTTTTGAACGTTCAAACTATGCAATTTTAGGATGATTAAACGGCAAGAATAATGAAGTTTAAATAACAAACTGTAAATTCCGTAATTAAAATTGAGAATCCTTCAATGACACAATACTCCGGATTGGGTATTTCAATATGAACAGATGAGGATACTGTTGTTATTGAAAATTGCACATCCTTTAAAGTTAATGCATTTGCCCTTATGATAGAATATTGTTGATCTTCTTCACAGGGAAGTTCTTTATAATTTTTTTTGAATCACTTATGATATAATTTTCTTTCAAATATATTCTATTTTTTTTCTCCGATATAAATATTTTATTTAAAAATCTTAAGAAAGGATAAATAAAATGAGTGCTAAAAAAATTCTATTCTTAGTAGGGGATTTTGCCGAAGACTATGAAACCATGGTTCCATTTCAAGCATTACAAATGGTTGGACATACAGTTCATGCAGTCTGCCCGGATAAAAAAGCCGGAAGTAAAATTAAAACAGCAATCCATGATTTTGAAGGAGATCAAACTTACTCGGAAAAGCCTGGGCATAATTTTGCTTTAAATGCAACCTTCGATGAAATCGATGAAACCAAATATGATGCATTAATGATTACCGGCGGGCGGTCTCCAGAATATCTGCGTATGAATCCTAAAATAATTAAGATTGTAAAATATTTTGCAGATTCACATAAGCCAATAGCTGCAATCTGTCATGGCCCGCAAATATTAGCGGCAGCAAATGTTATTAAAGGGAAAAATGTTTCATGTTACCCTGCCTGTTCGGCGGAAGTAAAACTAGCGGGTGCAAAGTATGCAGAAATTCCAATTGACGGTGCATCTGTAGACGGAAATCTTGTTACTGCACCGGCATGGCCTGCACACCAAAAATGGTTAGCTGAATTTTTAAAAGTACTCGGGACAAAAATAACCTTATAGGACATTATATTGAGCTTTTGTTTTTATTCAATAAATGAAGGTTACTTTAAATATATCATCTTTTTTGTTTGGATATAATTCCCTGCTGACAATCTATAGAAATAAATTCCGCTTGATAATTGTTTGTAGTTTGTTGTGTGTTTCCGCCAGAGGCAGATCCGTCTTTGGCGGAGAATTCTACAATATATGTTCCTGCAGTTTTTTCCTCATTTATGAGTGTTGCTACTTTTCTTCCAAGAACTTCAAAAATTTTTAGTTCAACATGTGAAGTTTTAGGAATTGAATATTTTATTATTGTGTTTGGGTTAAATGGGTTGGGATAATTTTGATAAACGTAGAAATTATTAATTTGAGGTTCATTTTTTACAGATGTCTCCGGAGTTAAAGTGTTATAATAGATCCAGAAACCATCTTCGGTCATTGCAGCCAGATCAATTTTATCATTGTTATTTAAATTAAGCCATTTAACAGAGAAGAGATATACCAATTTATTAAAACGAATCTCTTTAATTAAATTAAAACTTCCTCCATTATTTTGATAAACCTGAATATATGTTCTATCTCTTTGAACCTCGTCATATTTATTCCCAATTAAAAAAAAATCGTCAAAACCATCTTTATTAAAATCATAAAATTTCTAAATAACTTACAGCTAGCTGTGATTAAAACAACGGGATAACAGTTTAAATACTATTAAAAAACAATAAATAAAATGTCTTTATACTTGCTCCAACTATTTACTTTGTTAAGGCATACTAAATAAATGCAATGTCCATTTATATGGTCCTGGTTGCATTATTTGATACCCTTCAACAGCGAGAAATCGTAAATGAAATTTTTCAGTCCATGGTGGTTCTGATCCCGTCACGGGTGGTCCATCTGGGCAAGTCATTGTCCAACTATTTGTAGTATTCCAGTTTTCAGTCCAATCTATCTCTAACCAGAGATACCCTTGATTATCAGCCGTTACTTTTCCATCCATTACTACTTGATTTGATCCAGATCCGGTTACAAGACAATCTGTTTGTGAATAAATTTTTTGGGTAAGCGTTCCCTCTCCTGTCACACTCAAGTAATCTGTATTTAAACTGTGAAATGGGATACTACCTGTAATAAACCAATTGGGTGTTGGACCTGCATCCAATGAAATTGCATAGTCACACTGAATACAACCCCGTATTGCACATCTGTTCCAAATCTCTTGAACTCTGGTGGAATATTGATTGCCCAAATCGTCACCAATCATTGTAAACACAGCTTCTGCAAATTTAATTAATTGGTTTTTATACCAACCGCAAGGTTC
>CAYUVK010000017.1:0-60297 GCA_964448105.1 uncultured Ignavibacteriaceae bacterium
TTAAATCTTCATAACATAATATTTGTTAAAGATATAGTTTCACTTCCCGGCATAGAAGCAAAAGTCAACTTATATTCTCCTTCTGAATTATTTACACCAATTCCTACTTCAGGAGGAATACTATCCAACTGGGAAGAGCCATCAATGTATGAAAAAGAAAATCCGGTACTGTTTGAAATATCTTTGTTGAAAGAGAATACACATTGATAAGAAGTTAATTCGAATTGAGCTGTTTGAGCCTTTATAAATACATCAAACTCTATTGTGCTGCTGTTTACTTTTTCTATATTTGTTACATCTATGAAATAATTAGAATTAGAAAACCCTGTACTAAAATTAATTAATACAATACTAAATAATAATACAACTTTTTTTAACATTAGCATCTACCTTATAATCACCTTGACACGAGGGAAAACAAGAAAAATGCCGATGCTATTTTAGGCTATAATAAACTATTAATAGTATTTTTGAATTCAAAAAATTCTTTCTTATAAGTAATATTTACCGATAAACATTTGATAAAAAAGAAAAGAGAATTACTATTAATTATAATGCAAAAAGGAAATTTGGGGAAATAATGGGGTTAGAGAGATTCAGGGACATATTCAATTTCTTCAGATTTCAATGAATAATTGTTAACAATATTTTCATCGATTAGAGCAAATTAAATAAGTAGATATGATTTATTGTGATTTAATTAATTTCCCGTTTTGTCTAATAGAATAATGGTCTTCTTCCTCCTCAATATTTATTCTAAACTTGCTTAATAGACCTTGTAAATTTTCTGTTAATTTATTTAAATCTTCCGCTGATCTAGCAACCATTTGTATTCCTGCACTGCTTTCATTAGTAACATTACTAATGGCTTCAATATTTTTACTTATTTGTTCAGCGGCTGCAGATTGCTCTTCGCTTGCTGTAGCTACCTGGTTTACATCATCTACAACTTTATTGGATGCATTAATTATTCCCCTTAAGGAATCACCGGCTTTGTTTGCCAGTTCTTTACCCTTTTTAACTTCTTCAGTACCTTCTTCTATCGATTCGACTGCACCCTTTGTATCTTTTTGTATTTGCTTTATCATCCCGGCTATTTCCTTGGTTGCTTTTGTTGTCCTCTCTGCAAGTTTCCTCACTTCATCCGCAACAACAGCAAATCCTCTTCCCATTTCTCCAGCCCTGGCTGCTTCAATCGCCGCATTTAATGCAAGCAGGTTTGTTTGATCAGCTATATCATTGATTACCTGAATTATTTCTCCAATCTGATCACTACTTTTACCTAGCTTTTTCACGGTTTCGGCTGCTTTGGATACTACATCAGCGATCCTCTGCATCCCCTCTACTGTTTCCCCCACAACCTTTCCACCTTCGGCAGCAATTTCCCCGGCATTTTTTGCATTCTGTGATGCAGTTCCGGCATTTTTGGTAGTTTCAAGAATTGTCTTAGCCATTTGTTCTATCGCTGCAGCAACATCGATAGTTTGAGATGATTGTTCCTGGGTTCCGGCTGCCATTTCCTCAATGCTTGAAGATATTTCATTTGATGTATTATCAGTCAATTGAACCGCCGATGCAAAATCCTTAACTGCATTACTAAATGAATCTGCCAGGCTATTGATATTATCTTTTATTATTGAATATCCACCCGGATAATCACCTTTCATTCTTGCAGTTAAATTACCCTGTGCCAAAACTTCGAGTATTTTACTAGATTCATTTATTGGTTTAATTACAGCTACAAAAGTATTATTTAAACCTTGAATAAGTTCTTTAAATCCACCTTTAAATTTCCCCGCATCACCGCGTACATTCAACTTTCCATTTATTGCAGCATCCACCAGTAACTTGGATTCATCTGTCATTTCCCGAATAACAGATGTCATTTGATTTATTACAGGAGAAATCTCATCATTATCATCATTTGGAATAAGTTTAATATCAAATTCACCTTCGGAGATTTTTTTCATGTTGTTTACAATTTTTTCCTTCATTCCTTCAGCCAGTTTATTAGTTGCATCTGCTATCACGGCAAATTCGTCATTAGAAGTAATATTTATTCTTTGATCCAGATGCCACTTTTCCAATTCCTTTATACTAAAATAGATTTTTTTCAGAGGTTTATTTATTATAGTTGATATAAAAAGACCAAGAAGGATAGAACAAATTATATTTATTGACAAAATAAAAATCACCTCTCCCATACTTAATCTAGCAACTATTGAAACTACTATTCCGGCAATAACAGCAACGACACCAATAATGATTATTAGTTTTGTTTTGACTTTTATTCCTATAAACGAATTCATACTATTAACTTTCTTTGTTAATTTTTTTAACTTAAAATATTCTTATAGAATAGAATATTGTCGATTAATTTTCATTTTCAAAATAATAATTGAATCAAAATTTTTAGTATTATTCCCTTATTAAATCCTTCTAAATTACAAGAGCTAAAATCCATAATGCCATATTATCATAAGTGTTTCTATTACCTACTATTATCGTATAAAAATCGATTTTTGTTTAGAATTTTAATGAAGGTTTTTCAGTATGACTTTTAAAGAAAAGAAAAAATGAAGTTATTTAGCGGTACTGTTATAAAAATGAACTAAATATTTATTAAGCCTAATTTAATTAATAATTTTCTAAACTAAAATTACTTAATTACACCCTTATTTATCCATTTAATGTTATTTAATTAAGATTTCTTTATTTATGGTATTCCCCGAAATCTTATCTTTATATTTTTTATCTGACCCCTCTATATGATTAATTAACCAATTTTTTAAGAAATTCATCGTATCCATCGTAATTAAATTGCTTCCTTCTTTATATTCTTTTTGAAGCTTAATTACTTGCCGGGTTAATTCCTCGTGTTCTGCTTTATGTTCTTTAAAAGCAGGGTAATCAAACTTCAACATAATTTGTTCTTCTGTTCGAAAATGTTCTTTTGTATACCATATCAATTCATCAAATATTGTGTGCAATATTTCTTTTCCTTTGGCTACTTTCATAGCTGTGTGAAGTTCATTAATAATTGCAATTAACTTTTTATGCTGTGAATCCAGCAGGAAATTATTAACACTATATTTTTCAGACCATTTTATTAATTCCATTATCCTTCTCCGTTTAGATAAATATTTTTATCGTTAAATAATTAAGATAAAAATTGAGAATTTTTGCATTAAAAAGAACTAAATAATTCATTTCTATTATCGCTCAAAAAGAATAATTATTTAGTTTTTTTGATTAAAAATAAAAGTATTTTCTTATAAACATCAATAAAAACTAAAGTATGTCAATTAAGAAATATTTTTAAAAATTATAATTTTTATTCTGATTTAAAAAGAGGGTAACCTCCAATCAAAAAAATCAAATCATGAAAGTTTGTCTTTATATTTTTTGTCTGTTCCTTCAATATGATTTAAAAGCCAATCTTTTAAAAAAACCATTAAATCCATCGAAATTAAAGATTCGCCTTTTTTAAAACTTCTTTGAAATTCTATGACTTTGTTAGTTAAATTTTCATGTTCTATTTTATGCTCTTTAAAACCCGGATAATTGGCTTTTAGCATCATTCATTCCTCAGTATTAAAATGATATTTATACAATCTTTAATTTTACACCCTGTCATGTCTTCCCAAACCTGGGATAAAAATATCCAATTTCTCCTGGCATTGGTTTCAAAAATGATTTCTTTTACACTTTCAATTACAGATTTATATTTTCTTTCACTTTCTAACAAAGCTTCCTCAGTTTTTTTCTTTCCGTAATTTCATTTTCTAAAAGTTTAAAATATTTTTTGTTTTTAATATTTATTTTGCCCAAATAACCGATAGCTACTCCAATTATAAAAGTTCCTAACATTCCCCGGAATATTATGCAGCATAATAAATATTGAAGGATAACCACTAACCTGAAGTAAGAGAGTATTGACAGGAATTAAGATTAAAGCTGAAATTAAACCCTGCCTATTCCACAATAGAAATGAAGATAAAATTACTGGTATAATAGTAAGTATTAAAACTTTTTCACCAGCATATGGAAGCAGCAGAATAAAAAGTAATGCATTCAGTAAATAGGAAAACTGTAACAATCTGTATCTTTTTCTGCATTAAAAATCAAAGTTCGTCTTTTAATTAAAATTTTATTGAATCCGGGATATTTTCCCTTTAATTTCATCAAATAAAGGATTTTTATTTAAACAGTAATCCCCTGTTTTATAAAATCATTTAAAATCTCTGTGGTATCGGCTATAGCTTTTTTTAAGCTTTTTATTCGCATATCTAAATTCATAATATCTTTATGCTTACTTGATATTTCAATTGCAAGAGCTTCCTCACCAATTTTAACTGCACCAACTGAGTTACTTGCACCTTTAACGGTATGAGCTTCTTTGGTTAATTTATCAAAATCTTTTTGTAAAAATAAAGCCTCTATTTTTTGAGATCTTTTTTCCACGTCTTCAACAAAGGTTGATAAAATATCTTTCTGGAATGGTACATCTCCCATACTAATTTTTTCGAGATGTTCAAAATCAAAAACTTTTGCCTCCATCTTTATTTCCTCTTTTTGTATAATTTTGTCGGGTTGTATATCAAGAAATTTGTCAATGGTTTCAATCATTAAATTTGCAATAATCGGTTTAGTAATGTAATCATTCATTCCTATTGCAAGACATTTTTCCTTATCTCCTGCAAGAGCATGAGCGGTAATAGCAATTATAGGAATATCTTTTTTAGAACTATTTAATTTCCTTATTTCGGAAGAAGCAGTTAAACCATCCATTTCCGGCATTTGAATATCCATTAATACTAATGAATACGAATCGTTTTTTACAGCATCCACTGCTTTAAGACCATTATCTACAGTGTCTACATAATATCCTGCATTATTTAATAACCTAACAGCTACCTTCTGATTTATAATATTATCTTCGGCAAGCAATAATTTTTGTTTAGAACGTTTCTCCTTTAATTCTTCTTGGTATAATATGTTTTTTGTTTCCATTTTTTCAGCCGTGAAATTATAATTGTTGTTAAGATTCCTATTTGTTTTTAGATTATTGATATTTTGTTGAGCTTTAAGATTCATAGTAAATTTAAATTTACTTCCTTTCCCCTCTTCACTTTCTATACTTATATTTCCCCCCATCATATTGATAAACTCTTTACTGATTGCCAGCCCCAAACCAGTTCCACCATATTTTCTTGTGTGAGAACTATCAACTTGTGAAAAAGGTTTAAATAAAGTACCCTGTTTATCTATTGGTATTCCAATACCCGAATCCTTTATAAAAGAGTAGATTTTCATTCTGTTTTCTTCACTTTTTTGTGATTCGACATGAATGATTATCTCACCCTTCTCTGTAAATTTAACAGCATTACTTATAAGATTTAGGTAGATCTGTCTAATCCTTGTTGGATCCCCAATCAAATCGATAGATGAACTAATATGAATATCCTTTATAATTTTTAATCCTTTTTCATTTATTTTAACCGATAATAAAGAAAGAGCATTTTCAATTATCTCATTTAAATCGAAATTCTTTTCTTCAAGTTCTACTTTGCCAGATTCGATTTTAGACAAATCCAGGATATCATTAATTATTTCTAAAAGTGATTCTGCAGATTGTTTAGCACTAACAATAAATTGTTTCATCTCATCTTTATTGTTATGATTAACCTGCTCAGCTAAAGTCAAATAACCAATAATTCCGTTCATGGGTGTTCTAATTTCATGGCTCATATTGGCTAAGAATTGACTTTTTATTTCGTTGGATCTAATGGCTTCTTGTGCCAGTTTATCAGATTTAGTTTTTTCTTCTCTCAATTCCTTTTCAACTTCAACCCTTTTCTTCTCAGCAACAACTTGATTGGAAATGTCTTGAATATTTCCTTCAAAATAAATTTGATCCGTTTCACTATTCACAGCCAATCTTACACTTAGCTTTACAATTACATCAGAACCATCTTTCCGTTTTAGTAAAATCCTGTAATTTCTTATTTCTCCATTTTCTTTAAGTCTCTTGATTACAATATCCCGTTCCTCAGAATATTTGTACACATCTTTCCGGATATCAAGATTCAAAAGTTCTTCCTTGCTCCCATAACCTAGAAGCTTAATTAATGCAGGATTTACAGTTATAAATTTTCCTTCAATTGTAGATTGAAATATTCCATCAAATGAATTATCGAAAATAGAACGGAATTTCTTTTCGGATTTTTCTGTGTTTAAAGATTTTTCGGCTAACTGCATACGAAGTTTGTAATTAATCCCGCTGCCGGCAACGGAAATTATACTTAGGAAGAGAACAAATAAAACCGATATATACATATTGGGAAGGAAATAGATCGAATGATCATTTAACAAAATAGAACAAGCAAAAACCAGGTTATAATATATTGCAACAAAAATCTGGTTCTTTACATCCCAGCTCAAAAAAAGCGCTGATGTAAAAATCATTAAACCGACTATTTGAGAATTTAAAATGAGAGTCTTCGGCATCAAATAGATCATATATGCCGAAGATATGATTATAATAGACAATAAAATATGGACAAAAAGTATGCTTCTTTTTTGACCAAAAGGAGTATACATTAGTACTAAAATTGTAAATGCAATTAGTGTAGCTAAGAGACGGGTTACATAAATATTTAACGTGTAATCTGAAAGATATCTCACTTCGAATATCATTGAAAAAAGACCTGATATAGCTATCAGAAGTGCCATAATTTTCAGTGGAGTCATTAAAAAGTCATTTGTTTCCCGTTTTAAGTATTCATTCTTTCTTGGTCCATAGGAAGACTTATCTAAGTAAATACTGCTTAATATATATTTTCCTTTTCCGAACATTCTTACTCAATTGTTTTTTTTCAAGAGATATAACAAATTTTTTATGTAAAGCTCAAAAATTATACCACTAAGTATAATTTTATAATGATCTTTTTAGTTAGTAATTAACTTATTTTTTAATAGATTTCGCCATATTTTTCTCTATATTATCGTTTAAAATGATAGAAATTTTACATCATATAGATATTGAAATACTTTATTTTTTTAATCATTCATTATCATCTCCAGTATTAGATAAATTTTTTTCTGTAATAACTAATGTTAATAATTGGTTTATAGCTTATGTAATTCTTCTTTTTATAAGTTTTTTTAAAGGTGGATTAAAAGGAAAAATTGCTGTTTTGGGGGTAATATTGTTAATCATTTTTACTGATCAGGTTAGTTACAAAATATTAAAAGAAATTTTTCAAAGACCTAGGCCTTGTATAGCCTTGGCAAACGTTATTACTCCGCTTGGATGCAATGGGACCTGGTCATTTCCATCCAATCATGCAGTTAATAACTTTGCAGCCGCAACTTTCTTCTATATGTTATTCCCAAGATTAAAATGGGCTTTATTTATTTCTGCAGCATTAGTTTCCATCTCAAGGATTTACCTTGGATTACATTACCCTTCCGATATTTTAGGAGGTGCAGTTATTGGATCTGTTTTTGGTTATCTTTTTGCTTTAGCTGCTCTCAAGTTTATTTCGATAATTAATGAACGAAAGATTAAATCAGTCAAACAGAAAAATAACTCTGTATTAAATCAAAATGGTAAAATTTCAATTAGGGAATCAAACATAAATGATATACCCTTAATTTATAATTTTATAAAAGAATTAGCAGAATATGAAAAATTATCTCACGAAGTAAATGCTTCTGAGACAATTTTAAAGGACTCACTTTTTGGTCCAAATAAATATGCTGATGTTTTCATTGCTGAATACGAAGGAAAACCGGCAGGACAAGTTTTATTCTTCCATAATTTTTCAACTTTTAAAGGGAGACCTGGCATTTATATTGAAGATATTTATGTTAGCCCACAATATAGGGGTAAAGGAATCGGTAAAGAATTGCTTAAATATGTAAAGGATTTGGCAAAACAACGAAATTGCGGAAGAGTTGAATGGGTAGTATTAAATTGGAATAAACCGGCAATAAATTTTTATGAAAAAATTGGTGCTGTTCCCATGAAAGATTGGATTATTTACCGCATATCCGAAGAAAAATTCTAAGTAAATATTCCTTTCCTGTTTTACTATAATTATCAAATTTTCTTTATCTTTGATACCTTAATTAAACAAAAAAACTAAAGTTTTCAATAAAATATTCTGAAATTTATTGTTTCAATCAATAATAAACTTTTAAAAAATTCTCATTATATAATTAAATATGATTTTGAAAGGAAATAATGATACAAGCAAATAACAGAAGAGTAGTTGTTACGGGAATGGGCGCACTTACTCCAATTGGACTTACGGTTGAAAAATTCTGGAATTCAATGATGAATAGTGTAAGCGGGAGTGATTTCATTACACACTTTGATACATCCAGGGTAGAAACAAAATTTGCTTGCGAAGTAAAAGGTTTTGACCCTGCTAATTATATGGATAAAAAAAATGCAAGAAGACTGGATTTATTCAGTCAATATGCACTTGCAGCGGCTAAAATGGCAATTGAAGATTCAGGATTAAATCCTGCAAATATGTCTATTGAAGAAAAGGAAACAACCGGTGTAATTTTCGGAAGCGGGATCGGGGGTTTTAATACGTTTTATAAACAAGCTATCACAAATTATACCGAAGGACCAAATCGTGTTTCTCCGTTTTTTATTCCTATGATGATACCTGATATCGCATGCGGTTTAATTGCCATGGAATACGGTTTTAAAGGACCAAATTACTGTATTGTCACTGCTTGTGCTACCGCAAATAATAATATTATCGATTCTTATTTATTAATAAAAAATGATTTAACAAATAGGGTATTATCCGGTGGTAGTGAAGCAGGGATCCTAGAAATTGGGATAGCAGGTTTTAATTCTTCAAAAGCTTTATCTACAAGAAATGATGAACCTAAAACTGCAAGTCGTCCTTTTGATGCAACAAGGGATGGATTTGTAATGGGCGAAGGCAGCGGGGTCTTAGTTCTTGAAGAACTCGAAACTGCAAAAAAACGTGACGCAAAAATTTATGCTGAGCTTATTGGTATAGGTGCCTCGGCGGATGCACATCATATTACCGCACCTGATCCGGAAGGAAGAGGAGCAATCCTTGCAATGCAAATGGCTTTAAAAACCGCCGGCATTCAACCAGAAAATATTGATTATATAAATATGCACGGGACAGCTACACCTTTAGGAGATATAGCAGAAACAAAAGCAATAAAAAAAGTTTTTGGAGATCATTCATACAAAATGAATGTTTCATCTACCAAAAGTATGACCGGTCATCTCTTAGGTGCAACCGGTGCCGTTGAAGCTATTGCTTCAATTTTAGCTGCTATTAATGATATTGTGCCACCTACAATTAATTTTAAAAATCCGGACCCGGAGTGTGATTTAAACTATACTTTTAATGAACCACAGAAAAGAAAGGTTGATATTGCACTTAGTAATGCATTTGGATTTGGAGGGCACAATACCTCTGTTATTTTTAAAAAATATTCTGAATGATTTACGTGCGATATGTCACAAAAATACGAATATTTTTCGTATCTACAACTCAGATTTTTCTTACTAATTATTAGAATAACTTAATAATTCCTGTTAAAACATCACATGTGCTATATGGCACAATAGTTGTTTAATTAGGCGCAGGGTTGTGTGATGGGATAGGTTTAATTCTTAATTATTTAGTGAATTTATTAACCTTCCATTCATTTCAAAACTTAAGAGAGAATTGATCCATTTTGGGGATCACCAAAGGTTCGGTCTATATGAACTGATTATAGCAGGTAATTGTTCAGGATTAAATAAGTTGTAGATACTAATGCATAAATACTCAATCTTCTTTTTCTTTCTTTTACATTTTATATTCTTAGGCACATCTTTCTCTCAATCCCAGTATACAATGCGTATTACGAATGGTAGAATGATTGATGATTACACTTACCAGTATGATGTAGTTTTGAGTTCTCAAAATTATTTTGAAATAACATCATATCAATGTGTCTTTTCCTTTTATTGTAACGATATGAACAATGATAGTTTCAATTTTTCTTATATTAGCGGTTCATCACAGTTACAGAACAAGCCCATACTTGGATTTTCAGCAAGACAACTTAATAATAAAGTCGAATTAACTGTTGCATCGAAAGCGCAAAGCGATTATCTCGATAAAAATATTCTCAAAGTCGGTACTTTCCAGGTAAAAAGACAAAATAAAAAGTTTGATTACAGCAGCATTTTTATTAATTGGAATTTCTCTGGAGATAATACAACCATAGTAACAGGACATCTTTTTTCGGATATTACAATCCCATCAGATTTTACTAGTGATATAAAACTAACAGGTATTAAAAATTCAGAAACCAGGGTACCGGACAATTATGAATTGGAGCAAAATTATCCTAATCCTTTTAATCCCTCAACAAAAATTGAATTTTTTCTTAAACAAAGTGGCAAAGTAAAGCTTTATGTTTATAATTTAATTGGGCAAAAAGTTGCTGAGTTGATAAATGAAGAATTACCAACTGGTTTTCACAATGTGAACTTCAACGCTTCGGATTTAGCAAGTGGAATATATATTTATCAATTAAAAGTAGATAATAAATTTACCTCCGCTAAAAAGATGATTTTAGCAAAATAACAAAAACAACTAATCGTTCTTCTTTTCAAATATAGAATCAGGTATCCCCTCGTTTACTTTATAATTTGAATAATATACATAAACTCTGCCCGTTGTTCTTTTTCTACTAACTTTCTTATCATTCTCTTTTTCCTCGTCCATATTACCATACATACCTCTAGGAATATTAGTCCTATCAATGCTAAAAGTAAATATTGTTGAACTTGGTAAAGGATAATCATCAACTGGTTTATCATAATTAAATTCTATTGTAAAAGTTCCATTTATTTTAGTTGTTGATTCAACTTTCATAATATAATTTCTAGCTTGATCAACCCAAAGAGTTGTCAGAATTATATTACTTTTATCATTTAACGGAATCACTTTTACAACTGAAGTTTTTACTCCATTTACCGTATCCTCCTTGTCATATAGTGCCGTATAATTATCTTTTAATAATGCCATAGGAGAAAAATTTATTCCTTCCTTTGGAAGTAAAGCAAAGTTTTCTGATTCAAAATGAATTTTATCCGGTTGTTTAAAATATATTTTAGCCTCCGATTCCGGTGCTTTCAGAAAATCAACATCAACTTTAATTCTTACATTAACTTCATAATCATTTATCCTGTTAAATTTTTCTTTTACATTATTTAAAATAATATTAGGATCTTTTGATTGACTAAAAGTATAAAATGCTAAAAGAAAGATAAATAAAGTGACTCTTTTCATTAATAGACCTTATGATTAAATCTTATAATTTCATTTTTGTTTAAAAAAATTATGAGAGAATATCTTTTCTTTTAAAGATAATTGCAGCAGCACCGAAAAATAAGATGACATGTCCTGCAAGAATTAAACAAGATTTTACTATTTCCGGATAATTTATGCTATCGTCAAAAAATAATCTCCATGATGACATATAAGTAGTAAACAAATATGGTTTTATAGTCTGGAAAATATTTATTTCAATTGCGGAAATTACTATAAAAACAATAATTACCGCCATAGTACTTACTATTGGTCCGATAGCATTCTCAACAAGTGATGAAAACAGAAAAGCCAGAGCAGTAACAACAGACATACTTAAAGATGCAAAGGCAAATGCGAACAAAAATCTCCAAAAAACATCGCTTTTTGCAAAAATTATTATCTGTGAACTTTTTAGCACAATGAGTTCTCCTGTACCAAAAATTAATATTCCAAGGCCCAGGCTAATTAAGGCCAACCAAAAGATTAAAGAATACGTATATAATAAACCGGCAATAAATTTAGAAGTGACCAAATTAAACCTTGAAATGGGTCTAGTTATAAGGATTCGATAAGTTCCGGAAGTTGCCTCGCCAGCTAAAAGATCTCCAGCTACAAGTGCAATTAAAAATGGAATATGAATATATAAGCTTCCTAAAATTAGGTAAGTTATCAAATACCCATTTAATAGATTTCCTACAAAAATAAAAGATTGCTGAAGATTACGGGTCATGAAATTAAGTGATTTTTCTCCTTCAATTAACATTGCAATTTGTATAACGGGAACCAAAACTGCTATCGCCAAAAAACCAATATATGTGCGCCATTTTTTGAAAATTTTATACAGCTCAATTCTGATTATTTTTGTCAACTCCCCTCCTGCTCGGTTATTTGAAGAAAATATTCTTCAAGTGAACGTTTGGGAACAACAGCACTTACCATAATATTATTTTCTACAAAATATCTATTTAAAGGAGCAATTTCACGCTGTTTTAAAGAAAAAATCATTTTACTATTTGTAATAGAATTTAATTTGTTAATCCAATTATTGTTTTGAATTATGCTTTTTGCTAGTTCTGTATTATTAACTTCAAAAGTTACATCAAGTTCATTTGCATTTAATAGATCTTCTACTTTACCTTCTATTTTTGCGGAGCCTTTACTTATTATAATCATCCTGTTTGCGACAAGTTCAACTTCATATAAAATATGTGATGAAAGAAAAATTGTTTTTTGTTTTTCCTTGCTGAGATTGATTATCAAATCTCTTATTTCTTTCATTCCTTGTGGATCGAGTCCTGTTGTCGGCTCATCTAAAATTATTAAATCAGGATTATGCAGTAAAGCCTGTGCAATGCCTAGTCGTTGTTTCATCCCATGTGAAAATGTTTTCACTTTGCTTTTATATCTTTTTTCAAGTCCAACTAGTTCCAAAAGTTCCATAATCCTTGTTCTCGAAACATTTGTTTCAGATAACTTTCCAAGAATTTCTAAATTTTTATACGCTGATAAATATGAATAAAAATCTGGTTTTTCGACTATAGCTCCTATTTTTTTCAGTATTTCGATTCTTTTTGCATTTAACGATTTTCCAAATATTCTAATTTCTCCTTTCGAAGGGTTTATTAAAGAAAGGAGCATTCTTATAGTAGTACTTTTTCCAGCACCGTTAGGACCTAAAAATCCAAACACATCCCCTCTAAAAACATTTAAACTTAAATTATCTACAGCTTTTACTTCTTTAAATGATTTAGACAGGTTTTTTATTTCAATTATATTTTCTTCTGGCAATTTATTCTATCTTTTCTTATTGAAAACATTTCTTACTTATAAAACTTTCAAAAGTTTATTTAAAAACAAAAATTAATTTACATAAACGGTTAATTTTAATAGATAATTTCCCTTTAAAATTTGTATTAATTACGATCCTAAAATAAGAAAATTAAAATTTTTAATTTTATTATTAGGAAGATAAAAAAAAATATTTTTTATTTAGCAAGACTCTTTTTTTTGAATTATTTTTTTCATAGTTTGAATTCCAATCTTTAAGAAACAATGTCGAAGGAAAATTGTTTAAAGGATTGGAAAATTGAGTTTACTACCCGCTAATTTAAATTCAATATTTTAGTTTTCTTCAAAAATTAATTTAAAGATGAGAATATCTTTAAAAGTTTTTTGTGGTGAAATTTTGTACTAAAAAAATGGAGAAAAAGCATCGAAACTTAAGAACAAATTTTTTAGTATAAACAGTTGAGTGTAAATAATTTAGTAATCAATAAATAAATATGTTACAAGAGGTTTAGATATGCAAATAAAAAGGCTGTTTACGGAAGCTGGGAAAGATCCTTTATCTTCAATAGAATTTGTAAAACGTACATCGGAGATTAAAAATCCGGACGGTTCCATTGTATTTAAGATGGAGGATATTTATACACCGGAAAAATGGTCGCAGGTGGCAACAGATATTATTGCTCAGAAATATTTTAGGAAAGCAGGAGTTCCGAAGTTATTAAAAAAAGTCAGAGAAAAAGGTGTTCCAGCCTGGTTACAGTCTTCCAAAGCAGATGTTGATAAATTAGAACAGCTACCCGAGAAAGATAGATACTCTTCTGAAACCGATTCACGGCAAGTTTTTCATAGATTAGCAGGATGCTGGACTTATTGGGGCTGGCAAGCAAATTATTTTGACACAGAAGATGATGCTAAAACATTTTATGATGAACTTATTTTTATGCTTGCAAATCAAATGGCAGCGCCCAATAGCCCGCAATGGTTTAATACGGGATTACACTGGGCTTACGGTATTTCGGGTCCTTCACAAGGACATTACTATGTTGATTATAAAACAGGGGAATTGACAGCTTCATCTGATGCTTATACACACCCACAGCCGCATGCTTGCTTTATCCAATCTGTAAAAGATGACCTAGTTAATGAAGGTGGAATAATGGATCTTTGGGTTCGCGAAGCAAGGTTATTCAAATATGGTTCGGGAACCGGTTCAAACTTTTCAAATATTAGAGGAGCAAGTGAACCTTTAAGCGGCGGTGGTAAATCTTCCGGATTAATGTCATTCTTAAAAATTGGTGATCGTGCTGCCAGTGCTATTAAATCGGGAGGCACCACAAGAAGAGCTGCAAAAATGGTTACTCTTGATATGGATCATCCTGATATTGAAGAATTCATTAATTGGAAAGTAGTTGAAGAACAAAAAGTCGCTTCTCTGGTCACGGGATCTAAACTTTGCAACTATCATTTAAATGCTATTATGAAAGCCTGCTACGATGAACATCCTGAAAATGATCGTTTTAATAAAAAGCTTAACCATAAATTAAAACATGCAGTTCTGGAAGCAAGGAAAGTTCAAATTCCAAACAATTATATTGAAAGAGTTATTCAGTTGGCAAAATTGGGATTTAAATCTATTGAATTTCCAATTTATGATACTGATTGGACGTCCGAAGCTTACTTAACTGTTTCAGGACAAAATTCAAACAACTCTATAAGAGTTACTAATGAATATATGAACGCAGTTATTAATGATACGGATTGGAATCTTTATTGGAGAGTAGAAAAGGAAAAAGCAACACAAGAAAATCGTCAGCCTAAACCGTACAAGAAAATAAAAGCAACTGAATTATGGGATGAAATTTCATATTCAGCATGGGCTTGTGCTGATCCGGGAATACAGTTCCATACAACAATAAATGAATGGCATACTTGCCCGGCAGATGGAGAAATACGAGCTTCAAATCCATGTAGTGAATATATGTTTTTAGATGATACTGCATGTAATCTTGCTTCTCTTAATTTTGTAAAATTTTATGATGCCGAATCTAAAAATTTCAATATAGCAAAATATCGCCATGCAACAAAAATCTGGACTATAGTTCTGGAAATAAGTGTATTGATGGCTCAATTTCCAAGTAAGGAAATTGCATTATTAAGTTATAATTATAGAACATTAGGACTGGGGTATGCAAACCTGGGTTCTCTATTAATGCTACAAGGAATTCCTTACGACAGCAATGAAGCATTTGCTATTTGTGGTGCTTTAACTGCAATTATGCATATGACAGCCTATGCAACTTCTGCAGAGATGGCAAAAGAGCTTGGTTCTTTCCCAAAATATGAAAATAACAATGATCACATGCTAAGAGTTATCAGGAATCATCGGCGGGCTGCTTATAATGTTCCAAATGAAGAATATGAAAAACTCTCTATTTATCCTGTAGGAATCGATCCAAAATTCTGTCCTTCTGATCTTCTAAAAGCAGCAAGAGAAGATGCAGATATTGCATTAGAACTCGGTACAAATTATGGCTTTAGAAATGCCCAAGTTACAGTTATTGCTCCAACCGGTACTATAGGATTGGTAATGGATTGCGATACTACAGGAGTTGAACCTGATTATGCTTTAGTTAAATTCAAAAAACTTGCAGGCGGCGGATACTTTAAAATAATAAATCAATCAATACCTCCGGCTTTAGAAAGATTGGGATATAATAAAGATCAGATCACAGAAATTGTCAAATATGCAAAAGGCTCTGGTTCTTTAGATGGATGTCCTTATATTAATCATGAATCATTAAGAGCAAAAGGATTTACCGAAGAAGCACTGACAAAAATTGATAAAGCTTTACCTTCCGTATTTGATCTGAGTTTTGCATTCAATAAATTTACCCTTGGTTCGGATTTTCTTACAAAAAAATTAAGCTTTGATGAAGAAGAGGTAAATTCATTTGATTTCAATCTTTTATCCGCTTTAGGATTTTCTAAACAGGAAATTGCTTCAGCTAATGATTATGTTTGCGGAACAATGACTATTGAAGGCGCCCCGTTCTTAAAACATGAACACTATCCTATTTTTGATTGTGCTAACAAATGCGGTAAAAAAGGAACACGTTTTATTCGATCTAATGCCCACATAAGAATGATGGCTGCAGCACAACCGTTTATTTCCGGTGCTATTTCAAAAACAATCAATCTTCCAAACCAGGCATCTGTTGAAGATATAAAAGATGCTTATATGATGTCATGGAAATTAGGGATTAAAGCAAACGCATTATACAGAGACGGTTCAAAACTGTCCCAGCCATTAAATTCTATAAGTGAAGAAGAGCTTGAAGAAATAATGGAAGAAAAAGAGCATAATGATATAGTAAAAGTCGCCGAAAAAATAATTCATCGGTATATAGCTAAAAGAAGAAGATTACCAGATAGAAGAACCGGTTATACGCAAAAGGCTAAAATAAATGGACAGTCTGTTTATATAAGAACAGGTGAATATGACAATGGACAACTTGGAGAAATATTTATAGATATGCACAGAGAAGGAGCCGCTTTTAGAAGCTTGCTTAATTGTTTTGCTATTTCAATTTCTCTTGGATTGCAGCATGGTGTTCCTTTAGAAGAATTTGTTGATGCTTTTGTATTTACAAGATTTGAACCGAGTGGAATTGTAACCGGAAATGAAAAAATAAAGATGTCTACATCTGTTATTGATTACATATTCAGAGAATTAGCTGTTACATATCTTGGCAGACATGATCTCGCACATGTGGAACCCGGTGATATTCAATCAAAAGTTTCAAAAGGAATAGTGAAAAAATTGATCGAACCTGAATATGAAAGTGAAGAAGTTGTAAGCGAACGTCTGGTTGAATTGGATAAAATAAATAAACCTGAGTCCGATCCATTCAATTATAAATTATCTTCTCAAAAAGAATATCAAAGTGTGATTAAACCAAATAGCATAACCTCAAAGGTTAGACAAGCAATTGAAAAAGGATATACCGGAGATATTTGTTCCGAGTGCCAAAGTATGACCATGGTTCGAAATGGAACTTGTTTGAAATGTATGACTTGCGGTTCTACTTCCGGATGCAGTTAATATATTAAAAATGTGAAACTCACATATTACGGATCTCACATTTACATCCAACTATTCTTATAAAAATCTTTTCACAAAATCCAATTGAAAAATATATTTCTTTTCTTTTTGTTAACTAATTAAAATATTCACTTTTAAAAGTGATTTGTATATGAATATAGAACAAACAATTGCTTCAGAATTAAATATAAAACCCGAGCAGGTTAATGCTGTTATAACTTTGCTAAATGAAGATGCTACAATTCCCTTTATTGCAAGGTATAGAAAAGAAAAAACGGGCGGACTTGATGAAGATATGCTCCGGATTATTGAAGACAGGTTAAACTATTTAACCCTACTGCATCAGCGGAAGGAAACAATTTTGAAAAGTATTGATGAACAAGGTAAACTGACCGATGAATTAAAAGAAAAAATTAATAACTGCGCAAAATTACAGGAACTGGAGGATCTTTATCTTCCCTATAAACCAAAAAGAAAAACACGCGGTACAATTGCAAAAGCAAAAGGTTTGGAGCCGCTTGCAGTATTCATTTTAGAAAATCCCAAGTTCTCCGGTAATTTTGATGAAATACTTTCCGAATTTGTTAATGAAGATTTAGGAGTTTCCAATAAAGAAGAAGCACTCCAGGGAGCAAAAGATATTATTGCAGAAATGGTGAATGAAAATGCTGAAGTTCGTAAAGCTACAAGAGAATCTCTACTAGAATATTCGATTATTAAATCCGAAAAATCAAAAGAAAAAAATTCAAAGGAAAAAATAAGCGAAAAGCAGAAAGAAAAAGATAAAAAAGAGATATATCAAATTTATTATGATTTTAAAATCGAAATAAAAAAGATAAAACCCTACCAAATTCTTGCTTTAAACAGAGGTGAAAAGGAAAGTGCATTAAAGATTACGCTTGAATTTGATATTACGGAAATGCATAAAAAGATAAAAAATAAATTCCTTAATTATAAAGAATCTTTTTTTATGGATATAATTGAAATGACAATTGAAGATTCTTTTAACAGGTTAATTTTTCCTTCAATTGAAAAGGAAGTCCGGAATAATTTAACTGGAAAAGCCGATCTTCATGCAATAGAAATTTTTGCTGCTAATTTACGGCAGCTTCTGCTTCAGCCGCCAATATCAAATAAGATAATAATGGGGATTGATCCCGGTTATCTCTCTGGTTCCAAGGTTGCGGTTATTGATGAAACAGGAAAATACATTGAAGGTTCTACCATTTACCCGCATCTACCACAAAATAAAAGGGATGAATCTGCTAAAACTGTTTTAGATTTTATCAAAAAATATAAAGTAGATATAATTGCAATTGGAAATGGAACTGCCAGCAGGGAAACCGAATTGTTTATTGCAGATATAATTAAAAATAACAACTTGAAATGTCATTATATTATTGTTAATGAAGCTGGTGCTTCTGTTTATTCTGCATCTGCAGTCGCTAAAAAGGAATTTCCTGATCTTGAAGCAAGCCAGAGAGGGAATATTTCAATTGCAAGAAGAATTTTGGATCCGCTTGCAGAGCTGGTAAAAATTGATCCAAAATCAATCGGTGTCGGTTTGTATCAGCATGATGTTAATCAAAAGCAGCTTTCCGAAAAACTTGATAATGTCGTAGAAAGCTGTGTTAACTATGTAGGAATTGATGTTAATACTGCTTCAGCATCATTACTTAATTATGTCTCCGGTCTTAATAAAAAAATGGCAGAAAATATTGTTAGGCATAGAGAAATTAAGGGAAAATTTCAAGATAGGGGAAGCCTGTTAAATGTAACAGGTTTAGGAGAAAAAGCTTTTGAACAATCTGCAGGATTTTTAAAAATAACTGACGGCAGCAATCCACTTGATAATACTTTCATTCATCCGGAATCATACTCTGCTGCTGAAAAACTAATGACAATGATAAATCTTCCCTTAGCTAAAGTAAGAGAATCAGGTGCTTCAATTAATTTGATAGTTAAACAAAAAGGGACAAAAAAATTAGCTGAAGAATTCGGAATTGGAGAACCAACTCTAATCGATATAATTGATAATCTTAAAAAGCCAGGAAGGGATCCTAGAGAAGCTTTGCCGCCTCCTATTTTGAGAAGTGATGTTCTAAAAATTGAAGATCTAAAAGAAGGAATGAAGTTAAAAGGTACTGTAAGAAACGTTGTGGACTTTGGTGCTTTTGTTGATATTGGTGTAAAACAGGATGGTTTATTACATATTTCTCAAATTGCAGATAAATTTGTAAAAAATCCCCTTGACTTTATTAATGTGGGCGATATAATCGACGTTACAATTATCGGTATAGATATTCAAAGGAAGAGAATTTCTTTAAGTATGCGTGGATAGAATTGTTTAACTGGTTAAATTGTTTGTTTAAAAGCAAAAAAACAATTCAACATTAGAAATACTAATTACTGATATTAAGTTATTTTTTTAATGATTATTTCTTTTTCTCAGCTTTAAATTCTCCATTTGGTTGACTTGAAATTACTCCTGTTATTTCTCCCTTCTCATTTTCCTCAAAAATCATTTTAAAGCCATTCATTTTTTCCAATATAAATTCTCTTTCAGAAATTGGAAGCAGTGTATACTCAGGTTGATTTATTAAGGAAGCTCTAAGTTTTCCATTCTTAATATATACTTTCATATCATTCCCCGGAGCAAATTCATATTCTCCCGCAAACTTCTGAAGCTGATCCATTGAAAGATTAATAACCTTTTCCTGTTTAGGAGGTTTAACTTCATCGGAAATTTTCTCTGCAATAAAATCTCCATTAGGCTGGCTGGAAGTAACTGAGATAACTCTTTTGTTATCATCAAGCTTAAAGATCATTTTATATCCTTCGGATCCTTTCAGTTTAAATTCATTTTCTCCAATTGGTAGCAATGTATATTCCGGCTGCCCGGGAAGCAATGCACATAAAGTAGAATCTATTAAATATACTTTCATATCATTCCCCGGTCCAAATCTATAGACACCTTCGAATTGCTTTAGTTTATTTCCTGACATCTGCATCATTTCTTCTTTGAGAATAGGGAGCTTTTTAACAGGAATTTTATTAATTGCTTTTTTATCTATTTGATATGAAAATATCTGAAAGGAAAAAATTAACAGAAGTATAATAATTTTTTTCATGGCTATCCCCGTTCCAAATTATTTATATTTAAATGTAATTAAATATTGGTTTTCGAACAAATAAAATCATTCTTTCATATAAAAAACAATATTTTGATTAAAACATCTTTTATATCTTTGTCAAAATATTTATATTATTTGCACTTTTCGAAAAATAATAATGAAAATATACAATCAGCTATTAAATATTATTTCGGTAAAAGGAGCAGCTTATTTAATTCTGCTTGATCCTGATAAAATGCCATTAGAAAGATTAGCCTCTTTTGTATTGCAGTGTGAAAATTCAGGTGTAGATGGATTTTTAATAGGAGGCAGTCTTCTGTTAAATGGAAACTTTGAAGAATTTATCAAAAAAATAAAAGATATTACTCCACTCCCGGTAATAATTTTCCCTGGATCAGTGAATCAAATATGTCCTGCAGCTGATGCGATTTTATTCTTATCCGTTATCAGCGGCCGAAATGCCGAACATTTAATCGGAGAGCACGTTGTATCAGCACCAATAATAAAAAAATCCAAAATTGAACCTATTTCAACCGGATATATTTTAGTCGAATCAGGATCATTAACTACCACGCAATATATGAATGGAAGCCCACCGGTTCCCAGGAACAAACCCGAAATAGCTGCTGCAACGGCTTTGGCAGCCGAATATTTGGGGATGAAATTTATTTATTTAGAAGCCGGCTCAGGTGCGGAGAAATCTATCCCAAATGAAATGGTAAAAACTGTATCCGGATACTGTACTATCCCTTTAATTGTCGGCGGAGGAATTAGGTCTCCTAAAGATGCAAAGGAAAAGATTGAAAACGGGGCAAAAATTATTGTTATGGGAAATCATTTTGAAAACGAAAATAATTGGGAAATGATTAAGTATTTTTCTGAAACCATACATTTTAAATTTCCGGTTGAAATATGAAGGATGTCTCTCAACTTTGATCTAAAATTCTATTAAAAATAAAAGAATGGGAAGATTGTAATTTGGATAAGTTAAAATTCATTAGAGATTCTCTAACTGAAAGCTCCGAAGTTAAATTAAAAATTGAACAGCAATGCAGAGATGATATTATTACTGCTGTAGATTTGTTAGTAAGTTCATTTAGAGCAGGAAATAAATTACTCTTATGCGGTAATGGAGGAAGTGCTGCTGATTGCCAGCATATCGCAACTGAATTTATAATAAGGTTGAGTCATGAAATTGAACGTCCTGCCATTCCTGCAATAGCGTTGACTACGGATACGTCAAATTTAACTGCCGGAGGAAATGATATTGGTTTTGAAAATGTTTTTGCAAGAAGTATTCAAGGATTAGGACAGAACGGCGATGTTCTTCTTGCTATTTCTACTAGCGGTAATTCCCTCAATATTCTTAAAGCTGCTGACGCAGCAAAAGCAAAAGGAATGAAAATAATTGGATTTTCAGGTGGAACCGGTGGTAAACTCAAGCAACTAGTTGATGTTAATATTGGTATTCCTTCTAATAATGTTCAAAGAATACAGGAAGGTCATATTAATGTAGCACATATAATTTGTGAGCTTGTAGAAACAGAATTATACGGAAGTAAAAAGTCATAAGTAAGAAATTTTTCTATCCTTGAATCCTCCCAAAATTTAATAGCTGAGAATTATTGAGTTCTGATCCAATTGACCTTATCACCGACTTTAATATTAAATTTATTTGAAAAGCCTGCATCAACTTCAATAACATATTTTGCCGGCCCAGTTGATTGATATGATTGATCTGATAGAATTTTAGTATTTCTATGGATTGTAATTATTTTTTTATCAGTATCAACGAATATCATATCAAGAGAAATATAAGTATTCCGCATCCAGAATGATTGAACCGAAGCTTCCGGAAATATGAAAAGCATTCCCTGGTTTTCCCCCATAGATTTTCTAAACATTAAACCAAGCTGATGATCAAAATCGGTTTCGGCAATTTGAATATCGATCTTATCTTTTACATTGCCGGTCGAATCGGTAAAAGATAACACACCATTTTTCTTAAAAATAAATTCATTATCTTTTTTCTTACCTGGAAAGAAGTTATTTATTATCATAAATATAGCAAATGCAATAATCAGTAAAATTACCGCTATTTTATAAACTTGATTATAATTTTTTTTTTTGATGTTGGGTCTTGCAGTTTTTTTGTTTTGAATATTCTTTTTTACCATTATTACAAATTATCCTGGAAAATTTTATAAAATAAAAGCTGATTAATTCAATTAATCAGCCCAAGGAATTTAATAAAAAAATAAGAATTATTTAGATAAAGAATTGGAACCATATAATTCTTCAATTCTTCTTCCACCCATAAATCTTTTAAAATAGTAGTCACTGGTAAGCTTGGAAACAGTAACTCCTTGTTTTGAACTCGCATGAGCAAAAAGATTGTCTCCCAAATAAATACCAACATGACCAGGTTTAACATTTCTTCGAGTATCAAAAAAGACTAGATCTCCAAATTTTAAATCACTTACATCTTGAACGGGGATTCCTTCATAATATTGATCCTGCGCAGTTCGCAACAGAGATATGGATACACAATCACTATAAATTGTCTGAGTAAATGCCGAACAATCAATACCATTTAAAGAATTGCCACCAAATTTATACGGAGTATTTAAATATTTAATTATTTCCATCAGCATTTTTTCTTTAACGGTAGAAAATTCACTATTACTTGAGGAATTATTTTTATTTACAAGTGTAGTGATATCTACATTATTTTTCTCAACTGGTAGATCCTCGCCATCTAGGTTATCCAGTGAATTAAATGAAGTATCAACACTATTTTTATTGCTATCATCATTTGAAGTAAAACGGACCGGAGATGATTTTTTTTCTTTTTTTTCAGGTCTATCATTATAACGAACGGAATTGTGAGATGCAGAACAGCCGGAATAAATAATTACTCCGGCTGTTAAAAATAATAAAAGTATGAGGTTATTTTTTATTTTCACAATAATAAATCCGGTTAACAGCTATAATGAAATTTTCCCGGCTAACCTAAATATGCCCGCAGACTCTTACTTCTGGAAGCACGTCTTAATCTTCTGATGGCTTTTTCTTTTATTTGTCTTACTCTTTCCCTGGTAAGATTAAACCTTTCACCAATTTCCTCAAGTGTAAGAGAATGTTCTTTATTCAATCCGAAATACAATTTAATAACTTCAGCTTCTCTTTCGGATAAACTTGCCAGCGCCCTGTCAATTTCTGCTTTTAATGATTCGGTCATTAAAGTAAAATCAGGAGTCGGTTGATCATCATTTTGGATTACATCCAATAACCTATTCTCCTCACCTTGAGTAAAAGGAGCATCCATCGAAATATGTCTACCAGAAATTTTAAGAGCATCGGCAACTTCACTTACATCCATATCCAATTCATTAGCTAACTCGGCAGCATTTGGTTCACGTTCAAATTCCTGTTCCAGATTACTGTAAGCTTTTCCTATTTTATTAAGAGCTCCGACACGGTTTAACGGCAGTCTAACTATTCTAGCTTGCTCCGCAAGAGCTTGTAAAATTGATTGTCTAATCCACCAGACAGCATAAGATATGAATTTAAATCCCCTGGTTTCATCAAACCTTTTTGCGGCTTTAATTAATCCTAAATTTCCTTCATTAATAAGATCTCCTAATGAAAGACCCTGGTTTTGATATTGTTTTGCAACGCTAACAACAAATCTTAAATTAGCTTTTGTAAGTAATTCCATAGCTTGTTGATCCCCTTTTTTTATTCTTACGGCTAATTCAATTTCCTGTTCAGGTGTAAGAAGATCAACTTTGCCAATTTCCTGAAGATATTTATCAAGCGATTGGCTTTCACGGTTTGTAAAATGTTTGGTTATTTTCAAGCTAACCTCACTTTTAGATTTGAAGTTTTAAATTATCTACTTTAAATAATCGACATTTTATAAAAAAATTACAGGTTAATTGATATTATTAATCAATTAAAAATGCATTTTTTAGTTATCTTCAAATATGATCCGTGTTTTTAAATAATCAGTTTCTTCCACTTTTAGCTCTTAAATTTCAATCAAACTAGTAAGGATAACATTGTAATATAAGATAATTTTTTTTCCTCATTTTGTAAAGCACCCAAAGTGTTCGGTAAGATGCTCAACACATTAATAGGTTTCAATTAATTTCAATTTTCTAAAAAACTTAATCCTTTTAAAGAATTTTGAACATTAAAAAAAGCTGCGATTGTTTTTCCTGAATCTGAAAAAGTATTTCTAATTCCTAAATTTCTGCTTTTTTTGTTTTTTCTATAAAAAAGCAAAGGCACGTATTCCCTGCTATGATCGGTACTTGGAGTTGTAGGATCATTACCATGATCCGCAGTTATTATTACTCCATCGGTTTTATCTAAACCTGATAAAAATGATGGAAGAAAATCATCAAAAGATTTTAATGCTACAGCAAATCCTTCCGGATCATTTCTATGACCAAAATAAACATCGAAATCGACTAAGTTAATAAAGATAAAAGAGTTCGATACTTTTTTTGAATATTCAAGCAATTTGGTCATTCCTTCTTTGTTCGACTTAGTATGGTCAGCAATTTTTATACCTTTATTATTAAATAGATCAGAAATCTTTCCGATTGCTATTGTGGTTATATTTTCATTGTTTAGAATATCCAAGATTGTCTCAGAAGGCGGATCAAGAGAATAATCTTTACGATTTGTTGTTCTAATATAGTTCCCACTCTGTCCCAAAAAGGGACGTGCAATTACTCGCCCCACATTTAAAGGAGCGGCAAGAACTTTTTCACGGGTTATTTCACAAATTTGATATTGCTTTTCAAGGGAAACTATTTCTTCATGTGCTGCAATTTGAAAAACCGAATCAGCAGATGTATAAATAATAGGAAAGCCTGTTTTAACATGTTCATCTCCGAGCTCTTTGATTATTTCTGTTCCCGATGCCGCTTTGTTACCAAGAATCCCCTTACAACCTGTTAAAGTTAAAAACTTATCGACAATTTTTTGAGAAAAACCGTCAGGGAAATAAGAGAAATCAGTATCCACATATAAACCGCTAATTTCCCAGTGACCTGTTGTTGAATCTTTTCCTTTTGATACCTCTTTCATTTTTCCATATGAGGCAAGAGGATTATCAAATTTTTTTATGCCTTTTATATCTTTAATATTTCCCAACCCCAATTTTTCTAGATTATGCAAATTTAATCCATTAACAGCTTTAGCAATATTGCATAGAGTGTTACTTCCCTCATCACCATAATTTGCAGCATCTGGTAGTTCACCGATTCCGACTCCATCAAGAATTATTAAAAAAAAGTTATTCAATTTGTTATCCCTTTGATAGTTCAAGAGCTGAGCATACAAGGTGAATCTTTAATTAAGTATGTTTCAAGAATAAAAAGGATTTTCCTATGATTCATACACGAAATTACATAATCATTTAGAATTGTGAAATGGTAAGAATAATTTTTTCGAAAAATTTTAGCGCTAGTTTTCTAAGAAATTTTCAAATAATAACTTTAAACAGTATTAGAAATCTATCAATAAACTTAAGGCAAACAGTAAATCGTTCTTCTTGAACTTAGTTGATATTCCGCACCGTGTTACCGCCTCTTTCGAGGGCTTTTTGAAGTGCAAGATCAGCGTTGTGAATTATTTCTTCAACGTCGAGCTTATTTGTTGCAGATGATATACCCACCGAGATTGTATAGGTAGTTTGCTTCGAAACCACTGCGATTGGCTTCCTTGCGATTTTTACTCTAAGCTTTTCAGCCCATATAAAAACATCTTTAGTATTTGAATTAAAGAAATATATTGCGAAAAGCTTCTCATCCAGTCTTCCGAATAGATTAAATGGTGTTATTTCTTTTATGATCATTTCAGAAACCGATTCAAGGACTTTGGGAAATGGATTTCCGTCAAATAATGATTCCTGCTCAAGGAAATCATCTATCCTAACTAAAGCTAATGCACTCGGAATATTTAACTTTTCTGCTTTCACAAGGTCGGATATCATTCTTTCTTTGAAAGTTCCCATATTAAGTGCTTTAGTCTCAATATCAACTGCCAGGAAACTCCTAAGTAATTTTTGAGTAGAATATGAATAAATCACGAATGCCAAAAGTGAAGCCGCACTTTTTAAGAACTGAATATCGGAGTTTGTATAAGCATTTTTTCTTAAGCTTTCAAAACAGAGAACACCGTAATTTTGTGTACTATAAATAAGAGGAATTGCTAAAAAAGAACCGTCAAAACTTACATCTTCTACTTTAGCAAACCTTACATAATTTCCAGTGGAAGTATCATCAATTTTTATAGGAACACCAGTAACAATAGATTTGCCAACCAAAGTGCCTGTTAATTCAATTTCTAAATTATGCCCGATATATTTTAATGAAGTGTTGTTGATTATTTTTATTGTTTTAAATTTCTGCTCAAGCGGATGATAATAGACAAAAGCAAAAGCATCCCAATTTATTAAAGAATTAACCGTATTTTGAATTGAAGTTATCAAGTCTTCTTCGCTTTCAAATTTCTTTTCGGGATTAATTAGATTAGTTAAACCTTTTAATCTTTGCTGTGATAAAGATTCGGAATGTTTTTCTTCAAATATCCCAATTATCATTGTAATCACACGGACAAATCTTCCTAGTGCATATATAGTTTCAATCCCGAATGCGTCTCCAACTTTAGAATCTGCAGCAATTATTGCAATTAATTGCTTGTCATAAAAAAGGGGTACACCGACAAAACTTCTAATACCCTGTGTAGAGTTATAATATCTTATTACATCGGCTTCGGCATTTGGTGAAATATCACTTAAAAGCTCTGGCTCTCCTTTTTGAACAATTTTACTTAAAATGTCGTCTTCAATATTAAATTTTCTATTGGAAATATCCGTGGAATTGGTAACATATTTTTCTATTGTAAGCTTTTCTTTCTGTTTGTTGTACCAGAAAAAAATTGCTGTATTTGCTACATAGGCTTCCTTAATAACAGTAAGCATTTTTTCGAGAACAAAAGAAAACTGCCCGCCATGCCCCAATTCAGCTGGAAGCGATTCATTTGCAATCTCTTCAAATTTTTCTTTTAAATCAGGGGGCTTTAAAGTAGTCTTTAAATGACTCCTTTCCGGTGTATAATTTTCGGCAGTAATAACTTCAATCTCTTTATTCTTAGATACAATTTCGAAGGAATCGCCAACACTATCTTCCGGTGCTGAATTATCTTCTGCGGAATAATCATCTTCCGGGATATCAGGGGAAAAAGAAGAGCTGAACCTAATAGAGTCTCTTAAAAAAATTATAAAGGCGACATAAATTACTATTAGTGCGATAGTAATGACACGTACTATCAAGTCATCGGTTAGAAAAAGAACCGCAGCTAACAACGGGACTACTAAAAAAATTAAGATTCTTCTTTTTTGCCTGCGATCCATATAAGAAAATAGGTTGAAGGTTATTAATAAACAAAAATAAATATAATATTAATACAATGTAAAGCAACCTAATTCTATTAGTAAAATAATTTTGAAAGGATTTGAGTCACTTCCTTCTTTCCTTTCTTTGTTGTTGAAGAATATAGAAAGAGATTTTCACCTTGAATTAATTCGGGAAAAAATTCAATAATTCTTTTTTTTGAAAGTGAAAGTTCGGATTGTGTCAGCTTATCAATCTTATTTAATATTATTATACAAGGTATTTTACTAAACTTTAATAGTTCATTTAGTTGTAAATCCAGGTCTGTCGGGCTATGCCTGCTGTCTATAAAATGAAATGCTAATTTTATATTTTTAGAAGTTTTAATATATTCTGATAAAAGCTTCCCCCATGATTCTCTTTCTTTTAAGCTTGTCTTTGCATAACCAAAACCGGGCAAATCGACAAAATAAAATTTATCATCAATTTTATAATAATTTATTGAGCGGGTTTTACCAGGGGTTGAACTAGTCTTCGCTAAATCTCTCCTGTTAAATAGTGAATTAATGAAAGAGGATTTTCCCACATTGGATCTTCCGCAGAGAATAGTTTCAGGAAGATTATCCTTTGGAAGCTGAGAAAGCTTATATGCCGATATTATAAATTCTTGTTTTTCAAACATGACTATTGCATATAGAATACATGGAAAATTTACTTCCCTTTTAGGTAAAATAAATTTCGTTCTACAATTTAATACAATTTCAAATAAGGGAAGGGATATAAACTTATATTTAAAACAAAAAAGACGCTCCAATGAATGGAGCGTCTCTAAAAAAATATTTGTTCTATTTATTCTTTATTCTTTTCTTCTGCGGGTACTTCTTCAACTACTTTCGCTTCTTCGACTTCTTCTTCTTTTTGTTCTTTTTCAGCTTTTACTTTTCGTTTTTCTTCCCGCTTCTCTTTCTTTTCTTCAGCTTTCTTATTTATTACATCGTTATAATCAACTAATTCAAGAATAGCCATACTCGCAGCATCGCCAATTCTATTGCCAAGTTTAATTACCCTTGTATAACCGCCCGGTCTGTTACCAATCTTAGGAACTATTTCTGAAAATAATTCTTTAACAACTTCTTTATCATGAATAACTTTCATAACCTGACGTTTTGAATGAAGATCATCTTTTCTGGCTTTAGTTATTAAAGTTTCAACAACACTTCTTGCTTCTTTTGCTTTTGCAACGGTTGTTCTAATTCTTTTATGCTTTAAAACCGAAGTAGCAAGTGCTCCCATTAATGCTTTACGATGACTTGAAGTCCGGCTTAATTTTCTTCCTTTTACTCTATGTCTCATTGGAAAATCCTTCTATACAATTAAGGTGTTTCTACTTCATCTTTTAGATATTTATCTACATCCATGCCGAATTCTAAACCGAGATTTTCAACTATCTCCATCAATTCAGCTAATGATTTTCTTCCGAAGTTTCTGAATCTTAACATTTCCGATTCATCTTTTCTTACAAGGTCAGAAAGGTTTTTTATATTTGCAGCTTTTAAACAATTATGCGATCTAACACTTAATTCAAGATCATCAACATTGGTAAGAAGTATTTTTTTAATTCTTTCTTTTTCACTATCCTTCTGGCTTACCGCTTGTTCTTCTTCCTGTTCAATATCAAAATTAATAAACAATTGAATATGATCTCTTAAAATTTTTGCTGCCTGCGTAAGAGAATCTTCAGGAGTAATGGAACCGTCTGTTAATATTTCCAGTGTTAATTTTTCATAATCATTTTTATCTCCTATACGAACATTTTCAACATCATATTTTACATTTTTTATAGGAGTAAATATCGAATCTATCGGTATAACACCGATTGTATATTCTTCCGAAACATTTTCAGAAGAAGGGACATATCCTTTACCTTTTCCAACTCTTATTTCAACATCGAACTTAGCACTTTTGTTCAATGTTGCGAGATGAAGATCCGGGTTTAATATTTCAATTTCCGAGCTGGATTTTTGAATATCAGCGGCAGTAAATTCCCCCTCACCATTAAACGAGATATCAATTTTATTAGGTTTCTTTGCAAGTAATTTCATTCTGACCTGCTTAAGGTTTAAAATGATTTCCGATACATCTTCAACTACTCCTTCAATAGTAGTAAATTCATGAAGAACACCGCTAAATTTTACGGAAGTAATTGCTGCACCAGTTAAAGAAGATAATAATACTCTTCTCAAAGAATTACCTAATGTAACGCCATAACCTCTTTCCAAAGGCTGAAGGAAAAACCTGCCGAAGGAATTAGTGTAACTCGTCTCGTCTAAAACTACTGTTTCTGGCATCTTTAAATATGAAACACTCATTATTTATCCTCTAAAAAATTAATCTTAAAAAATTTTAATTATTTGGAATAAAGCTCAACAACCAATTGCTCGTTAGCGTTTAGAGGAACGTCGACTCTATCGGGAACCTGTAAAAACGTTCCTGAGAGTGAGGCTTTATCAATTGATAACCAGGAATAGGTACTATCTTTTACTCTCTTAAGTGAATTATGAATCATGTCCAGCTTTTTACTTTTATCTTTAATTTTAATAACGTCACCGGCATTTAGGATATACGACGGTATATCAACTAAATGTTCATTCACAATTACATGTCTGTGCCTAATTAATTGTCTTGCCTGTTTTCGTGAAGAAGCGAAACCCAATCTGAATACAACATTATCCAACCTGCTTTCAAGTATTCTAACTAAATTTTCGCCTGTAATACCCTTAGCTTTGTTCGCTTTTTCAAAATAATTTCTGAACTGGGTTTCCAATAAACCATACAGTCTTTTTATCTTCTGTTTTTCTCTAAGCTGAACACCATATTCAGAAACTTTAGTTCTTCTTGAAAGGCCATGCTGTCCGGGAGGATAATTTCTTACCTCCACAGGGCATTTTTCGGTATAACACTTCTGACCTTTAAGAAAAAGTTTTTGTCTTTCTCTTCTGCATAATTTACATACTGAATCAGTATATCTTGCCATTTACTTTATTCTCCGATATAAAATTAAACTCTTCTTCTCTTAGGTGGTCTGCACCCATTATGAGGAATTGGAGTAACATCTTTAATTGTATTGATAGACAAACCCGCTGTATTCAGGGCTCTAATAGCAGCCTCTCTGCCTGAACCCGGACCTTTAACAAAAACATCCACTCTTCGCAATCCTAAATCATAAGCTTCTTTTGCGGCAGCTTCCGCAGAAGTTTGTGCTGCATAAGGAGTATTCTTTCTAGAACCTTTAAAACCATTTTTACCTGCAGATGACCATGCAATTGTATTTCCGTATATATCGGTAATGGTTACAACCACGTTATTAAATGTAGCTTTAATATGAGCGACGCCATTTGCATCAACATGAGTTTTCTTTTTTGCTTTTTTTACAACTTTAGCCAAAACTTATACCTCCAAATTATCAATTATTTTTTAGAAGGAGCTTTTTTCTTACCGGCAACCGTTTTTCGTTTACCCTTCCTTGTCCTGGAATTAGTCCTTGTTCTTTGACCTCTAACCGGTAAACTTTTTCTGTGTCTTAAACCCCGGTATGAACCTATATCCATCAATCTTTTAATGTTTTGCTGTGTCTCACTTCTAAGAGCGCCTTCAACTTTATAATCGGCTGTCATCACAGCTCTTATCTGAGCAACTTCTTCATCGGTAAGATCTGCAACCTTTTTATCGGGATTCACTTTTGCTTTTTCTAAAATTTCTGAAGAAATAGTCTTACCAACACCAAAAATATACTGCAAACCAAATAAAACTTTCTTGTTTTTAGGTAAATCAACACCTGCTATACGAGCCAATTGAATTCTCCTTACTTATTAAAATTAACCTTGACGCTGTTTATGCTTTTTATTTTTACAAATAACTCTAACAACGCCTTTTCTTTTTATAATTTTGCAATTATCACATATTTTTTTAACCGATGCTCTAACTTTCATTTAAAACTCCTCTATTTATATCTATAGGTAATTCTACCTTTTGTTAAATCATATGGAGATAATTCTATGGAAACTTTATCACCAACTAATATTTTAATAAAATGCATTCTCATCTTTCCCGAAATATGAGCTAAAATTTCGTGTCCGTTATCCAATTTAACTTTAAAATGAGCATTGGGTAAAGTTTCGGTTACAACTCCATCAACTTTTATTGGTCCTTGTTTTGCCATCAGCAAACTGTAAGAATTTCCGGTTTACCATTTGAAATTAAAATGGTATGCTCAAAATGAGCCGATGGTAATCCATCAACAGCTAAAACCGTCCATCCATCCGAATTAGTTCTAACTTCATATCTGCCCATATTTACCATTGGTTCAATAGCGATGGTCATTCCTTTTCTTAATCTTGCTCCTGTACCTTTTTTTCCAAAATTTGGTACGGATGGATCTTCATGTAAAAATTTTCCGACACCGTGTCCGCTTAAATCTCTCACAATTGAAAAACCATTTTCTTCAACGTATTCCTGTATAGCTGAAGAAATATCATGAACATAATTGTTCAATTTTGCTTCTTCTATCCCGATATACAATGATTTTTCAGTAACATCCATTAATCTTTTTTTTTCATCTGATATTGAACCAACTGCAACAGATAATGCCGCATCACCAAAATATCCATTTTTAAGAACACCAACATCGAGTGATATTATTTCACCATCTTTTAGAATTCTATCAGATGCAGGAATACCATGAACAACTTCTTCGTCAATCGAAGCACAAATGGAACCTGGAAAATCAAACGAACCAGCCTGGGAATATCCTTTAAATGCTGCAACTGAATTATTACTTAAAATGTAATCTTCAGCTATCTTATCAAGCTCTAGCGTACTAATTCCCGGTTTTACGTGCGTTTTTAATAACTGGAGAGTTTCTGCAACTATTCTACAACTCTCCCTGATAAAATCAATCTCTTTTTTTGTTTTTATATAAATCACAAGCTAACTTCTTCGACTTCTAATTTTGCCTGTTTTCATAAATCCGTCATAGTGTCTCATCAACAAATGTGATTCAACCTGCTGCAATGTATCTAAAGCAACACCTACAATGATCAACAAGCTTGTTCCTCCAAAAAATTGAGCAAACTGCCCTGAAACGCCCCAGACAGAAACAAATGCCGGCAGTATAGCTACAATAGCAAGAAAGAAAGAACCCGGTAAAGTTATTTTTGTTAAAATATTATCAATAAATTCCGAAGTCTGTTTTCCAGGCCTTATCCCGGGGATAAATCCTCCCTGCTTTTTCATTGTATCGGCAACGTCTTTCGGATTAAAAGCTATTGCTGTATAAAAATAAGTAAAGAAAATTATCATTAAAGCATAAATAAATGAATAAACTGGCGATGTATACTGGAAATAACTTGTTAAACTCTGTAAAAATTCATTATTCGGAAAAAACGACAATACAGTATTCGGTATAAACATAATTGACTGTGCAAAAATAATCGGCATAACTCCGGCTGTATTTACACGCAATGGTATATACTGAGTTACGCCACCGTATACTTTTCTTCCAACAACTCTTTTCGCATATTGAACAGGAATTCTTCTTGTGCCTTGTGTTACAAGAACAACGCCTGCAATAATTAAAACCATGAAAGTTAATATTACAATTTCGATTACCAAACTTCTTGTACCCGATGTAATTAATCTATATTCATCCAAAACAGCAAATGGAAATCGATCAATAATCCCGATAAAAATGATTAAAGAAATTCCATTACCAATTCCTTTATCAGTAATTTGTTCACCTAACCACATCATAAAGACCGTACCAGAGGTAAGAATAATGACTGTTGATATCGTCCAGCCAAATCCTTGAACGGCTGCAGGAACAATTGACAATCCTTGTACATTTGTATTTACTAACTTAACCGTAACACCCCAGGCTTGCAACGCTGAAATTAGAACCGTACCATAACGTGTAAGCTGGGTAATTTTTTTTCGTCCTTCTTCGCCTTCTTGCTGCAGCTTCTGGAAATATGGTACCACAGCTCCCATTAACTGAAGAATAATAGAAGCAGATATATAAGGCATTATTCCTAATGCAAAAATCGCCGCATTTCTAAAAGCACCACCGACAAATAAATCATATAACCCGAACAGATTATCCGAGGTAGCATTTTTCATACTTTCTGCTACCAAAGCGGAATCAACACCAGGCAGTGTTATATGAGCACCAATACGTACAATTGTTAACAACGCCAAAGTATAAATTATTCTCTGGCGAAGTTCATTAATTTTGAAAATATTTCTGAATGTTTCTGTAAATTTCGACATAAATAATCAGGATTAAACTTTTTTTATTGAACCGCCAGCAGCCTCTATTTTTTCCTTAGCTGATTGACTAAATGCATTTACTTCGACATTTATCTTAGATTTAATTTCTCCTTTTCCCAGTACTTTAATTAATTCTTTACTATCGGAAATCAAACCGTGCTGCATTAATAATTCAGCATTTATAACTTTGTTTTTTTCTTTTTCAGCTAATTTTTCTAGTGCTTCGACATTAACAACTTGATAATATTTTTTAAAAATATGTGTGAATCCAAATTTAGGAATTCTTCGCTGAAGCGGCATTTGTCCGCCTTCAAACCATTTTCTTTTTTTAGCACCTGAACGTGATAATTGACCATTCATACCTTTGGTTGCAGTTCCGCCATGTCCCGAACCTTCGCCCCTTCCAATTCTTTTTCTTTGTTTCTTTGAACCTTCTGTATATTTCAAATTACTTAGTATATCCATTATAAAACCCTTATTTCTACTAATTATTCCTTATTCTCTGCCGAAATTGTTTCTTCTTTTTTCTCAACTTTCTTCTTAGAAGTTCTTTTTCTGGTTTTAGGCTTTTCTTCTTTATATTCTTCAACAACCACAAGATGAGAAACTTTATTTATCATTCCTCTTATTTGAGGAGTATCGTTGTGAACTTTCTCCCAATTCGGTCTGCCAAGCCCTAAAGCTTCAATAGTCAGTTTTTGTCTTTTCGGTCTATCAATAATGCTTCTAACCTGGCGTATCTTAATTTTGCTCATTATTTTCTCCGGTTGATTTAATGCTGAATAAACCGCTCATAGCCATATTTCTTTTACCGGCCATTTTTCTAGCATCAATAATACTTAACAATCCGTTTAATGTAGCCTTAACCTGGTTGTGAGGATTGCTTGAACCCAACGATTTTGTTAGTACATCCTGAACGCCTGCAGCTTCTAAAACTGCACGTACACCTCCACCGGCAATAAGACCTGTACCGGGAGATGCGGGTTTCAATAAAACTCTGCCAGCACCATACTTCCCGATAATTTCATGAGCTATAGTTCCCTTTATAACGGATACTTTAACAAGGCTTTTTTTTGCGTCATCAATTCCTTTTGAAATTGCATCGGATACTTCGTTAGCTTTACCCAAACCAACGCCGACAGTCCCATTCCCGTTTCCGACAACAACAATCGCATTGAAACTAAACCTACGTCCGCCTTTAACAACTTTGGCAACGCGGTTTATATGCACAACTTTTTCCTTTAGTCCTTCAGACTCATTTGACTTTACAGTTTTCAATTAAAACTCCAAATTCCTTGATTTTAATTTTGCAAATTGACCGGAGCTAACAAAATAAATAGCTGCCGGAAGAGGATTCGAACCTCTACAGACGCCTCCAAAGGGCGTAGTCCTACCATTAGACGATCCGGCAATTCCGGTTTCTAAAAATCCCTGGTTCAAAACTTCAATCCGCCTTCTCGGGCACCTTCTGCTATGGCTTGCACGCGTCCGTGGTATCTATATCCATTTCTATCAAACACTACCGAAGAAATATTTTGTTCCAATGCTTTCTTAGCAACAAGTTTACCAACTTCCTTACTTTTTGATGTTTTTCCTTTTACAGATTTTAATTCTTCTTTAAGTTCTTTTGATAAAGATGATGCGGAAACTATGGTTTTGCCGTTTATATCATCAATAAGTTGAACATAAATATTATTTAAACTTCTATAAACCGTTAACCGTGGTCTTTCCGGGGCACCAGATATTTTTTTTCTGATCTTTATTTTAGATCTTGTTCTTTTATTTTTCCTATTTATCATTTGAAAATAAATCTCCGTTATAAATTATTTACCTGCTGTTTTACCGGCTTTCCTTTGTATCTGTTCGTCAGAATATTTTATCCCTTTTCCTTTATAAGGTTCAGGTTTTCTAATTGTTCTTATTTTTGAAGCGATCAACCCAACCAGCTGTTTATCAATTCCGGTAACAATTATTTGAGTTTGTGTTGGTGTTTCAAAAGTGATCTCATCCGGCGGCATAAAATAAATAGGATGTGAATATCCAATATTGAATAACAGGTTTTTCCCTTTTAGTTCAACTCTATAACCAACACCAACAATATCCAAAGTTTTTTTATATTGCTTTGTAACCCCAGTAATCATATTTTGAATTAAAGCTCTAGTTAAACCGTGCAATGCCCTGTTCTCTTTTGAATCGTCAGGGCGTTTAACTAATATTTCACTATCTTTAATCTCAATTCCAATTTTAGGATGGAATTTAGATGAAAGTTCTCCTTTAGGACCTTTAACTTTTATTTCATTACCGGTTTTTGTAACAGTAATGCCTTTTGCTATTTCTATAGGTTTTTTACCAATTCTAGACACTTTAAAACTCCATCAATTAAGCCGTAGATTTATATCAATCAACAAGATTTATAAAATTTACCAGATATAACAAACAACTTCTCCGCCCATTGACTGCTGGCGGGCATCTTTATCTGTTAATAAACCTTTTGAAGTTGAAATTATTGCGACACCAAGACCATTTAAAACACGCGGTAAATTATCAACTCTTTTATATACTCTTAGACCTGGTCTGCTAACTTTTTTCAGTCCGCTAATAGCCGACACTCCATCGGTATATCTTAAAATAATACTGATTATATTTTGTTTATTATCTTCGATTACCTGATAATCTCTAATAAAATTCTGCTCCTTCAAGATTTTAGCTAAACTAATCTTCATATTGGAAGCAGGAATATCAACTCTGACTTTTTTTGCTTTTGCAGCATTTCTAATTCTTGTTAAAAAATCTGAAATCGGATCTGTAACCGGCATAATTTCTCCTTTTACCAGCTTGATTTTTTTAATCCGGGAATCTCACCTTTTAAGGCCATTTCCCTTAATACTAAACGTGATACACCAAATTTTCTATAATATGATCTTGCTCTTCCGGTCATCATACATCTATTATTCAACCTTACCGGAGAAGAATTTTTGGGAAGCTTTTGCAAGGCTTCATAATCACCTTTTTCTTTAAGCTCTTTTCTCAACTTGGCGTATTTTTTTACGAGTCTCTCTCTTTTTTCTTCTCTAGCTATTAAACTTTTTCTTGCCATTAAACTTCCTTTTTATTATGCAGTTTTAATTTCTTTTTTTCTAAACGGAACACCAAAAGACTGAAGTAGCTCATATGCCTCATTGTCGCTTCTCGCTGTTGTTACAAAAGTAACATCCATACCTAAAATCTTGGTTATTCTATCAACATTTATTTCCGGAAAAATGATTTGTTCTCTAATACCCAGGGTATAATTACCCCGTCCGTCAAAAGATTTATCGGAAAGCCCTCTAAAATCCCTTACACGCGGAAGAGCAACATTAACAAGTCTATCTAGAAATTCGTACATTCTTTCATGACGCAATGTAACCATTGCCCCAATATTTACACCTTCTCTCAATTTAAAATTTGAAATTGCTTTTTTAGCTTTTCTAATGCTCGCTTTCTGTCCTGTAATTGTTTCAAGTTCTTTAACGGCTTCTTCCAATAATTTCTGATCGGCTACTGCAGCACCAACGCCCATATTAACTACAATTTTATTTAACCTAGGAACCTGCATAATACTTTTATAACTGAATTTTTTCATTAAATCGGGAACGACTTCCTTCTTATAAGTATCAGCAAGTCTTGCTTTAATTTTAATTTCTTTTACAGCATCAGCTTTCTTAGATTCTTTTTTAGAAGCTTTTTTAATGCCTTTAGATTCCTTGACCGGCTTTGCTGCTTTTTCAGTAGTTTCTTTTTTTGTTTTCTTTTCTGCCATAGTAAAAATTTTTCAGCTAATTAAACTTATTAAACCATCTCTCCGGAGGCTTTGCTTATTCTCGCTCTTTTCTTCTTCCCGGTTTTTTCATCCAAAATAATTTGTGAACCCACTCTTGATGGTTCATTACTTTTCGGGTCCAACAGCATAACATTAGAAGCATTTATAGGTGCTTCTTTTTCCAATATCCCGCCTTGTGGATTAGTTTGACTCGGCTTTGTATGTCTTTTTCTAATATTTATACTTTCAACTATAACCCGATTCTTCTTAGGGAATACTTTTAATACTTTACCGGTTTTTCCTCTATCATTACCGGCAATTACCATCACATTATCATTTTTTCTAATTTTCATTTAATACCCAAATCTTTATAAAACTTCAGGAGCTAATGAAACAATTTTCATAAATTGTTTTTCTCTTAATTCTCTTGCAACCGGACCAAAAATACGTGTACCTCTCGGTTCATTCTGTGCATTTAATAGAACTGCCGCATTTTCATCAAACCTTATATAAGAACCGTCTTTCCTTCTTACTTCTTTTCGTGTTCTAACAATTACCGCCCTAGATACCTCACCTTTTTTTATTGATCCGTTTGGTATAGCAGATTTAACTGAAACTACAATTAAATCTCCTAAGCTGGCGTATTTTCTTCCACTGCCGCCAAGTACTCTTATACATCTAACTTTCTTAGCTCCGGAATTATCAGCAACTACTAAGTTTGTTTCTTCTTGAATCATTTTACAAAAAACTCCTTAATTCTACTTGGCTTTTTCAACAATTTCTATCAAACGCCATCTTTTATTTTTACTTAAGGGACGTATTTCCATAATTTTAACTTTATCACCTATCTGGCACTCACGTTTTTCATCATGAGCCATAAGTTTTGTAGTTTTCTTAAAATATTTTTTATAAATGGGATGCGGAACCCTTCGTTCAATTGCAACGGAAATTGTTTTTTCCATTTTATTACTAACTACAACACCAATTCTAGTTTTTCTAAGCGGACGTTGTGCCATCTTTAAGCTTTGTCTCCTTCTTTACTTCCGGCTTCAGCCGATTTTTGTTCTTCCAATTCTCTTTCCCGAAGAATTGTTTTCATTCTTGCCAATTCTCTTTTTGTAACTTTTAACTTTGCCGTATTTGTAAGCTGTTTTAATTGATGAGCAAATCTTAAATCAACTAGATTTCTTTCCTCTTCATCAATTAACTTTTTTAATTCTTCGGTTTTAGTACTTCTTATTTCGTGAATTTTCATTCTTTACTCCTTAACAGGAAACAACTATTAGAAATCGGGTCTTGAAACCACTTTACATTTTATAGGAAGCTTATAAGAACAAGACATCAAAGCATCGTGAGCTAATTCCTTTGGAACACCTGCAACTTCAAACATTACCCTACCAGGTTTTACAACAGCAACCCAAAATTCAGGTGCGCCTTTTCCTTTACCCATTCTTGTTTCCAATGGTTTCTTTGAAACCGGTTTATCAGGAAAAATTCTAATCCAGACCTTTCCATCTCTTTTCATCTTTCTTGAAAGAGCTACACGGCAAGCTTCAATTTGTCTGCTAGTAATCCAATGCGGTTCCAAAGCTTTTAATCCAAAATCACCGAAGGCCACATTACTTCCGCGTTTCGCTTTTCCAGCCATTCTCCCGCGCTGTGATTTTCTATATTTTACTCTTTTAGGCATTAACATAATTCAAACTCCTGAAACTCAGTGTTAATTAAAAATTAAAAAAGTAAATTTCATTTTAATTTTTAATTTTTAATTTCTTATTCCGTAACTCTTTTTCCTAAAATTTCACCCCGGCAAATCCAAACTTTAATTCCTATAGAACCATAAATTGTTTCCGCTCTGCCGTTTGCATAATCAATATCAGCTCTTAAGGTATGCAGCGGGATTCTGCCGTCTTTATATTGTTCAGTTCTTGCCATTTCTGCACCGCCCAATCTTCCCGAACACATGATTCTGATGCCTTCGGCTCCCATTCTCATAGCTGCAGTAATTGCCATTTTCATTGCTCTTCTGAAGGAAATTCTACCCTGTAATTGAACCGCAATATTTTCTGCAACAAGATAAGCATCTAATTCAGGCCTTTTAATTTCCGAAATCTGAACCTTAACATCTTTGTCGGTAAATCTTTTTAATTCTTCTTCAAGCTGGGTAATTTCTTTTCCGCTTTTACCGATTACAACTCCCGGTCTTGAAGTATGTATAGTCAAAATTACATTCTTTGAAGTCCTGTCAATAACTATTCTTGAAATACCTGCTTTCTTTAACCTATTCCTAATATAAGTTCTCAGCTTTTGATCTTCTTTTAATTTAGGTGCATAACTTTTATTTTCATACCAATTAGAGTCCCATCCTCTAATAATTCCAACTCTTAATCCAACCGGGTTTGTTTTTTGTCCCAAAAAAAAATCCTCCTAATTATTCTTTAGTTGCAACCACAACAGTTAAATGACAAGATCTTTTTCTAATTCTATACGCTCTTCCCATAGGTGCCGGTGAAATTCTTTTTAATGTCGGTCCCTGGTTCACAAAAGCTTCTTTGATATATAAATCTGCAGTATCTACTCTAGTTGATTCATCCTGGTTCAACAAGTTTGCAACCGCAGATCTTACAACTTTCTCCGCATCTTTTGAAGCATGTTTGGGAGAAAAGTGAAGAACTTCTATTGCTTTTTCGACAGACATACCTCTGATTATATCAATTAACAAACGCATTTTCCTGGGTGAAGAACCTATATATTTATGTATTGCTTTAGCTTCCATTTTAAGTAAAAATCCTCTTTCTATTTAACCTTCGATGCTTTTTCAGCCTTTGTACCGGGATGCCCACGGAATATTCTTGTGGGAGCAAATTCTCCTAATTTATGTCCTACCATATTCTCTGTAATATAAACAGGAATCATTTTATTGCCATTATGGACAGCAACAGTATGACCAACAAAATCCGGAGTAATAGTAGAAGTTCTTGACCATGTTTTAATAATTTTTTTCTGGCTAGTTTGATTTAGCTGTTCAATTTTCTTAGCAAGATTTACATCTACATAAGGACCTTTTTTTACCGATCTTGGCATAATATCTTTCTATTTATTTCGTCTTTTAATAATAAATTTATTAGATTCTTTTTTATGTTTCCTGGTTTTTAATCCTTTTGCTTTTTGACCCCATGGAGAAACAGGATGTCCGCCACCGGAAGTTTTTCCTTCACCACCACCCATTGGATGATCCACAGGATTCATTGCAACTCCTCTAACATGAGGTCTTTTACCAAGCCATCTTGTTCTACCGGCCTTTCCTAAACTGATATTTTCCTGTTCGGAATTGCCGACAACTCCGTAAGTAGCATTGCAATCCAACTTTACCAATCTAACTTCACCGGATGGCATTTTAAGCTGGGCAAAATCACCTTCTTTTGCCATAACCTGAATCGAAGATCCTGCACTTCTTCCTAATTGTCCGCCCTTACCGGGTTTTAATTCAACATTATGAACAAAACTTCCAAGAGGAATTTCTCTTAACGGCAAGGCATTGCCAATAATAATATCACTACCCGAACCGGAACTGATAGTATCTCCAATTTTTAAACCTTCCGGAGCAATGATATATCTTTTTTCTCCGTCTGCATAATGCAAAAGAGCAATTCTTGAAGAACGATTCGGGTCATATTCAATTGAAAAAACTTTTGCTGGAATACCATGTTTATTTCTTTTAAAATCTATAATTCTATATCTTCTTTTATGACCGCCGCCGATAAAACGTGTAGTAATCCTGCCTAAATTATTTCTACCCCCAGATTTTTTTAACGATACAGTTAAAGATTTTTCCGGTGTTGATCTCGTTATTTCTTCAAAAGTAGAATTTGATCTGAATCTTGTTCCCGGAGTAACCGGTTTTAATTTTTTTATACCCATTTAAATTCCTAACTTACAGCTATACTTGTTCAATTAATTCTATTGTTTCGCCTTCTTTAAGAGTTACCATTGCTTTTTTATATTTTGGCGTTTTCCCGGTAAATTTACCGCTTTTTCTAAACTGAGTTTTTGTTTTTCCGTGATGATTTATAGTTTTTACTTCAACAACATGAACATTAAATTTTTTTTCTATCGCCTTTGCAATTTCAATTTTATTTGATTTCGGATTTACTAAGAATCCATATTGTCCATGATCCGCAGTAAGGTTAGTCATCTTTTCAGTTATCAACGGTCTAATTAATATTTCATGCATATCAGCTAACCACCTTTTCTTTTTTTGCAAAAGAATTCTGAACAACATCCAATGCGCTTTTTTGCATTAGCAAAACTTGATTATTCAAGATATCATATGTTGAAGCTTTATTTGCTTCAAGAATTTTTACTTTTGGAATGTTACGTCCTGATTTATAAACAGATTCTAAAGTACCATTGGTTAACAACAAAACTTTTTTCCCGTTTACCACCAAAGCATTAAGAATACTTAAAAACTCTTTAGTTTTTGGCTGCTCAAAATTAAAATCTTCAACAATAAATAATTGTTCATCCTTAACTTTATAACTAAGTGCGGATTTCCGGGCAAGATTTTTTACTTTCTTAGGTAAATTCTGACGATAATTTCTAGGCTTTGGTCCGAAAATAGTTCCGCCGCCAATCCATAATGGTGATCTTGTTGTACCTGCACGTGCCCCGCCTCTGCCTTTCTGCTTCCATGGTTTTCTACCGCCGCCACGAACTTCAGAACGTTCCTTAGCTTTATGTGTACCCTGTCTTTGATTTGCTAAATAGGCTTTAACGGCAAGATAGATAGCATGATCATTGGGCTCGATTCCAAATATTTCATCATCAAGCTCAACTTTTTTACTTGCAGTGGTACCGTCTATTTTATATAAATCAAGTTTCATAAATTTATTTCTTTAACAATTCCAAAATTGAATTTACTGCTCCGGGAACAGCTCCTTTAACTAATATAATATTTTCACCTGGTAAAATTTTTTCAACGGTAAGATTAGAAACCGTAACATTTTCATAACCTTTTCTTCCGCCCATTCTTTGTCCTTTAAAAACTCTTGATGGATATGAACTTGCACCAATAGAACCCGGTGCTCGTAATCTATCACTTTGTCCGTGAGTAGTTCCGCCAACACCACCAAATCCATGTCTTTTCATAACACCTTGAAATCCCTTGCCTTTGCTTCTGCCTCTTACTTTAATTTTTTCACCTTCTTTAAAGAAATCTACTTTTACTTCATCGCCTATTTTATATTCTTCAATAGAAGAAAATCTGAACTCTTTCAAATACTTAGAAGGTTTCAAATTGCTTTTCTTGAACTGTCCATTAACTGGTTTTGTAACATTCTTTTCTTTTTTCTCTTCAAATCCTAATTGAAGAGCATTATAACCATCTTTATCGAGTGTTTTTATTGAAATTATTTTACATGGACCTGCCTTAATAACAGTTACAGGTATTAAATCACCTGCAGCATTAAAAACATTTGACATTCCAATTTTTCTTCCGATTATACCAGGCATTTTACAATCCTTTAAAGCTTGATCTCTATATCAACTCCCGCCGGGATATCTAATTTACTTAATGAATCGACGGTTTTATTATTTGAATTATGTATATCAATTATTCTTTTATGAGCCCTTGTTTCAAACTGCTCTCTAGATTTTTTATCAACGTGCGGAGACCTTAATACAGTATAAACCGTTCTCCTTGTAGGTAAAGGAATTGGACCAGATACTACTGCACCTGTACTTCTAACAGTTTTAATAATTTTTTCCGTTGATTTATCAATCAATATATGATCATATGATTTCAACTTTATTCTAATCTTTTGACCTGACACCTAAGTACTCCTTAAAAAATTTAGAAAGAAAAAGGGAGTGAAAACTCCCTTTTCGGCTAATTTTCTTTTACTATTCGATAATTTTTGTAACTACACCCGCACCGACAGTTCTACCACCTTCACGGATAGCAAAACGCAGGCCTTCTTCCATTGCAATTTCAGAAATTAAATCAACTGAAAGCATTACTCTATCACCCGGCATAACCATTTCAGTACCTTCCGGTAGATGAGCAACACCGGTAACATCTGTTGTTCTGAAATAAAATTGGGGTCTATATCCATTAAAGAAAGGTGTATGGCGTCCACCTTCATCTTTTGAAAGGATATAAACATTACCTTCAAATTTTTTATGAGGTGTAATGGAACCTGTTTTTGCAAGGACCATTCCTCTTTCGATTTCTTTTTTATCAATACCTCTTAAAAGAATACCTGCATTATCTCCTGCCATAGCTGAATCAAGTTCTTTCCTAAACATTTCTATACCGGTAACAACTGTTTTCTTGTGAACACCTAGTCCAATTAATTCAACTTCTTCAGATAATTTAACCTGTCCTCTTTCAACTCTTCCTGTAGCTACGGTACCACGACCGGTAATAGAAAATACATCTTCAACCGGCATTAAGAAAGGTTTGTTAGTATCTCTTTCCGGTAAAGGTATATATTCATCGACAGCTTTCATTAACTCCCAGATGCAATTTAATCTAGGATCATCTGCAGGGATATTAGGATCTGCTGCAGCTTCTAATGCCTGTAAGGCAGAACCCTGAATAATCGGTATTTCATCCCCAGGAAATTCATATTCGTTTAATAAATCTCTTAATTCAACTTCCACTAGCTCAAGTAATTCAGGATCATCAACCATATCAACTTTATTCATAAACACAACAATTCTCGGAACGCCGACCTGACGAGCAAGGAGAATATGTTCTCTTGTTTGAGGCATAGGTCCGTCAGTGGCAGCAACTACAAGAATAGCTCCATCCATTTGTGCAGCACCGGTAATCATGTTTTTAACATAATCGGCATGACCAGGACAATCAACATGAGCATAGTGTCTTTTCTCAGTAGAATATTCTACGTGAGCAGTTGCGATAGTAATGCCTCTTTCTCTTTCTTCAGGGGCATTATCAATACTATCAAAAGTTCTGATTTCCGATAAGCCTTTTTTAGCAAGAGCCATAGTGATGGCAGCAGTTAATGTAGTTTTACCATGGTCTACGTGACCGATCGTGCCTACGTTAACGTGAGGCTTACTCCTATCAAATTTTTCTTTTGCCATCTATATCTCCTTTTTTATAATTCTATTTAATTTTTATGCGTTTGTTAATGATTTTTTACCTAATGTTTTTTCTGCAATTTCATCTGCTATCGATTTTGGAACTTCGGAATAATGTGAAAACTGCATTGTATAAATTGCACGACCTTGTGTCATTGATCGCAATATAGTTGCATAACCAAACATTTCCGATAAAGGAACAGTTGCAGTTATAACCTGTGCATCTTTCCTTGCAGAGAAACCTTCAATTTTCCCTCTCCGGGAATTTAAATCACCCATAACGTCACCCAAATATTCTTCAGGGGTTACAACCTCAACGTCCATTATTGGTTCTAATAAAACAGGTTTTGCTTTTTTTGCTCCTTCTTTAAAGGCAAGCGAACCAGCAACTTTAAAAGAAATTTCATCGGAATCTACATCATGATATGAACCGTCATAAATTTTTGCTTTAACATCAACAACAGGGAAGCCAGCAATAACACCATTCCTCATTGCTTCCTGAATACCAGCAGAAACAGCAGGGATATATTCTCTTGGTACAGTGCCACCGACAATAGCATTAGTAAATTCATATCCTTTACCAGGTTCATTTGGACTAAGTTCAATCCAAACATGTCCATATTTACCACGGCCACCTGATTGCTTAATAAATTTACCTTCTGCATTAACAGTCTGTGCTATCGATTCTCTATAAGCTACCTGAGGCTTTCCAACATTAGCTTCAACCTTAAATTCTCTTTTCATCCTATCGACTAAAATCTCAAGATGCAATTCGCCCATACCGCTAATTAAAGTCTGCCCGGTTTCTTCATCAACCTTAATTTGGAATGTAGGATCTTCATCAGCTAACTTAACCAACGATTCAGATAATTTATCCTGATCAGCTTTTGTCTTTGGTTCAATTGCAATTTGAATAACTGGTTCAGGGAATACAATTTTCTCAAGCAAAACAGGTTCGTCTTCAGAACACAAAGTATCACCTGTTTTAGTATGCTTTAATCCTACAGCAGCTGCAATATCACCGGCTCTGACATAATCAATTTCTTCTCTATGATTAGCATGCATTTGAAGCAATCTGCTGATTCTCTCTTTCTTTTCACTAACTGCATTATAGATATATGAACCGGCTTTTAATGAGCCTGAATAAACTCTAAAGAATGTTAATTTACCCACATAAGGATCATTCATGATTTTAAATGCTAAAGCGGTAAATTTTTCGTTCTCATCTATCTTTCTTTTTATGCTATCATTAATTCCAACATGATGGGCTTCAATTTCTTTGAAGTCAACCGGAGATGGTAAAAAATCAATAACAGAATCCAATAATTTTTGTACACCTTTATTTTTAAACGCTGAACCGCATAAAACAGGAATAATTTTCAATTCAATTGTTGCTCTTCGCAGTACTTTCTTAATTTCATCCTCACTTATTTCTTTTCCTTCAAGATATTTTTCAAGTAAAGTATCATCAACATCGGAAACAGCTTCAAGCATTTCGGTTCTATATTTATTTGCAATCTCCAAAAGATCATGAGGGATTTCAATTTCATCGAATGTAGCACCGAAAGTTTCTTCGTGATACATTCTAGCTTTAAAAGAAATAAGATCGATTACACCAGAAAACATATCTCCTTCACCAATAGGAAGATTTATTGGTACAGCATTAGCACCCAACCTATCTTTCATCATTTGCAAAGCATTATAAAAATCTGCACCTGTTCTATCCATTTTATTTACAAATGCAATTCTAGGTACCTTATATTTATCGGCCTGTCTCCAAACTGTTTCAGATTGTGGCTCAACACCACCAACAGCACAAAACAAAGCAACTGCCCCGTCTAAGACCCTTAATGATCTTTCTACTTCAACGGTAAAGTCTACGTGTCCGGGAGTATCAATAATATTAATTTGATGATCACTCCAAAAACAAGTAGTAGCTGCACTAGTAATGGTTATTCCTCTTTCTTTTTCCTGTTCCATCCAATCCATTGTTGCGGCACCGTCATGAACTTCACCTAAACGGTGTAATTTACCTGTGTAAAAAAGTATTCTTTCCGTAGTAGTTGTTTTGCCGGCATCAATATGAGCCATAATACCAATATTTCGTACTTTTTCTATTGCTAATCTAACTGCCATATTACTTCAATTCACTTTCTATTTCTTCTAATCAACTAAAATATATATTACCACCTAAAATGAGCGAATGCTTTATTCGCTTCAGCCATTTTATGAGTATCCTCTTTTTTCTTAACGGCAGAGCCCTCTCCGTTGGAAGCAGAAATTAATTCCGAAGCTAGTTTTAACGACATAGATTTTTCGTTTCTTTCCCTTGCATATCTTTTAATCCATCTCATAGCCAGAGCAGTTCTTCTTTCAGGTCTAACTTCCGTAGGGACCTGGTATGTAGCGCCGCCAACTCTTCTGCTTCTTACTTCAATTATCGGCTGCACATTGTTTAAAGCTTTTTTAAAAGTTTCCAAACCCTGTTTTTGTGTTCTGCTTTCAATATGATCAAAAGCTTCATAGACCACGTGCCGTGCTTTAGATTTCTTTCCATCATACATAATACAATTTATGAATTTGGAAACTAATACATCATTAAATTTAGGATCCGGCTTTAAGTATTTTTTTTCTGCTCTTTTCTTTCTCATATGTTATTTAGCTTTCGGTTTTTTGGCCCCGTATTTAGATCTACCTTGCTTTCTTTCTTCGACACCGCTTGTATCTAGAGTACCTCTTACAATATGATATCTCACTCCGGGTAAATCTTTTATCCTTCCGCCTCTAATTAAAACTATAGAGTGTTCTTGTAAATTGTGCCCTTCTCCGGGAATGTATGCAGTAACTTCAATACTATTAGTTAACCTCACTCTCGCAACTTTTCTTAATGCAGAGTTCGGTTTTTTAGGAGTAGTAGTATAGACTCTTGTACAGACACCTCTTTTTTGAGGGCAGGCATCAAGAGCTGGTGCTTTTTTCTTTGCCAAGACCTGCATTCTACCTTTTCTAATCAACTGATTTATTGTGGGCACAAAAATCTCCTTAAATCAAATAAATTCCAAAAAATTTCAGACTTTAAATATAGGATTAAGTTAAAAATTTGTCAAGAAACCTGATTATTATTTTAATCCCTTATTTTCTTGAAAATTCTTTAAGACAAAAAATCCGGTCTTCTTAAAGAAAACCGGATTTATAATTACTAATTAATCTATTGAGCTTGAACTTCTTCTTTGTTTGTTTCTTCTACAGGCACTTCTTCTTCAGTCTTCAAAATAATATTTCTATATTTCTTTAATCCCGTACCGGCAGGAATTAAATGCCCCATAACAACATTTTCTTTCAAACCAAACAGATAATCAATTTTTGCTTCAGTTGCAGCATTAGCCAAAACTTTTGTTGTTTCCTGGAATGAAGCTGCAGAAATAAAGCTTTCAGTTGACAGTGCTGCTTGTGTTATACCAAGAAGCACGTGCTCAAAAGTAGCCGGATAAGCATCACGTGTAACAATTGGTTTTTTGCTTTTCTTGCTTAAATCTGAATTTATTTCCCTAATCTTACCTTTTTGAATAAGCTGACTATCTTTATACCTTGAATCTCCTTTATCTTCAACATAAACCATGGAAGAAATTTTTTCATTTTCTTCTATAAATTCATTTCTTCCAACTATATCTTCTTCAAGAAATCTTGTATCACCTGGAGAAACAATTTTAATTTTCTGAAGCATTTGCCGAACGATTACTTCAATGTGCTTATCATTTATTTTGACACCCTGTAATCTATAAACATCTTGAATTTCATTTACAAGATATTCCTGAACCGCACTTGTTCCTTTAATTTTAAGAATGTCATGCGGATTAATTGGACCATCGGTTATTTTTTCTCCGGCAGGGATTTCATCATTTTCCTGCACAAGGATATGCTTTCCTAAAGGCACATTATATTTTTTCTCATCTGAGCCATCAGGAGCTGATACAAGTATTTCTCTTGAGCCTTTTTTTCGTGCACCGAATTTTACAGTACCTTCTATTTCAGAAACAATAGCAGGTTCCTGTGGGCTTCGAGCTTCAAATAATTCCGTTACTCTCGGCAAACCACCTGTAATATCTCTACTCTTTGTAGTTTGCTTGGATATTTTTGCAAGGATGGTTCCAGGAGCAATCGTTTCACCTTCTTCTACAGAAAGATATGCTCTAGTTGGAATATTGAATGACTTTTTAACACCATCTTCAGCTTCAATAGCAATACTTGGCGTTAAGCTTTTATCTTTTGATTCAATAACCACTTTTTGAACGTGACCGGTTTGTTCATCAGTTACTTGTTGAAGAGTACCGCCATCAATTAAATCGACAAATTTTACCCGTCCTGCTATATCAGAAAGAATTACTGCATTGTAAGGATCGTGATTATATAAAGGTTGACGTTTTTTAACTTTTTGACCATCGCTAACTACCAATTCGGAACCATAAGGCACATCATATTTTTTCATTTGACGATTATTATCATCATATATTCCCAAGGAACCTCTTCTTCCTGTAACAACTTTAACTGTTCCAAGGAAATCTGATTTTTCAACATATCTTATTCTTTCAAACCTAATTGTACCTTCCAAAGAAGCTTCTACTTGAGATTGACTTGCAATTCTGGATGAAGTACCACCAAGGTGGAAAGTTCTCAAAGTCAGCTGTGTTCCGGGTTCACCAATAGATTGAGCTGCAATAATACCAACAGATTCACCTATTTCGACAATTTTTCCATTTGTTAGATTTCTGCCGTAACATTTTGCACAAACACCTCTTTTAGATTCGCAGGTTAAAACTGTTCTGATGTAAACGGAATCGATACTTGAATCTTCAATCTTATCTGCTATTTCTTCTGTTATCATTTCACCGGCAGAAATAATCAACTCATCTGTTCTTGGATCGTAAACGTCTTCTTGTGCAACACGACCTGTGATTCTTTCTCCCAATGGTTCTCTTTCTTGCTCAACATCTTTCAGTGCGGTAATTTCGATACCCAAAATAGTTCCGCAATCCAATTCCGAAATAATAACGTCTTGAGCTACATCTACTAATCTTCTAGTTAAATATCCTGCATCTGCAGTTTTTAGTGCTGTATCGGCAAGACCTTTTCTTGCGCCGTGGGTAGAAATGAAATACTCAAGTACTGAAAGACCTTCTTTAAAATTAGCAACTATAGGGTTTTCAATAATTTCACCTGCTTGACCGGACAAAGTCTTCTGAGGTTTCATCATTAATCCTCTCATACCGGCGAGCTGTCTGACTTGTTCCTGAGAACCCCTAGCACCTGAATCAACCATCATGTGGAGAGAATTAAATCCCTGGTTATGTCCCTTAATTTTATCCATTAATGCACGTGCAACATCGTTAGTTGTATGTGTCCACACGTCAATAATTTTATTATATCTTTCAGCATCTGTAATTACACCTTGCTCGTGTTCATTAAGAATGCCTTCAACTTTTTTGTTGGCTTTGGTAATTAAATTTTCTTTTTCTTCCGGTATGATCATATCTCCATAGCTTACAGATAAACCACCAGCGGTAGAATATCTAAAACCAAGATCTTTTAAATCATCCAAAAATTTAGCCGTAACCTTATTACCAAGCTTCATGAACATCAATCCGATAAAACCGCCGAATGTTTTCTTAATAAGCAGCTGGTTAAAGAATCCCATCTCTTTAGGAACAATTTTATTAAAGATAACTCGACCAACTGTAGTCTCGATCATTTCACCGTCTATTCTAACTTTTATTTTAGCATGCAAACCAACGACTTTAGAGTTGTATGCAATTATGGTTTCCTCAGCTGAACCGAATTGCATACCTTCACCCTTCTCACCTTCTCTTAATTTGGTAAGATAATAGCATCCCAAAACTATATCCTGGGTTGGAACTACAATTGGACTTCCATTTTGAGGTGAAAGGATATTGTGACTGCTTAACATTAATAATGAAGCTTCAAGCTGTGCTTCATAAGAAAGCGGCACATGAACAGCCATCTGGTCACCGTCAAAGTCGGCATTAAAAGCAGTACAAACCATCGGGTGAAGCTGAATTGCACGTCCATCTATTAAAATCGGCTGAAATGCTTGGATGCCAAGTCTGTGTAGAGTTGGAGCACGGTTTAATAATATAGGATGTCCTTCTATAATTTTAGCAAGGATATCCCAAATTATCGGATCTTTTCTATCAACAACTTTTCTTGCACTTTTAACTGTTTTATTATGTCCTCTATCGATTAACTTTCTTATAATGAACGGTTTAAAGAGTTCGACTGCCATATCTTTAGGCAGACCACACTGATGAAGTTTAAGTTCCGGACCAACTACAATAACGGAACGACCCGAGTAATCAACTCTTTTACCAAGCAAGTTTTGACGGAATCGACCTTGTTTACCTTTAAGCATGTCACTTAAAGATTTGAGGGGTCTATTATTATCACTCCTTACTGCGCTGCCCCGGCGTGAATTATCAAATAATGCATCTACAGCTTCCTGCAGCATCCTTTTTTCATTTCGAAGAATAACTTCAGGAGCTTTTATATCGATTAATCTTTTAAGACGGTTATTTCTAATAATAACCCTTCTATAAAGATCGTTCAAATCACTAGTTGCAAATCTTCCGCCTTCAAGCGGGACTAATGGTCTTAACTCCGGTGGAATAACAGGAATGTAATTTAAAACCATCCATTCCGGTTTGTTCGGAACTTTAATTTCACTTTCTTTAAAAGCTTCAAGCACTCTTAATCTTTTAAGAAGGTCAGCTTTTTTCTGCTGCGACGTTTCTTCTTTTAATTGCGCTCTTAAATTCTTGGAGAGATTTTCAATATCCGTATGCTTTAAAATTTCTTTTACAGCTTCCCCACCAATTTTAGCAACAAATTTTTGAGGATCATCTTCATCTAATTTATCATTCCCTTCGGGAATCGAATTTATTACTTCAAAATATTGATCTTCGGAAATTAAATCTAATCTATGTAAACCTGTCGGGCCAGGATTAAGTACAACATAGGATTCATAATAGATAACTTTTTCAAGCTCTTTTAAACTGAGACCAATAATGTTTCCAATTTTTGAAGGTTGAGCTCTGAAAAACCAGATATGTACAACCGGAACTGCTAAGCCAATATGTCCCATTCTTTCCCGGCGAACACTTTTTTGAGTTACTTCAACACCACATCTATCGCAAATAATTCCTTTATATCTTATTCTTTTATATTTACCGCAAAAGCATTCCCAATCTCTTGTTGGACCAAATATTTTCTCACAGAAAAGTCCATCTTTTTCCGGCCGGAAAGACCTGTAATTAATTGTTTCCGGTTTTGTAACTTCTCCATAAGATCTGGATAATATATCATCGGGACTAGCAAGACTAATAGTAATACTATTAATATCACGCATTGCATTTTCTTGAACTCTGTATGGCATAATTTTTATCTCCTAAATTCTAAGTGAAATAATACTGCTCATTAAAGGCAGACATGTTCAAACCTGTTAATTAATTTTAATATCAAGACCTAAACCTTGAAGCTCCTTAATTAACACATTGAACGATTCAGGAATATTTGGTTCCTGTAAGTTTTCACCCTTAACAATTGCTTCATAAACTTTCGCTCTACCGGCTACATCATCACTTTTTACAGTTAATATTTCCTGAAGGATATGTGAAGCTCCATAACCTTCGAGAGCCCAAACCTCCATTTCTCCGAATCTCTGTCCACCGAATTGAGCTTTGCCGCCTAACGGCTGCTGGGTAATAAGTGAGTATGGTCCAATTGACCTTGCATGGATTTTATCGTCAACAAGGTGACTTAACTTAAGCATATAAATATATCCGCAAGTAACTTTCTGATGAAATTTTTCTCCGCTTCGACCATCATATAAATCTGTTTTACTTCCTCTTTCTAGTCCTGCTTTTTCGAGCCACTCATCAACATCTTCCATTTTAGCGCCATCAAAGATTGGAGTAGAAAATTTTACACCTAATTTTTTACCTGCCCAACCCAAAGCAGTTTCATATAATTGTCCAAGATTCATACGCGAAGGTACGCCAAGAGGATTTAATACTATATCAACCGGTGTTCCATCAGCTAAATGAGGCATATCTTCCATAGAGACAATCTTTGCAACAACACCTTTGTTTCCATGTCTACCGGCCATTTTATCACCAACGGAAAGTTTACGTTTCTTAGCAACATAAACTTTTGCTAGTTTTACAATTCCGGGTGGTAATTCATCACCGCTAGTAATTTTAATTTTTTCTCTTTTGTATTCCTCTTCAAGATCAGCAAGAATATCGAAGTAGTTCTTATATAAAGTCGTTATATGATTATTTAATTTTTTAGATTCAAACCAATCTAATGTATAATCAAGCTTTGTAACATCGTCCATGGATGAGAAAGTTGAATCTTTAATAGTAGTATTACTTCTTAATACAACACTTCCATCCAGATCTCGGATTCCTGTTGTAGCTTGACCTTCCGATAATTTTGTTAATTTTTCAACAAGTTTATCATAAGTTTGGGTTAAAGACTGTTTATGCTGATTCTCGAGGTCATCAAGCATTTTCTTTTCTACTTTTTTAGAATCAGTATCTCTTCTTTTTCTACTGAACAACCTTGTTTTAATTACTGTTCCTTTTAATCCGGGAGGTGCTTTCAATGAAGCATCTTTAACATCACCAGCTTTATCTCCAAATATTGCTCTTAATAATTTTTCTTCAGGTGTCGGATCAGTTTCACCTTTAGGAGTTATTTTACCGATAAGAATATCCCCTTCTTTAACTTCGGCTCCTTCTCTAACAATACCGTTTTCATCAAGATTTTTCACTGCTTCTTCACTAACATTTGGAATTTCTCTGGTTAGTTCTTCTTCACCTCTTTTTGTTTCTCTTACCTGCAATTCAAATTCTTCAATATGAATTGAAGTATAAATATCTTCACTAACAACACGCTCACTAATAACAATAGCATCTTCAAAATTATATCCGCGCCACGGCATAAAAGCTACCAGCACATTTCTTCCAAGTGCTAATTCACCTCCATCGGTTGAGGTTCCATCAGCAAGCACATCACCTTTAGAAACCTTTTGACCTTCTTTTACAATTGGATGCTGATTAACACAAGTTTCCTGGTTGGTTCCATTAAATTTAGTAAGTTTATAAGTTACTCTTTTAACATCATCAAATGAAGTTAATGCTTCGATGCTATTAGGATTTATATCATACTTGGCAACAATATGATTGGCATCGACACTTTCAATTGTACCGTTATCTTCCGCAACTATGATATCACGTGAATCAGTAGCTACTTTCTTTTCCATACCTGTTCCAACAATAGGTGCTTCCGGCACTAACAAAGGAACAGCTTGGCGCTGCATATTAGAGCCCATAAGCGCTCTGTTCGCATCATCATGTTCCAAAAATGGAATTAAAGCTGCTGCCGCACTAACCAATTGTGCAGGTGCGACATCCATATATTGAACATTTTCAGGAAGTACAATTGGAAATTCACCTTTATATCTTGATTTTACTCTCTCATTATAAAATTTTGACTGTTCTGTTAAAGGAGCATTAGCCTGTGCAATAGTATAATGATCTTCCTGTTCGGCTGTTAAATAATCAACTGTACTAAGAACTTTACCTTTCTCTACTTTTCTATATGGTGTTTCTAAAAATCCATATCTATTTACTCTTGCGTAAATAGTTAATGATGATATAAGTCCAATGTTCGGACCTTCAGGAGTTTCAATTGGGCACAAACGACCATAATGCGTATAGTGAACGTCACGAACTTCAAATCCAGCTCTTTCTCTTGTTAAACCACCTGGTCCTAAAGCAGACATCCTTCGTTTGTGTGTCATTTCAGCTAAAGGATTTGTTTGATCCATAAACTGCGAAAGCTGGTTTGTTCCAAAGAATGCATTAATTACACTGCTTAATGTTCTTGCATTAACAAGATCCTGTGGGGTAAAACTTTCAGTATCGCGCATATTCATTCTTTCTTTAATTGTACGAGCCATACGCGCCATACCGATATTAAACTGCTGTGCCAATTGTTCGCCGACAGTTCTAATTCTTCTATTACCCAGATGATCAATATCATCAACAGCTTCATTACCTGCACGAAGCTTAATGATATATTTCATAATAGAAATTATATCTTCGATAGTTAAAATCGTCGTGGTTTCCGGTATATTTAATTTAAGTTTATCATTCATTCTATGACGACCAACATCACCGAGATCATATCGTTTGTCATTAAAGAATAATTTATCAATTAATGCCTGGGCAGTATCAATATCAGGTGCTTCACCGGAACGAAGCTGACGGTAAATTGCATATAAAGCTTCTTCTTTTGTATGAGATGCATCTTTTCTAAGTGTATTAACAATTAAATCCGAATCAGGTGTTGTATTGGAGCTTATAAATTTTAAAGTTGTTACTTCTGCTTCTTTTAATCGTTCGATATCATCTTCAACAAGGACACTATCTTTTGTAAGAAAGATTTCACCGGTAGACATATCAAAGACATCACTAGCGATTGTCCTGCCTATATAACTCTCAATTTTTATTTTATTTACTTCAACTTCTTCAACAAGGTTAAAAAGATTCAAAATAGCTTCATCAGATTCATAACCTAATGCGCGCAATAAAGTTGTTGCAGGAAATTTCTTTCTTCTATCTATATATACATACATCACATAATTGATATCTGTAGCGAACTCAACCCATGAACCTCTTAAAGGAATTATTCTGGCTGAATAAATCGGGGTACCGTTGGGGTGTACAGTTTGCGAAAAAGCAACGCCAGGGGATCTATGCAATTGTGAGACTACAACTCTTTCCGCCCCATTAATTATGAAAGTCCCTTTTTCAGTCATAAAAGGAAGGTTTCCTAAATAAACTTCCTGCTCTACACTATTTACAAATTCTTCGGTTTCGGGATCTTTTGTTGACAAACGAAGTTTACCTTTCAAAGGTGCTGAAAAAGTTAGTCCTCTTTCTAAACATTCGTCAACAGAATATCTTGGTTTTTCAATATTGTATTCGATAAAGTCAAGTCTATAATTTTCTTTATTATCAAAAATGGGATAGTTAGATGAGAATACAGCTTGAAGACCTTTATTTTCCCTTTTGCCGGGCAAAACTTTTAACTGGGCAAAATCTTCAAAGGAAGCTGTTTGGATACCTAAAAGATCGGGAGCATCTATAATCGAAGAAATTCTTCCGAAGGAAACTCTATGATTATTATTATTCAATTTAACCTCCAATTATTATTCACTTACTATCGGTCTGAGCATCTTTCAACACAAACAATAATATAAAAAGCGATAGGGCAGACTTCACCGCCTATCACTTTTTATAAAAAGTACATTATTTCCAATAGTTTTATTGATTTTAATTATTTTAATTCAACTGTAGCGCCGGCTTCTTCAAATTCTTTTTTAAGCTTTTCTGCTTCTTCTTTAGAAACACCTTCTTTAACAGGTTTAGGTGCAGAATCAACTAAATCTTTAGCTTCTTTCAATCCTAAACCGGTATGTGCTCTAACAACCTTAATGACATTAATTTTCTTATCACCAACGCTTTGTAATATTACATCAAACTCGGTTTTTTCTTCAACCGGGGCTGCACCGCCTCCGGCAGGAATACCGCCTCCGGCAACTACCACGGGTGCCGCAGCAGTAACACCAAATTCATCTTCCAATGCTTTCTTCAAATCCGAGGCTTCCATTAAGGATAGACCTTTTATTTTCTCAACAATTTCAGCTACTTTTTCTGACATTGATTTAACTCCTAATTAATAAATTTACAAAAAAAATTACCAATTTTATGCTGCTTTTTTCTTTGAGATCTCATCGATCACACTTACGAGGTCTCTCATTACAGCATTTATAGCACCAACAATACCTGAAGCCGGTGAATTCAAGCTTCCTAGTATGCTTGCAATTAGTTCTTTTTTAGATGGAAGAGATGCTAATTCATTTAATTTACTTCCATCATAGTATTGATTTTCTATATAACAAGCTTTTAGTGCTAACTTTTGATTTTCATCAAAATATTTTTTTATAATTTTTGCTGGAGCAACCAGGCTATTTTCTGAAGCAAAAACATAACTGGTCATTCCAACTAAATGATCTACCAGCTTATCATACTTTCCGGATTCATCGAGAGCACGTTTAAACAGAGTATTTTTAAAGACTTTGTATTTTACTCCCTCTTTACGGAATTGGTTTCGTATACCATTAATATCTTCAACCGTAATTCCGCTGTAATCCGCCAGATAAACTGCCGTCGATTTTTCAATCATCTCTTTAATTTCAGAAACGATCTCTGGTTTTTCATTCTTATTCATTTTTCTCCCATACCAATTATTACATTATTGGTGCTGGCCTTTCCCATTTTACTGGGATTTGAAGCATTTATTTTTGAGTGCGTAAACTTTCTATTTTTAAAACTAATGAGCAGGCAGTTCTTCTTTATTAATTTTAAGTCCAGGACCCATCGTTGAAGATAAATAAACACTTTTTACATACTGCCCTTTGGCAGAAGATGGTTTCATCTTTATAATAGTATTTAAGAATGCTCTTGCATTTTCTTCCAGTTTTTCAGCTTCAAAATTAAGCTTACCCAATGAAGTATGAACTATACCTGCTTTTTCTACTCTAAATTCGATCTTTCCTGCCTTAACTTCCTTAACAGCCTGAGCAACATCCTGTGTAACTGTACCGCTTTTGGGATTAGGCATTAAACCTTTAGGACCTAATATTTTTCCTAGCTTTCCTAATTCGGACATTGTATCCGGCGATGCAACAATAACATCAATATCTGACCAACCACCTTTAATCTTTTCAATATAGTCATCAAATCCTGCATAATCAGCACCGGCATCCAGGGCTTCCTGGGCTTTAGATTTTGTAACAACCAAAACTCTAACCTGTTTACCTGTTCCGTTCGGCAGAGAGACAGTTCCTCTTATCATTTGATCTGCATGTCTCGGATCAACGCCAAGCTTAATTGCACAATCAAGTGTTTCGGGAAACTTAACTTTTGAATTTTCCTTTAAAGTTTTTATTGCATCAATTATTGAATATTCTTTTGTTCTATCAGTATTTTTTAAAACTTCTTGAAATCTTTTGGATTTTTTCATTGTTCACCGTTTAGAATCATGTTTAAAAAATTATTCTTCAACTGAAATTCCCATACTCCGTGCTGTACCTGCAACCATGCTCATTGCATGATCCACATCGAAAGCATTAAGATCAGGCATCTTTAATTCTGCAATCTCTTTCACCTGATCTTTTGTAACCTTCCCAATTTTATTTCTATTCGATTCGGGAGAACCCTTTTCAACTTTTGCTGCTCTTTTTAATAAAACCGCAGCCGGAGGAGTTTTAGTTATAAAGGTAAAAGATTTATCCGCAAAAACAGTTATAACAACCGGTATAATTAATCCTTCTTTGTCCGAAGTTCTTGCATTAAACTGTTTACAGAACTCCATGATATTAACACCTTTTTGTCCGAGAGCTGGTCCTACAGGTGGTGAAGGGTTTGCTTTACCTGCGGGTATTTGTAATTTAATATATCCAGTTATCTTTTTAGCCATATAATTACTACCTTATAAAATTATTTTTCTAACTCAGCTTGTACAAAATCGATTTCAACAGGAGTTTTTCTTCCGAAAATTGAAACCATCACTTTTATTTTCATTTTTTCTTCATTTACTTCTTGAACAGTACCGCTAAAATTATTGAAAGGGCCATCTATAATTTTAACAATATCACCTGTCCTGAAAATAGTCTCCATTCTTTCGCCGCTTTCATCTTGAGTGATGCGCCCGACTATTCTTTTAACTTCTTCAGGCTGCAGAGGATTAGGATTATTTTTGGTTCCTAGAAATCCCATAACTGACTGAGTATTCAAAATGAATTCTTTTACCTGGTTATCCAAATCTGCCTGAACTAAAATATACCCCGGGAAGAAATTTTTTGTTTTACTTTTTTTCTTTCCGTCCTTTACTTCAAAGACTTTTTCCATCGGAACAAGAATCTCTTCAATTTTAGCGCGAAGTGTTTCGCTGTCTTCCAACTCAGTTTCAAGTAGGTTTTTTACTTTATTCTCATGCCCGGAAAAAGTTCTAACTACATACCACTTTTTATCCATAACCTGCACTTAAAAAATTCCTTTAAAAATTTGATTTATCGCCATATCGATTACATAAGTAAAAGCTGCAATAATTAAACAAACAACAATAACTACAGTGGTTGATTCTTTTAATTCATCTTTTGTCGGCCAGGTAACTTTTTTCATTTCCTTCATTACGTCGTCAAAAAAGCCAATTATTTTTTCTTTCATATATCGCTCTTATAAAACTTAGTATTTACTGCACGTCAGGAGGGACTCGAACCCCCAACCTGCGGTTTTGGAGACCGCTGCTCTAGCCAATTGAGCTACTGACGTAACAATTTCTATTTTGTTTCTTTATGAACAGTATGTTTTTTATCCCAACGGCAATATTTTTTAAATTCAACTCTGCCTGAATGGATACGTTTATTTTTTGTAGTAGTGTAATTTCTTCTTTTACACTCTGTACATTCTAAAGTAATTATGTCTCTCATGGTAAATCTAATTCTTTATAAAAATATATTAAAAACTTTTATTTTGAGCTGACGACCGGGATTGAACCGGTGACCTCATCCTTACCAAGGATGTGCTCTACCAACTGAGCTACGTCAGCAGTTCTTATGGTGTAACTCACTTGAGCGGGAGACGGGGCTCGAACCCGCGACCAACAGCTTGGAAGGCTGTGACTCTAGCCAACTGAGTTACTCCCGCCTAATACTCTTAATCCTAATCATACTCTTAATCTGTTTATTATCAAATTGATTAAGATTATGATTACGGGTAAGATTAAAAATTATTAAAACCTTCAATACAAAAAGAACAAAAAAATAAGGGAACTAAAATTACATTATAAATATTTATTCCCTTTAACAATTCATCATAAAACTTGTAAAGAGTGGGCGGCGAGGGATTCGAACCCCCAAAGGCGTCAGCCAACGGATTTACAGTCCGCCCCGGCTCTCCAACTCCGGCGTCCGCCCAAAATAAAAAACAGATTACAAATATATTTGGATTATGACAAAAATGCAAACTTAAAACTATATGACAGGGGTAAAAATGATGGGATTAAAAGTACTGATGGGACTAAAAGTAAAGTACAAATTATTACCCAA
>CAYUVK010000018.1:0-16020 GCA_964448105.1 uncultured Ignavibacteriaceae bacterium
ACTTTAAGAAAATTAAAGCAGCCTAAAATATATCTAACTTCAATAAATCTAATTAATTAGTTTCTTCCTTACGGATGGCTATATTGATCACCCCATAAACATTTTTGGTAAAATAAAATTGATTCCCTCATTTCCCCTGTATTTTAGCTAATGAATATTTAATAGATTGCTTCCCTAATTTTTGCACTTATATAGTCCATCACCCAAACAACAAATGCAATCATTAAAACAATAAGTCCGACTTCATGCCACCTTGCTAATCCCTGATATTGCATCAACATTGTTCCGATTCCTCCTCCACCCACAAGACCGATAATTGTTGCCATTCGAACGTTAATATCCCACCGGTAAATTGTAAATGAAAGAAACGGGAGCATGATCTGAGGAACGACAGCATACCAGACTATCTGAATTTTATTTGCTCCAGTTGCGGAAATGGCTTCAACAGGTCCTTGCTCAATACCTTCTATTGCTTCCGAATATAATTTTGCATTTGATGCAATTGTATGGACAAGCAAAGCGATCATTCCTGCAAATGGTCCAATGCCGACCCAAACTGAAAAAATGATTGCCCAAATTAATGGTTCAATAGATCGAACAAAGTTTAAGACAATCCTTAAAATATAGTAAATAGCAAAAGTTATCTTATTTTCTTTCATTAAATTTCTAGCAGTAAAGAAGCTTATTATTAATGTCGGCGGTATTGAAATTAAAGTTGCTACAAGAGCTATATAGATTGTTTCTATCATTGCAAATAATGCATCATCAAAAATTCCCATCTGGGGTTGAAATAAAGAGTTAAATATTCTTTCGGCTCCCTGTAAGCCCTCACTGCTAAATAATTCGACTAAAGATATTTTAGTTACAATCCATCCGGCTATAAAAGTTATATCAAATAAGAACCAGGCAAAGATTTCGGTAGTCCATTTAGTAAATTTATCGTCTTTAGCTATACCAAAAAGTCTGCATGAAAGAGAAGTCCGGCTTGTTCCCCATATGTAACCTGCAATTATACTAATTATTAGAATTATTCCTATTTCATTCCACGAGAAAGGAAGATCACGAAGGTCAAGAATAAATTTTAAATATATAGCTCTTCTAACGACCAAAATTGAATAAAAAACGAAAAAAATATCCAACAAAACTGCTTTGACAAGCTTAAATTTATCCTGCCTTTTTTTATTTTTTTCAAGATACATTCGGGTTGATAATTCAATTTCAGGATTTATCATCTGATTTCCACCTCTTCGGCTTCCTCTCCGTAAATTGTCTTAAACCATGTTTCATCTATTTCCCCAGGCAAACCTTCATAAATAATTTCTCCTGCTTTTAATGCAATAACTCTCGAAGCATATCTTCTAACCAGGCTTAAGAAATGAAGATTGCAAATTACGGTTGTTCCTTTTTCTTTATTTATTTTTTCAAAATACTGCATTATAGAATTTGAAGTTGCCGGATCAAGCGATGCTACAGGTTCATCTGCTAAAAGCAGCTTTGGATTCTGCATCAGGCTTCTTGCAATTGCAACTCTTTGCTGCTGTCCCCCGCTTAATGAATCAGCTCGAATATTTGCTTTCTCGCTAATTCCTACTGTTTCAAGATTACTATACGCTTCTTTGTATACTTCATCGGAATATTTTTCGAATAAAGATTCAAATGTTCCCAATGAATGCAGCTTTCCTGTTAAAACGTTTGTTAAAACGCTTCGGCGTTTTATTAAATTAAATTGCTGAAAGACCATCCCTATTTTTGCTTTAGCTTTTCTTAATTCTTCCCCTTTTATATGAGCAATATCTTTACCCATAAAATTTACAGAACCTGATGTTGGTTCTATTAAGCGATTAATGCATCTCAATAATGTTGATTTGCCCGAACCACTTAAACCAATTACAACTAGAAATTCTCCTTCTTGTACTTCAAAACTTACGCCTTTTAATGCATGGGTATCATTGTTATAAATTTTATGAAGATTATCAACTTTTAATATCATTTACTTTTTCACCAGGTTTTCAAATGATATGTGTTGTTCTTCAAGTAATTTCCGTAACTGGTCATAATCACTATCTTTAGTAGGAATTAGCCCAACAATATCATATATCTCATACATAGCTTTCTGTCCATAATCAGTATTTACAAATTTTATAAGAGCTTTAATAATTTTTTCCTTCATGTCTTTATCCATATCTTTTCTAAAGACCCATGGATCATTTGGTATATCTTGAGTAAATCCAATAATTTTGATTTTCTTTGCAACATCAGGAAATTGTTTCTCAACCCGCATTCTAGCATCCAATATCTCACCGGTCTTCGGATCAGGCGGAGCATAATAAGTTGCTCCTGCTGCAACTTGTCCCTGGTAAACCATAGTAACTACATTGTCATGTCTCATTGCAAAAACAGTTTCACTAGGTTTTATATGCATCCTATTAAGCATAGCTTTAGGTAAAATATATCCTGAAGTTGAAGAAGGATCGACGTACGCAAAACTTCTGCCATTGATATCTTGAAGACTATCAATCCCGGAATCAATCCTGGTGATAAACTGTCCTTTATAACTTGTCTGATTATTATCCCGGACAATTCTTAATTTCGCTTCAGCTCCATATTTTGCATGCGCCATTAAATACGAAAACGTGTTTATTGCAGCGATATCAACTTTACTGGTTCCAAAAGCTTCAACAACTGCAATAAAACTTGCAGGAACAGCAGTTCTATAATAATATCCTGTCTCTTTTTCCAGGAAATCAACCAAAGCTTTCGCATTAAACGATATTCTTTTAGCATCTACAGAAGGTGTAAAATAGATCTTAATCGGGTTGGATCTCGTGCCTAATGCTCCTTCATTTAAATCCCTTGCCGAAGAATAGACTATAAATGCAATAATTGGAATAATATATAACAAGTATTTAAATATATTCATGAAATTTGGAGCAGTGAAAAATTTAATTTCTAAATATGCCAATAAGTTTTTTATCAATCAAATCACAGAAAAATATTTACGATTTTTTAACAATTAATATGCTTCTAAAACAACAATAATAATTATATGATTTATACAGTTATTTTTTGCTTTTTATTTTAGATCCGAGGGATTACAGATTTGTGATATATTGTACAAGACCAGACAAATATTAATTATAGTTTTATTTAATTAAATTTTAATTTAAATGAACAGAGACTCGAAAAAGATTTTATTTGTAGGGATTTTAATAACCATTATTCTTGGTTTTCTTATTATCTGGATTTTAATTGAGGATCATAAATCATCAAATAAAACAGAATATAATAATTCTCATACCACCAATACGGGACAAATGAATTATAATAAATTAGAGAATTATAGTTTTATAGATCTAAACAGTTTAATTTCCCCTGGAACTACTCAAATAAAGATTTATCGTTGGAGCTAAATTTATTTTTACCGAACCTTTGGTAAGCAAGTGTAGTAGCTTCCCTTCCCCGCGGTGTTCTGTGAATAAAACCCTGTTGAATTAAAAATGGTTCGTACACTTCTTCAATCGTACCCGGATCTTCATTAACAGCTACAGCTAATGTTCCTAAACCAACCGGTCCTCCTTTATATTTTTCTATTATAGTAAGGATAATATCTTTATCCATTTCATCAAGACCAAACTCATCAACTTCGAGAGCATTTAATGCCTTTTTTGCAATATCAACATCAATAGCTTTTTTATCTTCATAATCTGCAAAATCTCTTGTTCTTTTTAATAGGCGGTTTGTAATACGCGGTGTTCCTCTTGAACGTTTGGCTATTTCGTGAGAAGCATCTTTATCAATATTTATGTCTAATATTTTAGCAGAACGTGTTACAATTTTATCCAGCATTCCAGATTCATAATAATTTAATCTGAATTTAATTCCAAAACGGTCTCTTAATGGTGAAGTAAGCATTCCAGCTCGTGTAGTTGCCCCAACTAAAGTATATTTAGGAAGACTAATCTGGACAGATCTCGCATTTGGTCCGCTGTCAATCATTATATCCAGTTTATAATCTTCCATGGCCGAATACAAATATTCTTCAACAACCGGGCTTAAGCGGTGAATTTCATCAATAAACAAAACAGATTTTTCTTCTAAGTTTGTCAACATTCCGGCTAAGTCACCGGGTTTTTCCAGAACCGGTCCTGAAGTTACTTTTAATTTAACATTTAATTCATTAGCAATAATGTATGCAAGGGTGGTTTTACCCAATCCCGGAGGCCCGGTTAAAAGAACATGATCTAATGCTTCCCCCCTTTTTTTAGCTGCCGAAATAAAAACATTTAAATTATCCGTAATTTTATTTTGACCAATAAAATCATTTATATTTAAGGGACGAAGTGATTGTTCGTATGCTTTTTCCTCTTCAGATAAAGCTGGATTTGTATTTTGAGATTTTCTCATAAAAATTTCAATATATTAGGTGCCAATCACTTTAAAGGTGACTGGCACCTGCTAATCAAATTACGTTACTACTTGTTTAGTTCTTATTTTTATTTTGTTAATTACCACAACCATTGCTGTCATAGTTAGAATCATTAAAACTGCTACACCTATCGAATTCCATGCGCTGAAACTTTGTGCAAAATATTGGTAGAGGCCCTTGTTCCACGCACTGCCGTATATAATAACAAGATGTACAACATAAATTAGCAAAGTATTTCTTCCAATTAAAATTAATATCTTTGGAATTGTTTTCACTTCCAAACATATAAAAGAAACTACCGAATTTAAAACCAGTACAAAACCAACTCTTAAGAAAATTGTATAAATCTTTCCAATCCAGGCTCCTTGAAAAAAATCATAACCGAATATATCAAACAACATTGCAAAAGAGATAAATGTAACTCCAAATATTAATAACATTAAACTAAATTTTTTTGTAGTAAATACTAAAGGATGCCTTGCAAGATAACTGCCTAAAACACCGCCTGCAACGACATATCCTGCCCATGGAAACAAAGGGAAAATAGAACCGGTACCGGAATAAAAATACCCGGCAATTGGAACAGGCAAAAAGCTTTTCCAGTCAATAGTTTCAAAAAGAGGATAAAGACCGAAAATAATAGCAGCAGATAGACTGAATATTAAATAATCACTCAGATTAATTTTTTCAAAAATGTAAGCAAGAATCATAATGAATAAAATTCCAAATCCTATCGATTGAAGAACATCAACGGCAAAAAACACATGCCATTGACCTGCGGATACATGCGAAAAATTGAAAGGAGATGGAGTTGGAAAACGAAGCAAGTATCCTAAAAAAACAAGCAGAAAAAATCGTTTTATTCCCTTTTTCGTTCTGGGATTTTTAAAGAATGTTGTGTTATTTGATCTATAGAGATATGTAAATATCGTTCCTGCCGTAAAAAGAAATATAGGTGCTGTCATTCCCCTCATAAAATACCAGACAGTAAATATGGGAGATTCAAATGATCTATAATCGTTAGATAACAATGCATCGATAGTATGACCTTGAACCATTTGCAGAACTGCAAACATTCGCATTAAATCAATAAATATTATTCTACTCTTTTTAGGAACTTCAGGCATAAATTAAATTTTTTGTTTAGCAAGATAAGAAATCGATACTAATAAATAAATAAGGAAAGAATTGAATAGATATTATAGGTTGCAATAAATAGGAATTGTTTAAAACAAGTATGCGGCGCTATTACACCGCATACTACTAAGTGCTAACCGGATTCATATCCAGCTAACATTATTTGTTATTTGTATTTTGAGCCCTTCTTCCCTTTGGACCTGTGCCGTCACAAGTTCCTGTTCCGCTGCCCGGACCATAACCCGTTCCATCTCTTGGGCCTACTCCGCTATTTCCAATGCCGTCACCAGGTCCGTATCCTCCCATTCCAAATTTGTTTTTACTCATTTTTCCATGCATGAACTTTTTGCCGCTTCCATCTAAAGGCTTTACATAATCGGGATCCTGACCATTAGGGATTCCATCACCATCAGCATCAAAACCATATCCAGCCTGGAAGTGATCACAAACGCCATCACCGTTCAGGTCGACAAAGGCTTTACCATTTTTTTTACCTATTGTTTGTGCCGTAACATTTATAGTTGTAAAGTAAAAAAACAGCACTAAAACCAACGAAAATATTAAAGATATTCTTCTGCGTCTCATGTTATTAATCCTTTTGTTTTTAATTAATTTAATTCAATTCATATTAGTCAATCGCTGTGCCATTTTAGATACTTTAAATTTATATGATATAATAGGTTAGCAAGATTTAAATCGACTATAAGGACGATTTTTATCGACTTGATTGTCGAGCATTTGTTATACAATTAATATAATTCAGGGGTGGATGAACAATAGGTTCAATCCCTAAAGGGATTGTGATTATTAGAGAGAGTTTTCATATTTTACAAATATTTATTCCCTAACGGGAATATGCTTTTGTTTTATATTTTGTGATTCAAGAAAATTGTTGGTTAAAGTATCTATCCTTAGACTTTTTGTGCTTTGATAGACATTATGTATAGAAATATTTAATCCTGATATGGTATATGTTTTTGTTAATATTTTATAATTCTAAAAAGTCTGTTATGTCATTTCAATCTCATAGGGATTGAATATTTGTAACAATAAAAATGACAAACTAGGATCCTCAACTCCTCTAGGAGTTGAATTTACTTATAACTCTACTTTCATTAAAAACAAATTTCTCATTATATATAATTTCAATTTTTTTTAACATCTCAATATATTATTCCATAAATGTTTTTTTAGCATGGTGTTTTTCCTGATTCCCAATATACTTTATAACTTTGTCTAAATGTGAACGTGAATATGAAAATACCCCATACCCCTCTTGCCAACTAAATTTACCTCTCATCCATTTCTGATCATTGATAAAATTAGTCGAGCATCTTTTAACTTCCTTCATAAGTTCTGATAATGCCTCAACTGGGTTAAGTCCAATTAGAAAATGAATATGCTTGGATATTCCATTAATTGAAATCAGCTTATGTTTTTTGTTTCTAATTATTCCCGTTATGTATTTGTATAAATTCTCTTTTTTATCTTCGGGAATTAGACAGTGCCTTCCTTTAACAACTATTACTATCTGGATGTAAATTTGTGTATAAGTGTTAGCCATGTGTTACCCCTAATTATTTTTAATATGTTTTTAATTATAAAAAATCGTTCGGTTAATTACAAAATCTCTTCATGGATAATAAATTATTGAAATTATGATTAATGTTAATTTGTCAATTCAGTTAAAACTTAAAATTTAGATTCTATTGTTCTTGAAAAATAATTACCGAATCTTTCTTAATTAATAAGAATCAAACCAAATGAAATGTTAAATTAATGGTAGGGATTTTATAATTTTATAAATGGTAAAGAAGTTTAAATCTAATCCAAGAATCATAATATTAATTTCGATAATTATCGGAATTATTATGATTGTTTCAGCATACTTCGAATTAAAGCAGAGCAAAGAAGAAGCGTTTCATTTACTTAATGAACATGCATCTTCTTTGATAGAAACTGTCTCGCTTAGTACCGTAAATACTCTAAACTCCGGTTATGAAATAGAAAATTTAATTATTGAACGTTTATTCAATAATGCATGGTATATTAGAAGTTTGGACAGTCTTAATCTTTTATCAAAAGATAAACTTATCGAAATAAGCAAAACTAATAATCTTTTCAGAATAAATATTTTTGATAACAAGGGGAATAGAATTTTATCCAACAGGATTCCAACCAAGGATCATTTGCATCCTAAAGGTCCAGTAAACAGATATGATGAGGTCGAACCAATTCTCACTCATAAAACCAATGAATTAATAATCGGGTTAAAAGAAGCGGAACATTCTAATGAACAGCGATATGCAGTGGCAATTGGAAGAGCTTATAATAGGGGTGCAATTGTAATCAATCTTGATGCTAAGAATTTTTTGGAGTTTAGAAAGAAAATCGGAATAGGAAAAATTATACAGGATATAGCCGGTAATCCCGGCATTGATTTCATTGCGCTTCAAGATACAATCGGCATTATTGCTGCTAGTAAAAATGTTGAGCATTTAACTTCTATCCCGGACGATAAATTTTTAATAAATGCTTTAGAGAGTAATCAAATATATACGCGGATTATCAATTTAAATGGTCGGGAGACTTATGAAGTAGTTAAAAGGTTAATATACGATAATGAAGTTTTAGGAATTTTCCGTGTTGGTTTGTCTTTGAATGAGGTTAGAAGTATTGAAGCAAGAATGAACAGAAGAATAATAATCATTTCAATTATTCTTGCTCTGATAGCAATTATAGTTTTAAGTATTTTGTTTGTATCGCAAAACTTAAAAATAGTCTCAAATGAATTTAAGAGCTTCAAAACTTTCACAGGTTCCGTTCTTGAAAATATGGGAGAAGCTGTAATAGTACTAAACAAGGAATTACAAATTATACTTTTTAATAAACAATCGGAAGTACTATTTAATACAAAAGCAGTTGATGCAATAAATAAAAATATTTTTGAAATCACGGGTGGAAAACTGGATTTTATTAAACAGGAAATTAATGTATTAAGTGATATTAAATATTTTGAAAGGACTATTGAATTAAATAATCTCAGTAAATATCTGTCTTTCAGCATTTCTTTGAATAAAGATGAGAATGAAGAAATAGAAAATTATACTTTAGTTATTAAAGATTTAACAGGGCAGAAAATCTTAGAAGAACAGGCAGAAAGAAATGAAAAGCTCTCTGCTATGGGCGAACTTGCATCAGGTGTTGCGCATGAAATCAGGAATCCGATAAATTCAATTGGAATGATAGCTCAGCGGTTAAATAAAGAATTTGAACCAAAAAATGATGTTAGCGAATATCAAGTTATAACAAAAGTTTTGAAAGACGAAGTAACCAGGATTAATAAAATTATTTCTCAATTCCTTAATTATGCAAAACCTCTTGAATTGCAAAAAAGAAAATTTAACGCTAAAGATTTTTTTGAGGAAGTTTACCAATTGTTTATTGACCAGGCAAAAGTAAAAGGAATAAAATTTGATTTGTTAAATCATCAATCAATTGATATATGTATAGATCCGGAATTAATAAAGCAGTCAATGATGAATATTATACAAAATGCTATGGATGAAGTTAGTGATGATGGGATTGTGATTTTAGATTATCATTTAATGAATGACTTATTTTTAATTGAAATTAAAGATAACGCAACCGGAATTAGTGAAGAAAATAAAAAGAAGATATTTGATCTATATTATTCAACAAAAAAAGATGGAAACGGTCTAGGATTAAGTATCTCTCAAAAGATTATTTCTCAGCACAATGGAACAATCGAAATAGAAAATAATAAACCTACGGGCTCAATTTTTAAAATAAAAATACCACAATAATGAAAAACATTAACATACTCGCAATTGATGACGAGAAAAATCAACTGGACCTTTTAACCGGTTATCTAAAGAAAAAAGGAGCAAAAGTTTATTCTGCTTCTTCCGGCAATGAGGGAATTGAAATAGTTAAAAATTCAATTATAGATATAATTATTTCTGATTTTAAAATGCCCGATAAAACGGGTTTAGAAGTTCTTGAGGAAGTTAAGAAGATAAATCCCGAAATTGATTTTATAATAATTACTGCTTACGGAACCGTTGAAGATGCAGTTAAAGCAATGAGAAACGGAGCTTACGATTATATTTCAAAACCGGTTGATCTCGATGAGCTTGATCTAATATTAAATAGGTTACTTGAACATAAAAACTTAAAATCGGAGAATGAATTATTAAAAGATCAGCTTAAAGAAAAACATAAAATTTCCTCAATAATATCTAATTCTTCCAAGATGGAAGAAGTATTGAGCATTTCTGCAAGAGCTGCTGAAAGTAAAGCAACTGTTCTAATAACAGGAGAAAATGGAACCGGAAAAGAAATTCTTGCTAAAGCTATTCATTATATAAGCCCTAGAAAAGAAAAACCTTTTATTGCCGTTAATATCCCCGCTCTTTCTGAAAATTTATTGGAGAGCGAATTGTTCGGACATGAAAAGGGTTCTTTTACAGGTGCCGAAAGATTAAGGAAAGGCAGGTTTGAACTTGCAGATAACGGGACAATTTTTCTGGATGAAATCGGCGATATACTCCCTTCAATGCAAGTAAAGCTTTTACGGGTATTACAGGAACAGCAAATTGAACGGGTCGGCAGCACTGAAACAATAAATATTAATGTTCGTATTATTGCTGCAACAAATCAAAATTTGGAAAAGAAAATTAAGGAAGGAACTTTCAGGGAAGATTTGTTTTACAGGTTAAATATTATTTCTGTACGTATTCCACCGCTCCGGGAAAGAAAAGAAGATATTATCCCATTGATTGAATTCTTTGTCGACAAATATTCAAAGGAAAATAATAAACCTAAATTTGAGATCAGTAAAGAAGCAGCAGATTATTTATTAAAATATAATTATCCCGGAAATGTAAGAGAGCTGGAAAATATTATTGAAAGAGCTGTGGTGTTAGCAAGAGGCAATGTATTAACAATTAATGATCTGCCGATGAATGTTAAAGGGCTGAAAGCTGAAGGAAAGATTACTATCAATGATTCACAATCTTTAATAGAACAAGTTGAAAATCTTGAGAAAAGTCTAATCTATGATGCACTAACAAACAGCGGTGGTAACCAAACCAAAGCTGGAAAGCTTTTAGGAATAACCGAAAGAAACTTGAGATATAAAATTAAAAAATACAGGATAAAAAATAAGAGTTAGTATAAACCATGTTATGGTAGAAATTATTGATATATTTTTATAACTGTAAAACCTCCTCCAAGGAGGAGACTTTTTCTGTTTCTTTCAAAGAGACAGTTTGTCTCCTCTAATGGAGGCACGAGGGGTGGGGTCAATTTATCATATTCAAATCCTGGATTTTTTTTTCACAATCCCCAATTTAATCCGACAGATAACAAATTATTATTGTAACTATAAAAAGAATCATTGGATTTATTATTAATGTAATTCCAATTTAATTCAAGTGACATACCGCTAATTAAATTGTTCAAATAGAATTCTATTGCTAATGCTCCGGCTATTTGATCATCTTTCCTCATAATATCTGTATCATAACCTTCTGCATCAGGTACAGGAATGTTTGGAAAATCTTTTTTAGAATATGTAAATTCAAATTTAGTTAGAATTTTTGCAGATAAATATTTTGTTAAAGAAATCCCTAAATCATATCCTTCATTTGAATAAACATCATTAAAAATTTCTTCTTCATAGATAATCCAATCATCAGTGCTTATATATCTTGTTCCATCTTTCAAGTTTTTTCTTAAAGAAACGTACCCGTTAATACCCACAGAATTATCTATAGATTGGGAAATATTAGAAGAAATCGCAAATTGTGAATTTGTATTTGCAACTGCAGACCCGGAAATATTATTACTGTATACTTTTAGATTATATTTTAAACCTAAAGTCAAGCTTGTTCCGGTTTCAAAAGATAAAATTCCTGTAATAAATGATTTATGCTCATAATGTGAGAAAATATCAAAATTCTTATAACTGTTTTTATTCAAAACATATCCTAATAAGAGGTATTTTCCTTCGGATATGGTTTGTCTGTAATTTGCATAGGCAGAAAGTTGGTTGAAATCGAAAATAACAAAGTTTTCCCTATTGTTTCTCCATGTATAATTAATTCCTATATTCACCGGGTTATCATCTTCAGAAAATAAATATGTCTCAACTACCCCAATTTTATGCGAATTAGAAGATTTAAAAATATTCTTTTGATAATAACTGATATTTCCCATGTAATATAATTGCAGATTATTAAAATCACTTTCAAAATTATAGCCGCTATTTAAAGAAAAACTGTTTATAAAATCTTCAATTTTATAACTGTTATTATAAATGTTATCATCATAATAGTTTTCCATATATGTTTCAAATGAAATTTGAGCCATGGAATCCTCTGAAAACAATGGTATTAAAAACAGCAGGATTAATAAAGAAGCGGGATTTATTTTGTATCTATTGTTTTCCATTCTGATTCCCATTCCCCTTTTTGCCATTCTGGTTTCTTTGCATGTGTCTTCTTTGGGCTTTTTCAAAGCTCATTCCCTTTACCCGTTGATCACAGATGCCGTCTCCATCCTTATCAATAAACGCATCCTTCTTACCTCTACGTCTGCCAAAATCCTCTCCCTTCTTATCACCGATTTCTTTGGATTCTTCAATAGCTGGTTTCTTTTGATTTGTATTAAGGGAATCCGGCGGTGCAGAATATGCCTGGGAATAATAAAATAATGTTATAAAAAATATTATTAAAAGTTTCATCTTCTTTTCCTCCATAACAACAAATTCAAATCCAGTGCCGCAAAATTATTTAACTAAATCATAAATTTTCATAAAAAAAATAAAATATGCGACAATTAAGACGCGACCATCGACTTAATTGTCGAGATTTTACAAAATTATATCCCTATAAGTATTGGAATTTATTTGATTATCATGAACAAATAATATTTATTTGGAATAGAAATAAGGGTCTGTGTTCAATTCTCCGGTAACTTAAAAACAATTTCAAAAAACCATATCCAGAAGAGGTATAAAATGAAAATAAGAAATTCTTTTATATACTTATTATTTTGTTTTCTTGCTTTTAATTTTATTTCCTGCAAAGGATTAATTAAAAACAAAAATGATAATAATATTTCAGCAGATTCTACAAAATCATCATACTTTGAAGACTCATTAAAAGTTATAGGTCAACAGATTGAAGAAGCGATTTATAAGGGCGACTATGAGACATTGTTAAAGTTTTATGCTGATGATGTTACGGTTGTACCAAATTTCCAGCCGGTACTTAAAGGTAAAAGTGCAGTTAGAGAAAGTTATTTACAGCAAGAAAAAGCAGGTGTTAAAATTCATTCATTCCATGCTAAAACAGATAAAATATGGAGATGTAAAACAAATATATATGAATACGGTTCATATGGATTATCATTTAGCTCTAATGAAACAAAACATCCTTACGGTGTAACCGGTTCTTACTTTATGATTTGGGAAAAGGAAAGAAATAAACCTTTTCTTATAAAATATTTTATATCAAATTTAGATTTCAATCCTTGCAAAGATTACTTATAAACAAAATTATACAGGAAAAATTAAAGTATTAAATAAGCAAAATTAAATCTTAGGTAAGATAATACTATTTGATTAGCAACATCTTTTTTATGGTTGTAAATTTATCTGTCTGTATTCTATAGAAATAAATACCGCTGGTCAAATTATTAGCTTTAAATTCAACATTGTGTACACCTGCAGATAATTCATTATCAACAAGAGTTGCTATTTCGCGGCCAAGCATATCATAAACTTTTAATTGGACATAACTATTAACCAACATCTGCCAGGAGATAATTGTCGTTGAATTAAAAGGATTAGGATAATTCTGAATTAATTCATTGATAGCTGAAGAATTAAGAAAAGAATTATTTACATCTGTAAAATTTACACCTACATCTAGTTCGCCTAAATATTTAGAATTGCCATCGAAATCCAGTTGTTTTAATCGATATTTATATTTAGTATTTAAAGGGTTAACTGTATTATCTATAAAAGCATACCATTGAATGTTGTAGCTATTATCGGCTCCTTCGACAAACCCAATATTTTGCCAGGTTTCGCTATTCTCTGAAGTACGTTCAATTTCGAATCCATAATTATCCAGTTCCAGGGTTGTTTCCCATGCCAATATTACACTATCCTGGTTAGTCACTGCATAAAATCTTTCAAGCCGTACAAGGGAGATATGATCAAGCAAAACTTTTAGCGTATCATAAAAAAGATTTGCCATTTTTGTATATCCACTTTTATTCGGATGCAAATGATCAAACATATCTCCATCGCTATACGGTACAGTAGTATCTATCTGATAAATAAAACCTGCATCATTTTCCATATCCACTAATTTTATTTTATCACCATTTTTTATTCTTTCTTTTGCCATCCTATCAATATTATTGTTATATGTAGTAGTGACAGTACTATATGGAATTCTATTAATAATCTTAGCAAGTATTACCCAGATTTGAGTATTTGTGGAATCCTCATAATCATCAAAGTAGTCTAACAAATTTTCTAAATCGCTGGTTGATGTATCCACCTCATTTGTACCGATATGAAGTAATATTATATCCGGTGTATAAGTGTTTAAATACGGCCCGTCTGTTATTGGATTACCATCTCGATCATATCCTGTTATAATTAGATTTGACAATTGTTTTGTAGTGTACCCGCCAAAACCTGCATTATTAGGATCAAATTTTGGAACGGCACCATATCCTGCCGAATCACTCCCAATAAAATCAACCAAGTATCCAGCTGATTGTAACAATAACCACAAAGGTTGTCTATATCCGGTTACTAATGAATCCAAAACATGGCTCTCACCATTAGTTATTGAATCTCCAAGTGGAAGAATTCTAACCTGAGCACATAAAGTTAAATTAAGAATTATTAGAATTAATAGGCTTTTAATTATCATTATTCAGTTTTGTAGTTTTTATAGTTAGAGCTACGTACAATTTTAAGAAATTTACATTAAATATCACAAATTTACTACCAAATAATTATAATACCTTAATTTGCCTTAATCAGTTTATTTTCTTTGCTAGTTAAGAAATAAATTACATTTCAAAAGAGATTTTAATGCAGTTTCTTAATTTAGTTGGTACAGATTTTACTCTATAAATCTAACTTAGCTGTCAATAGTGTCATAAATTTGCATATAATAATTTAATTCTCTATAATTCTATATATTCAATCTCGATGCATGTAAAATTATTAGAATTTGTAGAGATTTGATACATATTATATGAATTGTTTGGGGTGTAGAATTCATAATGAAAAGCTCAATAATTCTAATATTGTTTTCCATTTTAGTAACTATTCTAATTAATACTTGTGCGGATGAAGTAGTTGTTAACGGGCCAAATAGCCAGGGTAAGCTGGTTATTAGTTCTGATCCTTTAGGGGCAAAAATTTTTTTGATGGGGACAAATACAAATCTTATAACTCCGGATAGCATTTTAGGATTAGAAAGCGGAGAATATCAAATAACATTAAAAAAAGATGGTTGTTGCGATACAACTTTTTCTGTAAAAGTATACGATAACCTAACTACATCAGTTTTTACCAAATTAATAAAAGAAAAAGAATACGGTAATTTATTTTTAGAATCGATTCCAAGTGAAGCTTTAATTTATTTATCCGGGATAAATACCAATAAGATAACACCGGACAGTATTATAGGATTGGACACCGGAAATTACCAGGTAACTTTAACGAAGGATAACTTCATAGATACAACATTCAATATATCTGTTTTTAAAGATTCAACCACATCTATTTCAATTCAATTAAGAAACAAGGAACCGGGAAAAGGAAATTTATCAGTAGAATCAGTACCTAACGGAGCGAAGATTTTTTTGGCGGGAACAGATACAAAGAAAATTACTCCAGACAGTATTATGAATTTAATTGAAGGAAATTATGAAGTCACATTAACAAAAGAAAATTATTCTGATACAACATTTAATGTAAATATAAAAGACAAACTTACTGCATCCAAAATAATTATACTCCAGAGTATCAAAACTACAGGCAGCGTATTTTTACAATCTGTGCCAAGCGGTGCTCAAATTTTCCTATCGGGTACAAATACCAATAAATCTACTCCGGAAGGGATAACAAATCTGGAAGCCGGAGACCATGAATTCATGTTAAAGTTAAATGGTTATATAGATACTACATTTAATGTAACCATCGTTAAAGATGTACGTATTGATAAAACAATAATATTAAAAAAGACTTCAGAATCCGGTAGTGTGCTTCTGGAATCCTCACCTAGCGGTGCACAGATCTTTCTATCCGGCACAAATACAAATAAATTAACACCTTCAACTATTCAAAACCTGGATGAAGGAGTGCATCAATTTACATTAAAACTAAACGGGTACAG
>CAYUVK010000018.1:16120-32352 GCA_964448105.1 uncultured Ignavibacteriaceae bacterium
GCGGTGCACAAATTTTTCTAGAAGGTACAAATACAAGTAAACTAACACCTTCAACATTTCAAAACCTGGATGAAGGAGTGCATCAATTTACATTAAAACTAAACGGGTACAGAGATACAACTTTCGATGTAACGATTATTAAAGATCAGCAGGTAAATGAAAATATTACCCTAACCGGTACGGCAGTATCCACTGGCAGTGTACTCTTACAATCATCACCAAGCGGTGCACAAATTTTTCTAGAAGGTACAAATACAAGTAAACTAACACCTTCAACTATTCAAAACCTAAACGAAGGAGTTCATCAATTTACATTAAAACTTAACGGATATAGAGATACAACATTTAATGTAACTATAATTAAAGACCAGCAAATAAATAAAAATATTACTTTAACCAAGACAGTATCCACTGGCAGTGTTCTGCTTGAATCATCACCAAGTGGTGCACAAATTTTTCTAGAAGGTACAAATACAAGTAAACTAACACCTTCAACTATTCAAAACCTAAACGAAGGAGTTCATCAATTTACATTAAAACTTAACGGATATAGAGATACAACATTTAATGTAACAATAATTAAGGATCAGCAGGTAAATAAAAATATTACTTTATCTAGGATAGTAACAACCGGCAGTGTTCTTCTTGAATCATCGCCAAGCGGTGCTCAAATTTTTCTATTAGGTACGAACACAAATAAATTAACGCCTTCGACTATCCAAAACCTGGAAGAAGGGACTTATCAGATCACACTAAAACTAGAAAGTTATAAAGATACAACATTCAATGTAACAATTATCAGAAATCAGCAGGTTAATAAAAATATTACTTTAACCAACGAAATAACAACCGGAAGTGTACTTTTAGAATCAACACCAAGCGGTGCTCAAATTTTCTTAGCGGGTACAAATACAAATAAATTAACACCTTCTACTATTCAAAACCTGGAAGAAGGAGTTCATCAATTTACATTGAAGCTTAATGGATATAACGACACAACTTTTAGTGTAACTATAATCAGGAATCAGCAGGTAAATAAAAATATTACTTTAACCAAGGAGATAACAACCGGTAGTGTCCTTTTGGAATCAACACCAAGCGGCGCACAAATATTCCTTTCAGGTAACAATACTAATAAATTAACACCTTCCACCATTCAAGATTTGGAAGAAGGAAATTATCAGTTTACTCTAAAACTTGACAACTATAAAGATACCACATTTAATGTAACAATAATCAGGAAACAGCAGGTACATAAAAGTGTTGTTTTAACTCAAGAAATATTGACCGGCAGTCTGTTTATTTCTTCTGAGCCAAGCGGTGCTAGCATTTATTTAAATAATAATAACACGGGAAAAACCACTCCAAATACTTTTTATGAACTTATGGAAGGTTCTTATTCAATTAAATTAAAATTAGAATTCTACAGGGATACCACATTTAACGCACAAGTTGCCAGGCAGCAATTGACGTCAAAGAATGTAATTCTAACAGATGCTTCTCCGGTTAAAATTGATCTGCTTCAAGTACGAGTATACGTACTTCAGATTCGGTTTACATTCTCTTTTGATCAAGATGTTTTGCTGGATAAAGTAGAGATATTCGAACCTAATGGTGGAGGAAGTAATGTGTTCAACTTTAATAATAAAAATGTGAAAAAAGGAAGTTCTACTGATATCTATTATCCAAAAGTGGTACACGGAACCTGGAAACTTGTCTTTTATGGTAAAAAAGCAAAGGACAATAAAACTGATTTTATCATAGAAGAGATGAAAGATGTCCCTTAAACAATTATACAGATACTTTTTAAACTTTAAACTTGTTTTTTAATCATAGGTAAGAGAACCTGTTCCCTATTCATTAAAATATATTTTTTAATGGGATCTAACCATCTCATTATTAGCATTTCAAATTCTTTTTATATAAAATAAAAAACCCCGCTTTACACGGGGTTTATTCTAAAATAATTAGAGATAATAATTATTTAATATTTATCGATCTTGGTTTTATTCTATCATGTTTCGGCAATGTTACCACCAACTGTCCGTTCTCATATTTAGCGTCTATTTTCGATTCATCGATACTATTCGAAATCTTAAATTTTCTGAAATAGTTCCCTACCCCGGCTTCATTTAAGATATATTTCCTGTTAACTGTTTCATCATAATTTATTTTACCGAATATAGATAGAGCACCTTCTTCCAGTTTAAGCTTAACATCATTCTTGGAAACCCCCGGCATATTTGCTACAAGAACAAAATCGTCGTTGGTTTCATATATGTTAACAAAAGGTGCAAACACAGCTTCTTTCTCAAAAATATCCTCAAGCGAGATATTTTCCTGCTCTTTTACATCTACAGTTTCTTTATTATCTGTCATTTTATTACTCCGTTATTTTATTTATTTATATTATTTATAAAAAACTTTTATAACTAAGTTTTCCTGTTATTTAAGAATTTGGCGAAATAAATTTCGCTCGCAATTAAATTACTTTTACTTTTTTTCCTTATCCTTATTTTCATCATCAACAACTTCATAGGATGCATCTTGAGCTTCTTCTTTACCATCACCCTTACCTTGTTGTGCTTCCTGCTGAGAACCTGCTTGCTGCTGTTGCGAACCGGCTTGCTGTTGTCCGGCCTGCGAGTAAAGATTCGAAGCTATCTCATTCCATGCTTTACTTAATGATTCGGTAGCGGATTTCATTTGATCGGTATTGTTTGAAGCTATTGCATCCTCAACTTTTTTAATTTCGGTTTCGAGCTTTGATTTACTATCTGCAGGAATCTTATCCTTCATTTCGTCAAGTTGTTTTTTAGTCTGGAATACCAAACTTTCAGCTTGATTTTTAGTATCAATATTTTCCTTCTTCTTTTTGTCTTCCGCAGCATGTTCTTTGGCATCGTTCTTCATTTTATTTATTTCATCCTGAGATAAACCGCTGGATGAAGTAATTCTTATACTCTGTTCTTTACTAGTGGCTTTATCCTTTGCACTAACATGCATAATTCCATTCGCATCAATATCGAATGTAACTTCGATTTGCGGAACACCTCTCGGTGCCGGTGGAATTCCATCAAGATGAAATCTTCCTAATGTCCTATTATCTGCTGCCATAGGACGCTCACCCTGAAGTACATGAATTTCAACAGAAGGCTGACTATCCGAAGCAGTTGAAAATATTTCACTTTTCTTAGTTGGAATTGTTGTATTTGCATCGATTAACTTTGTCATTACACCACCGAGTGTTTCAATACCAAGAGACAACGGGGTAACATCAAGAAGCAATACATCTTTTACATCACCGGTTAAAACACCACCTTGAATTGCAGCACCAACTGCAACAACTTCATCAGGATTAACTCCTTTGTGAGGTTCTCTGCCGAATAAATTCTTAACCAAATCCTGAACCATCGGGATTCTTGTTGAACCGCCGACTAAAATAACTTCATTTATATCGGATTGAGTTACTCCTGCATCTTTAATGGCCTGTTCACAAGGGACTTTAGTCCTTTGTACAAGATCATCTATAAGCTGTTCAAACTTAGATCTTGTTAAATTTATATTTAAGTGCTTAGGACCATCCTGAGTTGCAGTAATAAATGGTAAATTAACATCGGTAGTGGAAGATGAAGATAATTCAATTTTAGCTTTCTCTGCCGCTTCTTTTAACCTTTGCAAAGCCATAGGATCTTTTCTCAGATCAATACTTTCCTGTTTCTTAAATTCATCTGCAAGATAATCAATTACTCTTTGATCAAAATCATCACCACCGAGGTGGGTATCGCCATTTGTTGATTTTACTTCAAATACTCCCTCACCTAACTGAAGTATTGATATATCAAATGTACCGCCGCCTAAATCATATACAGCCACGGTATGATCAGATGTTTTTTTATCAAGACCATATGCTAAAGCTGCAGCAGTAGGTTCGTTGATTATTCTTTTAACTTTTAATCCTGCTATTTCTCCAGCATCTTTCGTAGCCTGCCGCTGTGAATCGTTAAAATATGCAGGAACAGTAATTACAGCTTCGGTGACTTCCTGTCCTAAATATTCTTCAGCGGTTTTTTTCATTTTTTGAAGAATCATTGCACTTATTTCAGGAGGAGAATAGACTCTATCATTTATTTTAACACGTGCGGAAGCGCCGTCGCCGGCAATTACTTCATAAGGCACTTTATGTTTTTCGTCCTCAACTTCATTAACTAACCTTCCCATAAAACGTTTTATTGAAAAGATTGTATTTTTAGGATTAGTTATTGCCTGGCGTTTCGCAGGCTGTCCTACTAATCTCTCACCATTTTTAGTAAATGCAACAACCGACGGAGTAGTTCGTCCTCCTTCGGCATTTGGTATTACAACCGGGTCGTTTCCTTCCATCACTGCTACACATGAGTTTGTAGTTCCTAAATCAATTCCTATAATCTTTCCCATTAAATACTCCTATTAATTTTAAGTTTATGAATAAAGTTTAAGAATTTATTATCAATTTTATTTAGCATCAATTAATCTACTTTATTTAATATTAATTAATCTTCCCGATACTTTTATCTCTTCTAATTTTTCAATCACTATCTTTAATATGCCGTCTTCGAATTTAGCATCAATCGTATCGGAATTTATGTCTCCCGGGATCGTAAAGCTTCTAGAAAACGAGCCGTAAGTTCTTTCTGATCTATAAAAACTTTTTTCTTTTGTCTCCCTTTCATTCTTCTTTTCACCGCTTACAGTTAGTATATTGTCTTCTAGTGAAATCTTTAAATCATTCTTTTTTATTCCGGGCAATTCGGCATCAACATAAATATTTTTTTCATCCTCGGAAATATCTATTTTTGGATAAAAGGATTCTTCATATTCCGGATTAAAATCAGGAAATGTATTGAACAAACTTTGAATTTTATCGTCAAAATTTTCTAATTCCTTAAAAGGTTCATATTTTATTAATGTCATTTTATCATCTCCTTGTCTTATTTAATATTTAAATAAAACTTGTTAAATAATTAACAATGATTATGCCATACGAAATATTTTATTATAAGTTATTATATTTTAATATGTTACGGTTATTTCTCAGTTTCAGTTTACTATACATATAATGGCAAGGATATTGACTTTTTGTCAGCCATCATAAATAAATGGCAATTTCTATGTCATAAAATTAATTGGAGAAAACATGTTCAATATTGAAGTTTTTGATATAAAACTTGATACGGAATTTATAGGCAGAAATTTTATTTATTGTGAAGAGGTTGATTCAACTAACTCAGCCTTGTTTGATAAAGGGAACAAATTCAATCAAAATGGTACCGTTTTATTAGCTGAGAAGCAAATTAAAGGAAAGGGTCGCAAAGATAGAACCTGGTATAGCGCAAAAGATCAAAATTTAACTTTCTCAATTCTTTTAAACAGTAAAAAATATTTAAATGAAAACTCATCCATAATTAATTTCGGCACTTCCCTTGCAGTCGCACTTTCAATTGAAAATTTATTCCAGGTTCGTGTTAATTTAAAATGGCCTAATGATGTTTTAATAAACGGAAAGAAAACCGCGGGAATACTTTTAGAGTCAACATCAAAAGGAAATAAACTTGATAAAATTGTTATTGGAGTAGGATTAAATGTCAACCAGACTTTTTTCCAGGGGAATTTTAATGTTCAGCCAACTTCAATAAAATTAGAATTAAATCATCCAATCGATAGAGAAAATCTTTTGGCTGAAATATTAAATAACTTTGAAGAAATTCTGGAAAAAGTTAATAGCGAACCTAAATGGATTTTAAATGATTGGAGATCACATTGCAATTTAATTGGAGATAAAATATCTGTTACCGAAGATGATAAAATAAAATACGGGATTTTCGAAGATATTGATGATAATGGGTATTTACTGCTTAAATCGAATAATAAAATTGAAAAAATTCATTTTGGTGATGTAAGTATTTCAAGTTAATAATAATTTTTTTGGTATTTAGTAGTAGATTAATTAAAACAATGTTACTTGTTTGTGATATAGGAAATTCAAGGATTAAAATAGGATTTTTTAAAAATAATAAAATATCCGGAATTAAAATATTTTACAATATTGAAGCACTTATAAAATATATTTCAAATAAAAAAATTGATAAAGCTGCTGTTTCCTCTGTTGTCCCCGGTAAATTAAAATATTTTATAAAATTATTTAACTCTAATTTTAAATACAGACCTGCAATAATTAATAAGAATTCAAAATTCAATCTTAAAATAGAATATGAAACTCCAAACACTTTAGGTATTGATAGGATTTGTTCTGCCGAAGGAGCTTTTTATCTTTATAAAATAAAAAATGATCCGGTTAATTATAATAAAAATATTTTTATTGTTTCTATCGATTTTGGAACGGCAACAACAATAAATATTATAAAATATGATAGGATATTTACCGGCGGTTTAATTGCACCGGGGATCGGGATGATGTTTAAATCACTGAAAAATAATACTGCACAATTGCCTGAGGTTAAACTGCTTAATTATAAAAAATTGATCGGAAATTCAACTAAATCATCCATTGCAAGCGGTGTAATAAATTCAACTTTAGGAATGATTTATCAGACAACTGATCATTTAAGACAAAAAAATAATAAAAGCAAAATTATAATTTATATAACCGGGGGAAATGCTAAAAATTTATTTCCATATTTTAATTTTAACTATATTTTTGAAGAAGGTTTGGTCTTATACGGAATAAAAGCAGTATACGAAAATGCAATGAAGCAGAAGTAATTTTTATTATATCTGTATAAATTCCTTGTAGAATTAAATCTTATCTTCCGGCTTTTCAAACTAATATTTTTTTAATTACTTTTTAATAATTAAATTAATTCCCGTTAAATATAATATTTTCGGTAAAAAACAATATTAATTAAGTTAATCTAGTCATCTATTTGAATTTGAAATAATGAAAGCTATAGTTGCGGAAGATGAAATAATAATTGCACTAGATATAGCTTCCACATTAAAGAAATTAGGTTATATTGTCTCTACGGTGGTAAGTTCCGGCGAAGAACTAATTAAAACATATTTTAAATATAATCCTGATCTAATTATTACAGATATTATGCTAAAAGGTACGATTGATGGGATTGCTGCAGCAAAAGTAATTAAGGAAAATAAAAACATTCCTATTTTATTCGTATCTGGTTTCAGCGATCCAAAATATTATAAGGAAGCAAAAAAAATATCACCGAACGGTTTGGTTGGAAAACCATTTAACTCCAGCAACTTAAAAAACAAGCTGGATATTTTATTCGGTTCTTAATCTCTCTTTTTAAAAATCCACTTACATATTCTTAATGCCAGCCATAATTCATATTGGGAAAAAAAGAATAAAATTAAATTTTCTAACAATACATTATTTTAATCATAATAATGTCATGAGCAGTTAATTAATAAGAGAGGTTAATATGTGTGAAATATGAAATAATTTAGGAAGCTACCATTGCCATCAATTTCCTTTTGGCAATCGGGAATATTGTTTCATTAAATGGAAAATCAAGATCGGTATCGCAAATAAAAGTTGCAGGATTAGGTAAATCTGTATATTGTTTTATTAAATCGAGCTTTATCGATTCAGGGGATCTTTCTATTAATGCTTTTTTAATTTCCTGGATAAGTTTAGTTTTTAATGATCTATATTTTTCCGTATCAGAGGAAAATATTGAAGATTCAAATCGATGAATCTGTATTTTCGCACTCTTATTATCATTAACTAAAAAATAACCTTCGTCTTTATTCAGCGGTACAATTCCGACATGATCAATCTCAATGTTCTTCTCTACAAAATCATAAAGTACTATTGCTTCTTCGATTTCACTTCTTATTAATGGGAAAGCCCATTCAATTAATTCAAATAAAAATTCAACATCAGGAGTAAATCTTCCAAAAGTTTCAAAAGTTACTTTTTGATTTTTTATGTCGAAATCTTTTATTTGTTTGGGAAAAGATTCTTTTAATTTTGATTTGTTATCAATAATATTTTCCAGGATTGATGCTAAGTGAATTAATTCTGCAAGTGCCGGATAAACTCTTTTTTTAGTCAACTCGGTATGATATTCCTTAATACCGCCCAATACTCTGTATTGATTCATTTCCCAGTCTTTGTCTGCTGATAAAAATGTCTCTAATTTTAAGCCTTCCATTATTCAACCTTTCTCAAGAATAAAAAACAACATTTGTGCCACACCATAATTACATAACAAAAATTCAAAAACTATATAAGAATATGTTCAGTAGAATCGTCCTAATCATTTTATACTTATAAGTTTATTTAAACCTGAAAATTAATTCTGATAAATTTTGTAAACATTTATGAACATATAAGTATCTGATCTTAAACAGTAATTATTTCCTGTTTCAGGATTTATCTACAATTATTATCGATAATTTCTTTTGAGATTTTAATTTTATTAATGTAATTTTAGTCAATAAATATCCTGCACTTAAATTATTTAACATTATTTCCAATAATTATAGAGGAGCCAATACTATGAACCTTGTCGACAGAGCAAAAAACATTTTATTTTCTCCGGCTTCCGAATGGGAAACCATTAAATCAGAAACAATTACAACTAATGAGCTATTTACCAAATATGCTGTAATATTAGCAGCTATACCGGCAATAGCGGGATTAATTGGATATAGTATTTTTGGAATTTCTTTTGGTTTCGGAAGAATAACTCTTGGTTTCGGAACTTCAATTATATGGGCTGTTCTCACCTATATTTTGTCACTTGTAAGTGTTTACGTGTTAGGCTGGATAATAGATGCCCTCGCACCTTCTTTTGGATCAACAAAAGACTTAGTTGCTTCCTTAAAGGTTGCTGTTTACTCCTATACTGCAGCATGGGTAGGTGGAATTTTCCATATACTCCCCTACTTATCTTTCCTTGCAGCGTTAATAAGTATTTACAGTTTAGTTCTTCTTTATATGGGATTAAAAAGAGTCAAATCGGTTCCAGATGATAAAATGATGGGCTATTTCATTGTTATCATCGTTATTGCAATAGTTTTATACTTTATAATAGGTGCTATTATCGGGGCAATTGCATTCAGTGGTTACATGATGGGCTCTAATATTTAATCTTGTTTTTGATTGATAATAAAAAATTAATAATTATTGATTAATAAAAGGAGCTCAAGATGTATAATAGTTTTGGTTCGGGGGAAATAATTCTTGTACTGGTTGCACTTGGAATTATGATAATACCTGTAATTTTCTTTTTATTAACTTTACAAAAAGCGCTTGAACGATGCTCAATTGAGAGCAGGGCCACAACCCCGGGTTCAGTTTGGCTTTTGCTTATTCCTATTTTCAATCTTGTTTGGCAATTTATCATAGTAACAAAAATTTCAGAATCATTGCATAACGAATTTACTAAAAGGAATATTCCGGAAGACCTTCAGCCGGGAAAATCTATAGGTATAACATTTTGTGTCTTAGCTATCTGCTCAATTATACCCGTTCTGGGAATTATTACATCTATAGCCGCTTTTATTTGCTGGATAATTTACTGGGTTAAAATATCCGGTTATTCAAATAAATTGCTGCAGCCTGTAGTTGCGTAGTTCTAAAGTTTAGTTATATTTTTAAAGTAGCACAGAATAAATTCTGTGCTACGACAAATTAAATTTCAAATTTTATCCCCTGTGCCAGGGGTAAATTCGTTCCAAAATTAATTGTATTGGTTTGTCTTCTCATATAAGATTTCCATGCATCCGAACCGGACTCGCGTCCTCCGCCGGTTTCCTTCTCTCCTCCGAATGCTCCTCCGATTTCCGCACCTGATGTTCCGATATTTACATTTGCAATTCCACAATCTGAACCCTGGCAGGATAAAAATTGTTCGGCTTCTCTTAAATCCGTTGTAAATATTGCCGATGATAATCCCTGCACTACATCATTATGAATATTGATAGCATTTTGTACATCACCCTTATATTTTATTAAATATAGAATCGGAGCAAAAGTTTCTTCCTGAACAATTTTAAAATGATTTTCAACCTCAGCTAGAACCGGCTGAACATAACATCCTGACTCATATCCTTCACCATTTAATAATTTCCCGCCATAAATAATTTTTCCCCCCTCTTGTTTTATCTCTTCAATGGCATTTGAAAACATTATAACTGCATCTTTATCAATTAAAGGACCTACATGATTTTTTTCGTTTAAAGGATCACCAATCTTCAGACTTTTATAAGCCCTGATTAAAGATTCTTTTACTTTATCGTAAATCGATTCATGAATAATTAATCTCCTTGTTGAAGTGCAGCGCTGCCCGCAGGTTCCGACTGCGCCAAAAACGACAGCCGGTATCGCCATTTTGAGATCAGCATTAGGTGTAATAATTATACCGTTATTTCCTCCCAATTCCAGAATCGATTTCCCAAATCTCTTTGATATTACTTCTGCTGCATGTCTCCCTACTTTTGTTGAACCGGTAACAGAAATTAATTTTACCCTTTTATCATTTAACATTTTTTCTCCGATTGCAGAACCGGTTCCAATTATAAGAGAGAATATACCTTCAGGTAAATTATTTTCTTTTAATACTTTCCCAATAATTTTTTGAACAGCGATGGCAGAAAGAGGAACTTTGGACGAAGGTTTCCATAAATTTACATTACCGCAAACTGCAGCAATCATTGCATTCCATGAATAGACTGCAACAGGGAAATTGAAAGCGGAAATTGTTCCAACAATCCCCAAAGGATGATATTGGTCATACATTCTATGGTCGGGTCTTTCCGAAGCCATTGTAAAACCATAAAGCTGTCTCGATTGCCCAACTGCGAAATCACAAATGTCAATCATTTCCTGAACTTCCCCTAAACCTTCCTGCAAAGACTTCCCCATCTCATAAGAAACAAGAGTACCTAAGGGAGTTTTGAATTCGCGTAATTTAATACCGATTTGTCTTACTATCTCTCCCCTTCTGGGAGCAGGAATATTTCTCCAGATTTTAAAAGCTTCTTCATCCGTTTTTATTATTTTTTCATAATCACTTTCAGATGCTTGGAAAACTGAAGCAATTAGTTCTCCGCTTGCAGGTGAATAAATATTTAATTCGTTTTCTCCTGCAGTTTCAATCCAAGTTTGCCCTGTTGATCCGCAATAATTTTTTTCTTTAATCCCTAACTTTTTAATAAAATCAATATTAACTGATTTTTTTTCTTCTACTTCCATTTCAAACTCCTTTTTCTATTTTAAAACTTTAAAAAGTTACTTAAAAAGATTTTTATTGTCTTGAATTAAGCAATTATAAGAATGAAAATCAATCAAATATTACATAATTAAAAGCACATTCTGTACTGGAATTTTTGAATTGAAAATGAACATTTCATTTCATAAATTTTATCAAATTAAATTATTTCTGCTCAAAACTTAATAAAAATATGCTTCTTTCAATTAAATATTTCGAAATTACCGGATTTAAAGATTTAAGAAGCTATTTTATATCCCGCTTCGAAAACGTCTTTTAATAAAAATCCTCCTTTCCCCTATTTTATAGAATTTTATTTAACATCTTTATTGGTCTGGCAATTGCTGGACAACCCTGGAGGTAGAAATGAGAAACAATTATTTTGAAGATAATATAATGGAACAAAATTCCTGTATCCCGGCAGATAAAGTGCATGAAACCATTGCAAAAAATATGCTTGCCGATGGATTCCCTATTGTGCTGGACCTTGAAAACAGCAGGGGATCAAAAATTTTTGATTTGAAAACAGGTGAATCCTATATCGATTTTTTTACTTTTTTTGCTTCAGCTCCGCTTGGAATGAATCATTCGTCATTAATATCTGATGAAGTAAAAGAAGAGTTAATTCTAGCTGCGGCCAATAAGCCGTCAAATTCGGATATTTACACAACCTTGATGGCAGAATTTGTTGATGCTTTTGTAAAATATGCAAAGCCGGATTATATGAAATATTTATTCTTTATATCCGGTGGAGCTCTTGCCGTTGAAAATGCATTAAAGGTCGCTTTCGATTGGAAAGTTCAAAAGAATTTTATGAAAGGTTATAAAGAAGAAAAAGGTCACCAGGTTATTCATTTTAAACAGGCTTTTCACGGACGAAGCGGATATACTTTATCATTAACAAATACTGAAATTAATAAAGTAAAATATTTCCCGAAATTTAACTGGCCAAGAATTATAAATCCTAAGATTACTTTTCCAGTTGAAGAGAATCTTGATCAAATTATTAAGCTTGAAGAAAAGGCAGTCAATGAAATTTATCAAGAAATAAAAAATAATAAAGATGACATTGCGGCAATAATAATTGAACCTATTCAAGGTGAAGGCGGCGATAATTTTTTCAGAAAAGAATTTTTTATAAAGCTTAGAGAAATAGCAGATGAAAATGAAATACTTTTGATTTTTGATGAAGTCCAAACCGGTTTTGGAATAACCGGTAAATTCTGGGCTTCGGAATATTATGTAAAGCCTGATATTATTGCCTTCGGGAAGAAAGCGCAGGTTTGCGGAATAATGGCCTCAGCAAGGATAGATGATATACCGGAAAATTGTTTTCACAAATCAAGCAGATTAAACTCTACTTGGGGTGCAAATCTTACCGATATGGTTAGATCAAAACACATAATGAAGATTATTAGGGAAGAAAACCTTGTCGAAAATTCCAAAATTATGGGAGAATATTTAATAAATAAATTATATGATTTACAAAATGAATACCCTTCCCTAATCTCTCAGGTAAGAGGTTTAGGTTTAATGTGTTCCTTTGACCTCCCTACTACTGAATTAAGAAATAAATTCAAAGACAAATGTTTTGAAGAGAAATTGATTATTCTTGGCTGTGGTGAAAAATCAATAAGATTTAGACCCCGACTAAATATTACTAAGGATGATCTTGACGAGGGTTTGAATATAATTAAAAAAGTATTAAATTATCCTTTGTCAAATAAGTAAATTTATTTAACTACTTGCGTGATACGGCTCCTAAGTGGAGCCGTTATCATTTTAAAGTCTTATTAACAATCCTTAAATAACATATAAAATTAAAAGCTAATAAGTTGAATCATCTAAAATTTAAAGATAATTTAATATTGAAATTTGATAATTTTCTTGAAATTTGGTTTTTGAAATGCATGGTTCACTTTATATTGTAAGCACCCCTATCGGGAATCTAAAAGATATTACTTTAAGAGCCCTGGATATTCTTAAAGAAGTTGATTTTATTGCTTGCGAGGATACAAGAGTTACTTCCATTCTTTTAAAATGTTATGAGATTCAGAAAGAATTAATTTCTTTAAATGCAGTTAATGAAACTTCAAAGATTGGCTATATTTTAAATCGTATAGAAAATGGTGAAAACTGTGCTTTGGTTTCCGATGCAGGGACACCTGGTATCTCTGATCCTGGTACAAGATTAATTTCGGCTACGATAAAAAACAATATTGAAATAATTCCGGTTCCCGGGGCAACAGCAGCAATTACAGCATTATCAATAAGTGGATTGCCGTCAGATTCCTTTATTTTTGAAGGATTCATACCGCAAAAAAAAGGAAGACAAAAAAAACTTAAAGGATTAGCTGAAGAAGAACGAACTATTATTATTTATGAATCTGTTTATAGAATAGAAAAACTGCTAATTGAGCTAAATGAATATATGCCTGAACGGCAAATAGTTATTTGCAGGGAGTTAACAAAGAAATTTGAAGAAATCAGGAGAGGAACCCCTGCTGAACTTATCAAATCTTTTAATGAAAAAGTGAATAAAGGCGAATTTGTAATTGTTATTACCCCGAAAGGATGGCGGTTTTAGTTTCAATATATATTACTAATTTTTCTTTTATATATTGAAACCAAATAGAATAAATTGAATCATATTAACACTAATGTTGTTATTTATTAGATCCTTTTAGAAATGAATCAATTAAGGAGATTAAGTTGAAAAAATCTGTTACCTTATTATTCCTCTTTTCTTTTCTTTCCTTTATAGCAATAAATAATCTAGCAAAAGATAATGAAATGGTATGGAATAATAATCTTGAAAAAGCAGTTAAAATAGCTAAAAAACAAAAAAAGGCAATCTTAATTAATTTTTCCGGTTCCGATTGGTGTAAATGGTGTAAAAAATTAGATGCTGAAGTATTTTCTCAAAAAGAATTTATTAAATATGCTAAAAAAAACCTTGTACTAGTAAAAATTGATTTCCCGCAGTATACTGCACAAGACCCATCGGTAAAAGCATATAACCAACAGCTTGCACAAATGTTTAAAGTCGAGGGATTTCCAACAGTAGTTATAATTGATAAAAACCAGAAGCTTGCTGCATATACGGGTTACCAGGATGGTGGCGCCAGTAAATATGTTGAGTATATTAAATCAATTTTAAATTGATTGTCGTTAACCTTCGAGGTTAATAATAGGTTTTTAGTATACAAACTTCGAAGGATCTCATCCATCACTTAATTAATATAAGTTCCTTTTGTGGTTTGGAAATAAAATTACAACCATCTTCTGTAACTACAACCTCTTCTTCAATTGTCGATGTACCGTAATTTTTAACCTGCAGTCTCGGTTCAATAGTATAAACCTGATCTTTTTCTACTTCGATAAAAGGTGAATTTCCATAACGTTCCCAGCGTGGTAGCAATCCGCCTCCCCCATCATGCACATTTCTTCCAACTTGATGCCCTAACCCGTGAGGGAATTCTTCATAACCTTTTTCAATTATATAATTTCTTGCGATGTCATCCATTTCGCAACCTTTAACACCGGGTTTTAAATTATCTGCAACTTTCTGTATTGCGTCTCTTATAACATTAAAACCGTCCTGAACTTCTTTTGGGGGTTTTTCCTCATCACTTTTTAGCACATACCAGGTTCTTTGCATATCCGAACAATAACCCTTATGTTTTATTCCGAAATCAATATTAACCAAATGACCACGTTCAACTTTTCTGTTAGTTGGTCCTGAATGTGCACCTTGTGTTTCAGGTCCTGTGAAAACTGCAGGGCAATGCTCTTCTTCCCAGGCAAGTTCAAATCCTTTTTCCATTACTAAATTCAATATAAAATCTGCAATTTCTTTTTCAGTTTTTCCCGGTTTTATGAATTTAGTAACTTGATCGAAAATTTTTTGAGTTTCATTTACGGCATAATTCATAATTGCAATTTCAGTTTCAGATTTTCTTCCCCTTAAAGCAGAAATTATTTCTTCTGATGATATAAGTTTATCCTCAAATCCTGATCCTTTTAAATGTTCAAGCAGAATCAGGTACATACCATGAGTTAATCCATCTGCCAAATCTGAATTTTGGGAATAATTTATTGCGATCTTCTTTGGATTTTTGACTTTTAAGTATTCAATTAAAGGTTCCCGCACTGATTTTAGATACCCGATTACATTTTTATACAAACCCCCCTTAAAATTATCAGCTTCAAGCGAGCCGACAATTGCAGTTTTTTCGCCGTCTTTTGTAATTATAAATGCAGACTGCCAGGTACAATTTCTCCCTACTGTTATATCTAATGCCGGATCATGAATGGTAGAACTTTCTCTAACAAAAGTCATCCAGAGATCTATATTCTTTTCATTAAGAATTGATACAGCTTGTTCAATTTTTTCTTTTATTATTTCTGTTGACATAAAAATCCTTAAAATTCTTTTAATTTAATTTACTAAAAATATGTTTTGCCTGTAACTATGGATACAAAAATAAAAAAAATTAAGCTTTTTATCTTTTTTATAATTAAGTTTATTTGTGATAATCTTTCTGGTTATACAGGTGAAAATATTGAAATTCATATTATACCAGAAAACTTCTAAAGTAATTAAGGGGATACTATCTTATAAGTTTTCTCTATTAAACAATACAAAATATTGTTCTTTAGAGCCAACAGGTACTTTTATATCACAAAATATAAAATTCATTATTTTTAATACAAAATATTAGAGGTAAAATATGTCTGATTATATCAAAAATCTGATGGCAGAAGTTAAAGCAAAAAATCCAAACGAACCAGAATTTCATCAAGCGGTGGAAGAAGTTGTTGATTCATTGGATATAGTACTTGAAAAACATCCTGAATACCGTTCAAACAAAATTATTGAAAGAATAATAGAGCCGGAAAGAGTAATAATGTTTCGTGTCCCTTGGATGGATGATCAGGGAGAAATACATATAAACCGTGGTTTTAGAATCGAAATGAATAGTGCCATTG
>CAYUVK010000018.1:32452-44171 GCA_964448105.1 uncultured Ignavibacteriaceae bacterium
CAGGGAGAAATACATATAAACCGTGGTTTTAGAATCGAAATGAATAGTGCCATTGGTCCTTATAAAGGAGGTTTACGTTTTCATCCTTCGGTTAATCTCGGCATTTTAAAATTTTTAGCCTTTGAACAGGTATTTAAGAACAGTTTAACTACTCTTCCGATGGGAGGCGGTAAAGGAGGCTCCGATTTCGATCCGAAAGGGAAAAGTGATAATGAAGTTATGAGATTTTGTCAGAGCTTTATGAATGAGCTTTACCGTCATATCGGTTCAAATACAGACGTGCCAGCCGGAGATATAGGTGTCGGCGGAAGAGAAATCGGATTTCTATTTGGACAATACAAAAAAATAAGAAATGAATTTACAGGCGTATTAACAGGTAAAGGAATTAATTGGGGAGGGTCATTAATTAGACCGGAAGCAACAGGATATGGCGCAGTTTACTTTGCATCCGAAATGCTTTCTACGAGAGGTGAAAGCCTGGAAGGAAAAACATGTCTCGTTTCCGGCAGCGGGAATGTAGCACAATATACAATTGAAAAAATTATCCAGCTTGGTGGAAAAGCAGTTACGCTCTCCGATTCCAGCGGATATATTTTTGATCCTGATGGAATTGACATGAATAAATTGGATTTGGTACTTGAGCTTAAAAATGTTCAAAGAGGGCGTATTCATGAATATGCAGAAAAATTTAAGAGTGCAAAATATACTCCCGTTGATAACAAATTAGATTATAATCCTTTGTGGGATCATAAGGCTGACTGTGCATTTCCAAGTGCAACACAAAATGAAATAAATGAAAAAGATGCTTTAAACCTTCTAAAGAATAAAGTGTATTGTGTTTCGGAAGGTGCAAATATGCCGACAACTATTGAAGGAGTCAAACACTTTCTAGATAAGGGAATTCTCTACGGCCCCGGAAAAGCAGCTAATGCCGGTGGTGTTGCCGTATCGGGGTTGGAAATGGCACAAAATAGTATGAGGTATTCTTGGATGAAAGATGAAGTTGATAACAGGCTTCATATTATTATGAAAAGTATTCACAAAACTTGTGTTGATGTTGCGGAAAGATTTGGTACACCGGGTAACTATGTTAATGGTGCTAATATAGGAGGATTCCTTAAAGTAGCAGATGCAATGCTGGATCAAGGTTTAGTCTAATTTATTGCGGATTTCGATTGTAGGGTTATAGTAGATCAGATTTTTATAAGCTTTGAAGAAATATTAGTTAAAATGATGGAGATTTTCTTAAAGAGGAGTTTCATTATTATAATCTTGATCTTTTTACTAATTAAAAGAGGTTAATCGTTTAGTTCAAAAATAGATAGCAAATTGATAAAAATTAATTCTATGACATAGCAATCCGCAATTCGAAATCCAAAATTCGAAATAGTGTGTGACTATACTAATTTGGATATTAAATGGACAATAATTCATTATACTCCCTAAGCAATATTGACCAGCTCTGGGTTGAACATGGGTATGGAACGCGCTTCCAGGGTTTTCAGAATTTAATGAAATATCGCATTCGGGATATACTACTTGTTTCCAGTCTTTATGATTCATATTTATTTGAAGAAGACGGCAGATTGTATGAACTAATTAGAAAAGAATACCAGGGATTAAATTTAAGTCATTCGCCGGAGCTTATTAGAGTATCAAGCGGTATTGAAGCAATTGCTCTCGCAAAAGAAGAAAAAAGATATGACTTAATTATTTCCACTCTTCATATTGAAGACATGCATGCACTTAACCTTGCCAAATTGGTTAAGCAATCAAACTTAAATATACCTGTAGTTTTATTAGCATATAATAACCGGGAATTATCAGATCTAATTTCCCGTCATGATGTTTCAGTATTCGATAAAATTTTTATCTGGCAGGGGGATTTTAGGATTCTGCTTGGAATTATAAAATATCTTGAAGATAAAATTAATGTTGAACACGATACTAAAATTGTTGGTGTTCAATCTATAATTTTAATCGAAGATAACATCCGTGATTATTCTACCTTTCTCCCCCTCATTTATACTGAAATCTTAAAGCAATCTCAAAATTTAATTTCTGAAGGAATAAATCTCTCGCATAAATTTTTACGAATGAGAGCCCGTCCGAAAATTCTTCTCTGCACTAATTACGAAGAAGCCTGGGAATATTATGTGAAATACCGCGAGTTTATCCTTGGAATAATTTCAGATATAGATTTTAAAAGAAACGGAATAGAAGATCCTGAAGCAGGATTAGAATTTGCAAGAAGAGTGAAAAAAGAATATCCGGATATACCTATTCTGCTCCAATCCTATATGAAAGAAAATAATTCCAAAGCTAAGGAGATTGGAGCATCATTCTTGTTAAAGGATTCAACTAATCTGCTTCAGGAATTAAGAAAGTTCATGGTAAATTATTTTAGTTTTGGAGATTTGATTTTTAGAATGCCGGACGGTTCCGAAGTAGGAAGAGCATATGACTTAAAATCCCTTGAAGAACAATTAAAGATTGTACCCGATGAAAGCATACTCTATCATGCTGAGAGAAACCACTTCTCCAACTGGTTAAAAGCAAGAACAGAATTTTGGTTAGCTCATAAGCTTAGGCCGCGAAAAGTGTCTGATTTTTCTTCTGTTGACGAATTAAGAGGAAATCTCATCTCTTCAATTACTGAATACCAGAAACGGCGACAAAAAGGTATAATTACAGATTTTGCCAAAGGTACTTTTGATCCTAAAAGTTCTTTTGCAAGAATTGGCGGAGGATCCCTTGGAGGTAAAGCAAGAGGACTTGGCTTTATTAATACCTTAATAAATAATTACAATATAAGCGGTAAGTATGATGATATATTAATTTATGTACCGCCGGCTGTAATATTAGGCACCGACGTTTTCGATCAATTCTTAGAAGAAAATGATCTGCGAAATTATGCTATAACCAGTAATAATGATGAAGAAATAACAAGAAGATTCTTAGCTGCCGAAAAATTTCCTGAAGATATTATTAAACATCTCGTGGAGTTTTTAGATATCATTAAAGTTCCTTTAGCTGTTCGCTCTTCAAGTTTACTAGAAGACTCTCAATACCAGCCTTTTGCCGGTGTGTATGAAACATATATGCTGCCTAATAACAACCATAATCCAATTATCCGTCTTAGTGAATTAGTTACAACTATAAAAAGAGTTTTTGCATCTACATTCTATCAAAATGCTAAGGATTATATTTTCGCAACGTCTTATAGACTTGAAGAAGAAAAGATGGCAATTATCATTCAACAGATGATTGGAGCAAAACATAAAAATAGATTTTATCCTAACTTTTCAGGGGTAGCAAAATCGCATAACTTTTATCCAATGCCTCCTCAAAAATCTATTGATGGCATAGTATCGGTCGCTTTAGGACTTGGCAAGTGGGTTGTTGACGGAGGTACAACTATTAAATTCTGTCCTAAATATCCTAATCATATTCCACAGTTCAATTCTATTGAAGAAACTTTAAATAATAATCAAAGAGAATTTTACGCTCTTAATCTTGAGGGACATTTGGATGATACAAGTCTTACACATGATATTTTAGTACAAAATTATGATCTTAAAATCGCCGAAGAAGACAGTACCTTAAGAAATGTAGGCTCTACTTACAGTAATGAAAATAAAGCAATCTATGACGGCATATCAAGAAGCGGAATAAGGATTGTTAGTTTTGCTCCAATCCTAAAAAATAAAATATTCCCCCTCCCCGAAATATTAGAGCTTTTACTTGATATGGGTTCATGGGGAATGGGCACTCCAGTTGAAATAGAATTCGCAGTAAATATGTCAGATTCTAAAGATCAACCAAATCAATTTGCTCTTCTTCAAATGCGACCATTAGTATTAACAAGAGAGCTTGAAGAACTTGATATTGAAAATTATTCTCAGGATGATTTGATCTGCAATAGTGACCAAGTTTTAGGACATGGAGTAATTAAAGATATTTATGATATTGTTTATGTTGATTATAAATTATATGAAAGAGGAAAAAGTAAAGATGTAGCGATTGAGTTAAACCAGTTTAATAATAAATTGATTAATCAAAACCGTCCTTATTTATTAATTGGTGTAGGGAGATGGGGCAGCCTGGATCCTTGGTTGGGCATTCCGGTTAAATGGGAACAAATATCCGGCGCAAAAACTATTATCGAAACGGGCTTTAAAGATTTTGATGTAGTTCCCTCTCAGGGTTCTCACTTTTTTCACAACCTTACATCATTTATGGTAGGTTATTTCAGTGTTTATCCAAAACATAAACAAAGCTGGATAAATTGGGATTGGCTTTTAAAGCAAAACACTGAAGAAAAGAAAACATTTACCAGGCATATTAAATTTGATAAACCTTTAACTGTTAAAGTTAACGGACAAAAAAATAAAGGTATTATTACTAAACCAGGGATAAATTAATTATGGAAGAAACAAAGGGGGAAGTATTTGATAATTGCCCTCACTGTGGAAGGAAATTAAGTCCATGGGAAAAAGTATTGTTAAGTGTTGACAGGGCTATTGTATGTAAAAATTGCTGGTATAGAATTCTTTTAGATATCAGGGACGAAAAAACAGGTGGAGCCGAGGGTAAAAAAGATAAAAAAAATTAAAGGTATTTATAAATGGAATCATATAATTCATTCTCTGTTGCACAAAAGCAAGTATATGAAGCAGCCAAAATATTAAAGTTGGATGATGCAACATTAGAATTACTATTGTGGCCCCAGAGGGAAATAAAATTTACTTATCCTGTAAAATTAGATAACGGTAAAACAAAAATATTTCATGCTTACAGGATACAATATAATTTCGCTAGGGGTCCGGCAAAAGGAGGAATAAGATTTCATCCTGATGAAACGGTAGATACAATAAGAGCGCTTTCTTGCTGGATGACCTGGAAAACTGCTGTAGTAGATCTTCCTTTAGGCGGAGGTAAAGGTGGTGTGGTTTGCGATCCCAAATCTCTTTCCGAAAGAGAGCTTGAAAATTTATCGAGGGGATATATCAGAGCTGTCGCTCAATATATTGGAGTAGATAAAGATATACCCGCTCCGGATGTTTACACAAATCCGCAAACTATGGCCTGGATGATGGATGAATATGAAACCATTGTACACAATCATCAACCAGGAGTGCTTACCGATAAACCACTGCAAATTGGAGGAACCGAAGGAAGAAGAGATGCTACCGCTAGAGGCGGTGTTGTTACTGTAAGAGAAGCCTGCAAATTACTTGGAGTTGATCCGACAGGAAATTTTGCTATCCAAGGCTTTGGAAATGTAGGACAAAGAGCAGCTCTATTACATCAGGAAATTTTAGGAGGAGGAAGGCTTATTGCCGTTAGTGATTCAAAAGGTGCAATTTATAACCCGGATGGTTTTAATCCGAAAGAATTAGTTTCCCATAAGCTTAAGACTGGTTCAGTTAAAGGTTTCCCCGGGGGAGAAAATATTTCGCATGAAAAGCTTTTAACTTTAGATGTTGAAATATTATATCCGGCTGCCCTGGAAAATTCAATTACTTCCGAGAATGCTTCTTCGATAAATACAAAAATAATTTGTGAATTGGCAAATGGTCCTACGACACCCGATGCCGATACGATCTTAAATGCTAAGGGAATTCATATAATACCAGATATCTTGGCAAGCGCGGGAGGAGTAACAGTCTCTTATTTCGAAATGGTTCAGGATAAATATAGTTTCTTCTGGGATGAAGATACCGTAAACAAACAGCTTGATCAAAAGTTGACAAAAGCTTATCATCGAGTGCAAGAAGCAATTAAGGAGAAAAAAGTTCATCCCCGTTTAGCTGCCATGGTTGTTGGCGTAGCAAAAGTTGCCGAAGCATGTAAATTAAGAGGCTGGGTATAATTAAATTGATAAATAAAATTTTCTATATATAATTCATAATCATTTCAAAAGGTTTTCGTTTAATATCAGGTACTTTAGCATCATCTGCAGGATATCCGACAACAAGAATTAGAAAAGGTTTTTCATTGGTTGGGCGGTTTAATATCTTATTTAAAAATTTCATCGGACTTGGTGTATGCGTAAGCGCGGCCAAACCGGAATAATGAATTGCCGTTATTAGTAATCCGCATGCTATGCCTGTAGATTCCAAAGGATAATAATTTTTTGTTTTTGCTCCTTCACCATTTATCTCATAACTTTTTGAAAAAACCACAATTAGAAATGGTGCCGTTTCCAAAAATGGCTTTTTTTCATCTGTTCCCAATACTTTTAATGCATTAAGCCATTCTTTGGGAGCACGGGTTTTATAAAATTCATGCTCCTCCTTTTCAGCAGCTATTCTTATTTCTTTTTTTACTTTGGGATTGCTCACAATTACAAAATGCCAGGGCTGCAAATTAGCTCCGCTAGGCGCAGTTCCTGCTGCCTTAACACAATTTACAATAATTTCCATCGGTACTTTCTTATTCGAAAAATTACGGATCGTTCTTCTTTTATTAACAAGATTAAAAAAATCTTTGGATCTTTTCTTCATCTCATCTTCGGAATACTTCGAATAATTTTTAAATGGAATAAATACCGGTTTGTTCATTTCCCTCTTTTGCTCTTTAAAAAATTAATAATTATTACTTGCATGATATGGGTTCGGTTTTCTTAACTGTTGTTTTTACTTTTGAACTTTGACTTTTTACTTTTGACCTAACAAAATTTTTGTTAAGATAATTTTAAAATTTTAAGGGAAAATACCCAGAGCCATATATGATGTAGCGATCTTATCTATTGAAGTTACAAATGCTGCTGTTCTTAAGTCAGGAATTTTTTTATTCTCAGCCCATTTATCTCTAATCTGGTTAAAAGCAGAAACCATTGTTTCTTCCAAACCGGAGTTAACCAAATCTTCTTCCTCTGCTCCATGAATAATTATTCTTTTGGCAGAATCATTAAGAGATTTACCAAGTGAGGTTTCAATAGAATCGACTAAAACTTTATTAACTCTTTCCTCATACCTCTTCCCCATTCTACCGAAACGAATATGCGATAAATTTTTCAGCCATTCAAAGTATGAAACCGTAACGCCGCCGGCGTTCAGATAAAGATCGGGAATAATCATTGTTCCCTTCTTTTGAAGAATTTTTTCTGCCTCCGGGGTTACAGGTCCGTTTGCTGCTTCAGCAATTATTTTTGCTTTAATTCTTTTTGCATTTTCTGAATTAACCTGGTTCTCTAATGCGGCCGGGATTAAAATATCGCAATCCATTTCCAGGGCATAAGAACGTTTCTTCAAATTCTTAGAACCTTTAAAATTAAGAATTGAACCGGTAGCTTTTCTATGTTTAAAAACTTCTTCTATATCCAATCCTTTAGGAGAATAAATAGCACCCTCATACTCGGAAATAGCTATAATAACTGCACCGGCTTCCTGGAAAAATTTTGCAGTATAATATCCAACATTTCCCAAACCCTGAATGATGACTTTTTTACCTTCAATCCCGGTTGTCAATCCTATCTTTATCATATCATTTTGATTGTTAAGAGCTTCCCGCACACCAAAATATACTCCCCTTCCCGTAGCCTCTGTTCTTCCCCTTATACCCCCCTGGCTAATCGGTTTACCAGTAACACATGCACCTGAATCAATTCCAGGATTAAATGCAGCATAAGTATCAGCAATCCATGCCATTTCGCGCGGACCGGTTCCGTAATCAGGAGCCGGGACATCAATACCAGGCCCTATAAAGTTTTTTCTAACAAGCTCCGCAGTATACCTGCGTGTAATATGTTCAAGCTCAACTTCGGTATAAGCTTTGGGGTCAATTCTTACTCCTCCTTTTGCACCGCCGAAAGGAACATCGACAACGGCACATTTATAGGTCATTAAAGCTGCGAGAGCTTTTACCTCATCTTGAGTTACAGCTAAACTATATCTAATACCACCTTTGGTTGGAAGTTTATGCTGGCTGTGCTCAACCCTGTATGCTACAATAACTTCAATATCATCTTTTACTCTTATTGGAAATTTCATTCGATAAACACTGTTACAAAATTTAATTTGATCTAATAATCCTTTGGGATATTTTGTAAATGCGGCTGCCCGATCAAAATACCGTAAAACATCTTCAAAAAAACTTTCTTCCCTTTTAGTGTGTACATGTATATTATTCGACATAAAAACTCCTTTTGTTTTAAGACCTTTATAATTTTAATTTTAGATATGTTAAAACAAAATTTAATTCTTTACATATATTATAAGAAAGTTTAACGAGAAATATTAATATTTAAATGGAGCAATTCACATTAATAAGGGATATTGTAGTAATTCTTCTGGTTTCAATTCCAATAATTTTCATATTCAGGAAAATTAATGTCCCTAGTATAGTAGGATTTTTAATTGCAGGGATGATCATCGGTCCTCACGGTTTTCAATTAATTTCTGAGATAAATGAAATAAATATTATGGCAGAAGTTGGAGTAATATTATTACTCTTCACAATCGGATTGGAAGTTTCACTCGGAAAACTCATTCAAATGAAAAAATTTCTGATGCTTTCCGGGGGGCTGCAAATCTTATTTACAATAATATTTTCAACGGCAATATTTTTATTTTTTGATTTCCCTATTAACCAATCGATTTTTTTATCAATGCTTATCAGCCTTTCAAGCACTGCAATAGTTCTTAAAATATTATCCGATAAACAGCAGCTTGAAGCACCACACGGCAGGATATCCTTAGGTATTCTAATATTCCAGGATCTTGCAATTGTACCTATGTTCCTGCTTCTCCCTGTTTTGAGTTCGGGAAGTACCTTGTCGGTAATGCAAATTATTTTACAATTGCTCTATGCGTTTGTTGCTGTAACGGTAATTATTATCCTTGCCAAATTTCTAATGCCCAAGATCCTATTTCAGCTGGCAAAATTAAGAATAAGAGAAGTTTTTACAATAGGAGTTGTCTTGCTCCTTTTAGGTACGGCTTATTTAACTCATTCATTAGGTTTATCTTTCGCACTAGGCGCCTTTATAGCAGGTTTAATTCTATCGGAATCCGATTTTAGCCACCAGGTTGTTTCCGAAATCCTTCCATTTAAAGATGTTTTCAACAGTATATTTTTCATATCTGTTGGACTGTTATTAAACATTCATTTTCTTTTTATTTATCCTCTTATTTTAGTTGCTATTACAATCGGGATAATATTACTCAAGGCCTTCATAATAATTTTAATTGTAAAGTTAATGAGATATCCTTTGAGAGTTGCTGTCTTAACTGGGTTTGGATTGGCACAAATAGGTGAATTTTCATTTGTCCTATCACAAGCGGGGTTAAGCAGCAATTTAATCGGTACTGAATTTTATAATGCTTTTCTGGCATCATCAATCTTTACAATGGTTCTTACCCCTTTTCTATTCCAACTCTCCCCTTTTATTTCCCGAATTTTCGGTTCATTAGAACCTGTTAAACCTTTAATGAATATTCAAGATTCTAAGAGATTAATTGATCATGTAATAATTGTTGGTTTCGGATTAAACGGAAGAAATCTTGCAAGAGTATTAAAAGAAATCGGGATAAAATATATTGTAATCGAATTAAATCCTGAAACTGTTAAAAATGAAAAATCAAAAGGAGAGAATATTATTTACGGAGATATCACAAAGGAACAGATACTTTATCAGACCAATATTAAGGATGCAAACACTATTGTATTTGCCATTTCCGATCCCGGTTCTTTAAGAAGAGGATTGAATCTTGCAAAAAAATTAAATCCATCCATATTTACAATTGTTAGGACACGCTTTGCCAGCGATATAGACGATTTATTAAACCTTGGAGCTGATGAAGTAATACCTGAAGAGTTCGAAACATCACTTCAAATATTTAACATCGTTTTAAAAAGATTTCATATTCCTTTAAATGTTATAATGAAACAGGTCAGTCTTTTGCGAAGCGAAGCATACAGACCGATGAGAAAGGAAGCAGGAAAAATTCATTCCATTGTGAATATAGATGAATTTTTAGCTGCGGGGATTACCGAGACTTATTTTGTTGAAGAAAATAATAGATATGTTAACAATAGTCTATCGGAAATAAATTTAAGAGCAAAAACAGATGCAACGATCATTGCAATAGTAAGGGAGAAACAAACTATAACCAATCCTTCCGGGAAAGAAATACTTCAATCACATGATACTTTAGTAATTACCGGCAACCATAAAGCTGTGGATACTGCAATTGAATATTTAAATTCGAATTAATTTTTTACAACAAATCTTTTTAATACAATATTATTTTAACAATATTGCTTTTTTATTTAGGTTAAAAGAGCCTGTACTTACTTGATAAATATAAACTCCGGATGCCAGATTATCGGCATTCCAATTTACCTTATATTTACCTGCTGATTGATAACCGGAAAATATTTTTTGTACAAGTGCCCCCTTTTCATCGTAGATTTTTATATTGATATAATTACCTTCCGGTAATGTGTAAAAGAAAGAAGTCGAATTATTAAACGGATTTGGGAAATTTTGTGTTAAATTAAAGTCTTTTATAATGTTTGAAGAAATTCTTTCCAGTATTCCTGATATTAAATTGACATCGGCAATTGTAACAGTACTGTCCGGCCAAACTTGAAGAACTATGGTTGAATCTTTATAATTATCTTTTTTTAAATAGAATGGAATAATTTGTGCATACATCTTAAATTTAAAATGTCCTTCAGAGTTTGTTAATACATAAATGGTATCAATTTGATAAGGATAAACCTCTTTAAAAGAATAAATTACCTTTACATCCTTTAAAGGATTTCCGGATTTATCTTTAATATATCCATCAACAAATCCTTTTATATCAAGAGTATCATTCTCACTACCTATTGTAGGAGTATTATCTAAACAATAACTATAATTCGTTCCAAAAGGGGTATGATATTCTAATCTGATTAATGACTGTTTCGGTTTGGGACATGATATTTGCGGATAATCCACATCTCCAAAAGCCAATTGATCAATTATAATCCCTTCTGATTCAGAAGGATGTAAATAGATTTGATCACCCATAGGATTTATGTATAAATCGCTCTTTAATTTACTGTTATCAATAACTAAATATGAACTATCCGATAGATACAAACCATCAACAAAATAAGAAGTGTCTGTATTACTGGTTAAAAACCATCCATCTAATGGACCATCCCAATACCCAGAAGGATGCAATTCAAGATACCATCCATTTTCATCAATCATGAATTCATTAAAAAATTTTATTTCTACCGGATTCGAGAATGAATTGGACAAAAATGTTATAAGAATAAAAATAACAAAAAATACTTTTTTCATTTATTACTCCTTCCCCATTCAACAATAAGGTTGGTTTTGGGCATAAAGTCATTTTTAGTTATATAACAAGTTTTGAAAAGGGAGCTATTTTTTTGGCTGTCGGGTTTTAACGAAATGTATTTCAAATCAAAATTTGACGGGAGATTAATTACATATTCGGCTTCCCTTAAAGACTTTTTCCAATTTTGTGTCGTTGTAAGAATATATTCAGCTTGTTGAATTAGATTTTTTTGTTTATAAAATGCTGTAAATTCAGAAGTATCTTTGGGTGGAGTTTTAATTGAAAAAAATACTCCTTCTTTACTTTTTGAATAATTTATTGGAATATTATTTTCATTCAGGATTAATATACTATCCGGATAGAGATAATCTCTGTTTACAACAAATGGATAATAAAAAGATGTTACAATTTCC
>CAYUVK010000018.1:44271-49463 GCA_964448105.1 uncultured Ignavibacteriaceae bacterium
CATCTGTTCTACCTCCGTATAACGGGCAGGTCTTGCAAAACAAGCTTTTGTTTGTATTAATAATTTGCTTATTTTTGTAGGAAATTTTACTAGATTTATGATAGAATCAATAAAAATATCAGTTTACTATTTTACACGTTCATTTTTTATAAGCGAATTCTTCCATTAGAATTTCCCCTTTCCCTTTCATTTCAAATTTATCAACTAATTAAAACCAAATAAAGTAAATTATGAGCAACTTAAAAGAAATAAATAGAAGAAGAACATTTGCAATTATTTCGCATCCTGATGCAGGGAAAACCACTTTAACAGAAAAATTGCTTTTATACGGCGGAGCAGTCCAATTAGCGGGTTCAGTTACTGCAAGAAAGAATCAAAGAAAAGCTACTTCCGATTGGATGGAGCTTGAAAAGAAAAGAGGAATTTCTATCAGCTCAACTGTACTTCAGTTTGATTATAAAGACTATAAAATAAATTTACTTGATACACCCGGACACGAAGATTTTTCTGAAGATACTTATAGAGTTCTAACAGCAGTTGATTCGGTTGTAATGGTTATAGATGCTGCGAAAGGAATTGAAGCCCAAACCCGAAAGCTTTTTGAAGTATGCCGTAAACGGGAGATTCCAATTTTTACTTTTATGAATAAGCTGGATCGCCCAACTCTTGATCCGCTTATATTAATGGATGAACTGGAAAGTGTTTTGGGAATTCATGCTTACGCAATGAATTATCCTTTGGGTACTGGTATAGATTTTAAAGGTGTTTATGATCGCCAAACAAATCAAGTTCATTTATTTGAGAAAACTACCGGCGGTGCTTTTAAAGCACCTGTGGAAATCCACGACCCGGCGGGAGATTTTGTAAGAAATAAATTAAGTGAAGAAAATTACAATAAATTTGTCGAAGAAATTGAAATGCTGGATACTGCCGGTGCAGAATTTAATAGAGATGCTGTAATAAATGGGAAATTAACCCCGGTATTCTTTGGAAGCGCAATAAATAATTTTGGAATAGAACTATTGTTAAACGGATTTCTTGATTACGCCCTTCCCCCTTCTCCAAGAGAGAGTTCCGAAGGAGTAATAAAACCGGAAGATAAAAGGTTCTCAGGATTTATATTTAAAATTCAGGCCAATATGGATCCTAAGCATAGAGATAGAATTGCATTTATGCGTGTCTGCTCAGGAAAATTTGAAAGGGATATGCAGGCATTTCATCCTAAAACCGGGAAGAAAATACGCCTTTCAAATTCACAAAAATTATTTGGTCAGGAAAGGGAAACTGTAGATGAAGCTTTTGCAGGCGATATTATCGGATTTATAGGTAATTCTAATTTCGGGATTGGTGATACTATTACAGATGATATAAATATTGTTTATAATGAAATTCCAAAATTCGCCCCCGAATATTTTGTATTTATGCATAATCCGAATCCATCCAATTATAAAAAATTTAGGGACGGATTAGATCAGCTTTTGCAAGAAGGGGTTGTTCAATCTTTTTATATAAAAAACTCCGCACAAAAAATTCAATTACTTGGTGCAGTTGGACCTTTGCAGTTTGAAGTAGTGCAATATAGACTGCATGATGAGTATGGTGCTGAATCAAGATTGGAACGAACAAACTGGAAAATATGCCGATGGATTTCACCTGAAATTACCAAAGAAATGCAGGCAGGTATTTTACTCCCTGCCGGTGCTGTGCGGGCTTACGAGACCGAAGAAAGAGAAGTAATTTTGTTTACTAGCGAATGGTCGCTTAATTATTTCAAAGAAAAAAATCCAAATATTGAATTAGGCGATATTCCGTTTGATAATGAAATAATAGAGATGAAAAAAACAGGAAGCTAAAAAAATCAAAATTTTCTATTATAATAATTAAAACCACTTTGTGAAATAAATAATTACTTTTGTTTTAACAACCCGGATTAATTCGCTAGTTACTAAGAAAAAAACAGCATAACTCAACCGTTTCAATTTATTTACAAAAGGAAGACGGTTAACAAGCTAATTTACAAAACAGGTGAATTATAATTTATTTTTTGAATAAACCTTCTCGTGCTTAGTCTTTTTATAAAATAAAATCATGAATAAATTAAAAATACTTGCAATAATATTTTCCATATTTTTTATAAATTTTGCTTTTGCACAAGATGATAATATAAGTATTTATGGAAGAGTTGTTGATGCTCAGACTAAAAAGGTAATCCCATTTGCTAATGTTATTGTGATAGGAACTAATTATGGTGCTGCATCAAATGAAAACGGATATTACCAAATTGAACGACTTCCTTTTAACACCTACCAGCTAAGGGCTTCGGTAATCGGTTACAATTCAATTACAAAAACAGATGTAATTGTACAACCCGGCAAACCTGCAGAAATCAATTTCGAACTTATGGAAGAAGCAGTTCGGTTAGAAAATATAATTGTTACCGGTGATTATTTTATACGAAATCCGTTGGAAGTTAATAGTGTAAAAAATTTTAATTACGAAGAAATCAGGAGAAGCCCCGGTGGTTTTGAAGATGTAGTGCGTGCACTTTCAATTTTACCCGGTGTAGCGCAGGCCGACGCCGGGAGAAATGATTTAATTGTACGCGGCGGTGCTCCTTCCGAAAATTTATATATGATTGATGGAATTGAAGTATCTAATATAAACCATTTCGGAGGTCAAGGTGTAGGCGGCGGGCCATTAAGTTATGTGAATCTGGATTTTGTTAAGGAGACTTCATTCTCAACGGGCGGATTCCCTGTTTTATATGGAGATAAGCTGTCATCCGTTCTTTCAATAAAACTAAGAGATGGAAGAGAGGACAAAATTGGCGGCAAGGGAACAATCTCAGCATCTCAGTTTGGTTTAAATCTTGAGGGACCAATTACAGAAAAATCAAATTTCATTTTTTCTGCTAGAAGAAGTTATCTCGATTTCATTTTTAAAGCTGCCGGTTTTGCTTTTGTTCCCGAATATTATGATTTAATGTTTAAAGCAGATATAAATCCTCACGAAAAAGATAATATAAGCTTATTACTCATAGGTGTATTTGATAATGTAAAATTTTTTAATAATACGGAAGAACAGCGTTTTGATAATTCACGTGTTCTTGGTTCCGATCAAACACAATATATAGCAGGAATAACTTACAGGCATTTAATTGACAACGGATTTTTTAATATAATATTAAGCAGAAATTCTGTCAGCTACAACAGCAGGCAAAGTGATATACAGCTTAATCCGATTTTTTTAAATAAATCGATCGAAGAAGAAAATTCATTACGTGCAGAACTTATTTATAAATTGTCGGATAAATCTGAAATAAATATCGGAGGTACAGCTAAGTTAATAGAAGCCGATTATGATATTCTTTTTCCAACGTTTATAACTACTTTCGGTGATACTCTTCCGGTTTCTAATTTTAATAACAAAAATACCTATACAAAATTCGGTGCATATTTTAATTATAACAGACTGCTGTTTAATAAGCTTAATTTTAATTTGGGTTTGCGTTCAGATGTTTTTTCAGCAATAAACAACAGTTTCAGCTTAAGTCCTAGGGCTTCATTCTCATATAAATTAACTGAAATTACTAACATAAACTTTAGCACCGGAATCTATCATCAATCACCTTCATATATCTGGCTAGAGGCTTTTGAAAGCAATAAGAAATTAAAGATGATTAAAGTAAACCAATATATATTAGGTTTTGATCACAAATTATCTGCAGATGCCCTTCTGAAAGTTGAAGGTTTTTATAAAAAATATTCTGACTATCCGTCGAGTAAAATAAGGCCTTATTTAGTTCTCTCAAATACCGGCGCAGGATTTGAAGGCGGTGAAGGAAATTTTGCATCATTCGGGTTAGAACCTTTACTCGATGCAGGTTCCGGTAATACACGCGGTGTGGAATTATCAATACAAAAGAAATTATCCGATGTACCTTATTATGGATTACTTAGTTTAACATATAGTAAATCAGATTATGTTCCTTTGGATGGTGTTAAGCGGCCGGGTAGTTATGATCAAAACTGGCTGTTTAATTTAAGCGGCGGATATAAAATTGATGAATTCTGGGAGGTAAGCACGAGATTCAGATTTGCCTCCGGAAGTCCATATACCCCTTTTAATTCTGACGGCACACAGAGCGTTGCTAATTATAATTCAAGAAGGCTCAAATCAACTCACAGCCTGGATATCCGGGCAGATAAACGCTGGTATTTTTCAGGATGGACCTTAATCACTTACCTTGATATTCAAAATATTTATAACAGAAAAAATTCTACATCGCTCAGATGGGATTCTCGCGAAAACCGTATTGACGAAACATCTTCGATAGGAATTCTGCCATCAATCGGAATTAGTGCGGAGTTTTAAATCCAATTCAACCTTTTTTTAGTATTTTAATTAACAATGTTAATAATGATTTAATTTAACATGCATGAAATACTAAAACAATTTCCTTCTATTACTCCTTACTTGAAAACTGTTTTACCATATATTCATCAATATGGTTACTGGGCAATATTCTTTGCAATATTCCTCGAAGATTTTGGATTGCCTATGCCTGGAGAAACTGTGCTTGTAATTTGTTCTTTATTTGCTGCGCTTGGAGAATTGAATCTCATATTAGTTGGTATTTTAGGATTTTCCGGTGCTGTACTTGGCGATAATACAGGTTTTGCAATTGGTCTTTATTGCGGAAGGAAAATAATTTTAAAATGGGGAAAGTATGTTTTTCTGAATGAGAAACTATTAAATAAATTTGAAAATTTTTTTAATAGATATGGTAGAAAAATAGTAGCGGTAGCACGTTTTATTCAGGGTCTCAGGCAGTTTAACGGAATAATCGCAGGCATCAGTGAAATGAAATGGAAGAAATTTATATTATTTAATATGATTGGTGCTGCACTTTGGGTCGGTTTATGGGTTGGAACTGCTTCATTTTTAAGTAATAATAAACATTTGCTCGTTGAATTCATAAAAAAGTCGGAATATATTTTCCCTTTAATTTTTCTAACACCTTTTTTAATCGAAGGATTATACAGATTAACAAAGAAAATAATTAAAAATTTGCGGGAGACTTAAATTTTATCTAATGAACAGCACCCAGCGCTAAAGCTAAAAATCCAAAAGCACCAAAAACAAAATGTATTATAATTGATATTGTTGTATTCTTTCTAATCTGAACAATT
>CAYUVK010000018.1:49473-59856 GCA_964448105.1 uncultured Ignavibacteriaceae bacterium
TAAAAAATATTGGAATGGCTGAGAAAACAAGATTATAGCCCATTGGTATATGAAATATCGACCAGAGACCTCCATGAATCAGCCAGGTCCATTTCTTATTAAGAAGTTCCTGCCTCGGTTGAATATAACCTCTCCATAAAAATTCCTCTCCGAATATATTGAAAAAGAAAAAGATCGGCCAAATATATAATATCAAGAAATATTTGTCGCTTAAAGGCATATTTTTGAAAAAGAAAGGAGTTGCATCAATTCTAAACTCCGGTAAGATGATTTTAGCAATGAGGAACGAAGCCAGGGATAATGCAATAAAACCGCCAATCGTCCAATGCACATCTACTTTGTTAAGTTTTTTTATTCTCATCCTGGTGAAAATATCTTTTACTTTAGAAGAATCTATATCCCTTATGCTTAAATAAATTGCACCGAAAAACATTGGCATTAATACAATACACCCAACACTAATAAAATAAATAATTTCAATAGGTACATTTTTATAGTTATTATTTAATATAGGGATTACAATCCGGCAGGCAATATAGTTCAGAATAGTAGGTATTCCGAACAGCAATATTAATTTAAGCCAGTTAAGAGGTTTAATTTTCAATAAAATTTTGTTATAATTTATTCTAAAATAAATATCTAAATACTAAGAATGAAGTTGTAGTACGAATTGAATGGAATTTTTTAAGTGCTGATAATATGAAATTTCTTTGTGTTATGGATGATATAGTCCTCTGCCTGATCTTTATTACTGAACTTTAAAGTTTTTCTCCTATTCACAATGCTAAACATATAATGTTTTTCCACAATAATAAATTCATTTTCATTTATTTCATACAATTTAAACGACTTTCTCCCTTCTTTTATACCGAATAACATTTTAAATTTTTGTTCAACCGGTTCTTTCATTTATCCTCACTTTTATTTGTATTCTTACAGTTAATATTGTTATGTATTATTTTATTAAATAAATATTTAATATAAATTGTTTTACTTTGAACCATGATGAGAAATTAATGCAAGAATTTCAATTTTGCATAATTTATCCTAATTTTATTGAAATTGAAATGATAGGCTTCACACGTTCCCTAAATATTAAAGGATAGTGATTCTATTAAACTTTATTAAATAAGCAATGCATGGAATGAAAAGGAATGATTAATAGATGATTAGAGATCAATTTTTCCTGTTGATTACAAAATCAACAAGTGCTTCTAGAGCTGTTTTAGCAGGTGATTCCGGAAAATTTTTTAGAGATTCTTTAGCTTTCAAAGAATAATCACAGGCTGTTCCTGAAGCATATTCTATACCCTTATTTTTCCGGACAAATTCTATGACTTTTTTAATATTCTCTTTCTTGCTTCCATCTTTAATCAGTTTCTTAATTATTTGTGCTTCTCCTTTATCAACTTGATTTAAAGAATAAATTAAAGGTAGAGTAATTTTCTTCTCTTTAATATCCCCTCCTACCGGTTTTCCAATAAGACTGAATGCACCATCATAATCTAAAATATCGTCTCTTATCTGGAAAGCTATTCCCAAATTTGTTCCGAAGTTTTTCATTGCTTCGTGCTGTTCCTTGTTATCGGTAGTGCTTAGAGCACCTATCTGGCAGCATGTTTCCAGTAATGAAGCAGTTTTATCGGAAATCACTTTAAAATAAGTTCCCTCATCAATATTTAATTTTCTTGTTTTCTGGATTTGCAATAGTTCGCCTTCCGACATACGTTTAACAGTATTAGTAATTACACCGAGAAAGTCATAATCTTTTCCGTCAACAGCGATCATTAAACCGCGGGATAAAAGATAGTCTCCCATAAGAACAGCAGCTTTATTTTTAAAAATAGCATTTATTGACCAGAATCCCCTTCTTTTATCTGCGTTATCAACAACATCATCATGAACTAATGTTGCCGTATGAAGTAATTCTACAAGTACAGCACCACGGTAAGTCCGGTCATTAATTTCCCCGGCTACTTTTGCGCTCAATAAAACCAAAAGCGGGCGGATCTTCTTCCCTTTTTGCCTAAGAATATATCGGGCAATCAAATCAACCAAACCGACTTTTGACTTCATTGACTGCTTAAAAATTTCATTAAATTTTTCTAATTCTGAATTAATTGGTTGGCTTATTTGAGATAGATCTTTGCTAATCAATTTTTTCTTAGGGATAGTTTCGAAATTAATATACTTATTTCATATAATAAAACCAATGGAACTGCTAAGACGATCTGTGAAACCGGGTCGGTCCCGGGAGTTAACACTGCAGCTAAAACCATAATTATTACAATTGCATGTTTTCTGTATTTTATCATAAATTTAGGAGTTAATATTCCTAATTTTGTTAAAAAGAATGAGATCATAGGAAGTTCAAAAACTACACCAGATGCTAACATTACACTAATAATAATATTAAAATACTCATCAATTGCAAACTCATTTTTAATTGCTGAAGTACCAAACTGAGTGGCAAACTTCAAAGTTAAAGGAAGCATTCCAAAGTAAGCAAAAACTATCCCGATTATAAAACATACGGACGAAAAAATTACAATAGAAGTAATATATTTCCGTTCTTTATGTCTCAATGCAGGTGAAATAAATTTCCAGAATTGGTAGAAAATATTTGGAATGCTTAAAACGACTCCTCCAATAATTGCTATTTCAAAATAGAGGAAGAGTTGTCCAAAGGGTTTTAAGTTTTGAAGAGAGGCACCTGCGTCGCGTGCAGGTTTTAATAAAACAACATCAACTAAATAATCAATAAAAATCCAGCAAATTATGGTTCCGACAACAAGACCGATTAATGAATAAATTATCCTCCATCTCAGCTCTTCGAGATGCTCGAGGAAAGTCATCTCAGCTCCGGCTTCCTCCTCTTGTTCAGCATTATCATTTTGGTTAACAGTATCTTGAGAGGCCACGATTTTAAATTAATTTAACCCGGAATATAATGGAAATTCCGAGCAAAGGTTTTTAACATCAGATTTAACATTTTCTAAAGACTTTTGATCATCTATATTGGATACAACCCTATTAATAAATTCAGCAATCTTTTTCATTTCGTTTTCTTTCATACCGCGAGTTGTTGCTGCTGGCGTACCAATCCTAATCCCGCTAGTTACAAAAGGACTCCTTTCGTCAAATGGGACCATATTTTTATTGACTGTGATTCCGGCTTCTCCCAATGCATTTTCAGCTTGCTTCCCGGTTATATTTTTATTCGTTAAATCAATAAGCATTAAATGATTATCTGTTCCGCCGGAAATAATATCAAAATCATACTTAATTAATTCTTGAGCAAGGGTTTTAGTGTTTTTGATAACCTGTTCGGCATAATCTTTAAAAGAATCTTCAAGAGCTTCACCAAAAGCAACAGCTTTTGCCATTATAATATGCATTAAAGGACCGCCTTGTATTCCAGGCATAACTGTAGAATCTATAAGCTCAGACATCATCTTAATTCTATCACCTTTAGGTGTTTTAACTCCCAATCTATTTTCTGTGTCTTTCCCAATAAGTATAATGCCGCCCCTGGGTCCACGCAAAGTTTTGTGAGTAGTAGAAGTAACAACATCGCAATATGGAAGAGGGTTATCTAAAAGTCCTTTAGCAATTAATCCTGCAGGATGAGCCATATCGCAAATCAAAAATGCACCAACAGAATCAGCTATTTGTCTAAACTTTTTATAATCCCATTCCCTTGAATAAGCGCTTGCTCCTGTTACAATCATTTTAGGTTTTTCTTTCTTAGCTAAATCTTCTATAATATTGTAATCCAATGATTTAGTTTCTTTATTTAATGTATATCCTATTGCTTTATATAATTTTCCCGAAAAATTAACAGGAGAGCCATGTGTTAAATGTCCACCATGAGCTAAGCTTAAACCTAAGAATTTATCGCCAGGCTTAAGTAATGTCATAAAAACGGCCATATTTGCTTGTGAACCACTATGCGGCTGTACATTTACATATTCAGCATTAAATAATTTTTTTAACCTTTCTCTTGCGATATTCTCTGCCAAATCTACATATTCGCAACCACCATAATATCTTTTCCCTGGATATCCTTCTGCATATTTATTTGTTAAAACAGTCCCATCCGCCTCTAAAACTGCCCGGCTTACAAAATTCTCGGAGGCAATTAATTCAAGGTATTCCTGCTGTCGATTTATTTCAAGGGTTAATGCATTATAAATTTCTTTATCCTTATTCAGATGTTCGTACATTTATTACACTTCGGTTTTTATTTTGGAATTTTTATTTAGATATCAAAATTAAATAAAAAGGATTTTGAAATGAAATTTAACATGAAATAATTTATTCTTATAATTTATTCTTACAAGTCATTTAATTAAAAGAAAAGGTTTCACAGCTATTAGCTTTGAAACCCTTTATATAAATGAAAATATCTATTAAAAATCATTTAAATGAATATAAAAGTACAACTCTACGGAACAGTTATGCTTCTATCAATCCATCCATAACATTCTCCTGTAATAGGAATTGTCTGTCCCGATTTATAGCCTCTGAAAAAATAATCTTCTTGAGTAGGAACAGAACCCTGTAAAGCAGTAATTCTTTCTTGAGCTTGTGTAGCAGTATTATCCATATTTTTAGCTTTTTTATATGTATCAACTGCCAGCTGATAAACCATTTTAGCATTAAAATCAAATGTACCGCAATTTCTGGCAGCTTGTTCATATAACAAACCTTCATAAAATATTGGTAGCCCCCATCCTTTTCCAACCTGGCTGGCTTTTTCATACTGTACCCTTGCGGCTGCTAATTGTCCTTCATCTTTATAAACAATGCCTAGATTCAAGTAGTGATTTTTATTATCGGGTTCCAATTGTATTAATTTTTTATAGGCATCTTCAGCTTTTTTCAACTGATCTGTTTTCTGATATGCCGTTGCCAGCTGATTCCAATAATTAACTGTTTCAGGCGATTTTTGTGTTAAAAATTCCAACGGCACAATAGCTTCTTTATACTGACTATCTCTAATTGCCATAGAGGCATATCTCCAGGCTTTAGCAAGATTGTCCTTATCTCTATCCCAGGCTTGTTTTAATATAGAAACAAGTTGGGCCGGATCTTGGGCTAATTCCATAAGTTTATCAGTCCATATATCATTATCCGGTTCTTTATCAATTAATTTATTATACAGATCAACTGCTTTAGTTTGATAATCATTATTAAGAGACATATTGTTCTTGTATAGCTGCCCTAATAAATCATAGTAGTAAGTCGGAAGATCGGGCTTATCCTTCAATGCCTGTTCATAAAGAGCAATAACAGAATCAGGATTATCATTCAACCAATTTTGTTCTACATAAGCTTCCCTTGCTTCAAAATAGCCTTTATCCGGAGGATAATATTTAATTGCCATTTTATAGAAATAAATTATAGAGTCTTGAGCTTCTTTTTTGAGTTCCGGTGCTACTCCAGATGAATCGTGGATTTTCCATAAAACATCTTCCAACTTATAATAGATCCATTTATTAAATTTAACCGGATCCATTTGAAGAACTTTCCATCCATATGGTAAAGCACTGGCATAATCTTTATTTTTATAATACTCAGAGAAGAGGCTGTATTGTGCTATCAATTGTAATGAATCCGATTGTTGAATATTTATTTCAACAAAAGATTTCGAAAACGCTGGTGAGCAAAATAACAAGAATAGAATAATAAAATATCCCCTTATTTTAATTATATTTTCCAAGATATTATCCCTCACTATATTTTTTTAATAAAAATTTATCTATCACGTCTGATAAACCAAAGATCTCCGAGAGTTAAACTGACATTTAATTTATATATGTTTTCTTTATATAATCCTTCTTTTTTGGTACCACGTATAGCATATTCTAGACCGACATCCATTCTGTTTTCATAACTTATTGGGATTGAAAATCCTCCCGAAATTGAATATTGGTTAATTCCTTCTCCATTTATTATATACTGAGTTTGTTCATAGCTTAAACCTGCACGGAATAAAAATTGTTCCCAGAAACTCCTTCCCGGCTCTTCATTGGGTCGATATTCAAATCCAGCACTCAATTTAGACGCATTTCTTAAATAATAAGACTTAACACCGTTAAAAGTAAACTTGCTCCAGGGCTGGTATAAATAATCAACACTAAATAAATAATTATTATCCAGAATAAAACTAACTCCAGTGGATATTCTTATCGGGATTTTCATTTTAATTGTAGCTTCACCTAAAGTATCTATTTTATAGGATGAACTTCCAATAAGTATGGTATCGGTATTTAATTTTGCGACATAATTAATAGCCGCACCAACTCTAAAATCCGTTATGTCCTTGGAATTAATTAAATCGGCCAGATCAGGGCTTAACAGACCAATAGTTGTCCCAATTCCATTCGGGTTATATGTCCTTGAATAAAAAGCATTATAATTACTGTTGTTTGGAAAGTCTACAGAAGAGTTATAATGCAAATTTCCGAAATAATAATCAAATGAAGCGCCAATATTAATATTTAAAGGAGTACGATATGAAGAACCGATGAAAATTTTTGATATCCCACCCGTTCCGGAAAACGAATATGTATAATTATTTTCTGAATTAGTAGAAAATACTACATTGTCTTCAACAATGTAGTTTACGCTACTTACCGGGACAATTCCAATAGCTGCACCGATACCATAAAGAGAACTTATCGGGAAGCCAAAAGTAAATCCATTAAAATCTGTATTGGCATAAAACTTTTTTAGATTATTGTTAGATAACTGTTCACCACCATATTTAAGAGAGACTTCAAATCTTGTTAAATTAAGTCTATAAAGTGTAGCCGGATTATTAATATTAATAAAATCTACATCAGCAATAGAAATGTTTACACCTCCCATTCCTAATCTTCTTGCAGAATAAGTATATTGAATATCTCCAATTCCAAACCTTGTATAACTCGAATTTGCCTGACCCCAAACCGGGAGACAAAGCAAGATAATAAAAACAGATAAAAATTTTAACTTCATATGTATTAAGCCTTTGGCTTATTATTTCTTTGTTGTATAAATAATATGTAATCGCGGTCCTAAAGAATCAACAACATTACTTCCCTTAAAAGTAAATAAATCAACGTTGCTGGTTTCATTTCTAGTAAATAATAGAATTCCTTCATTTGTACGGGTATTTACCCATTTTTGAACATAGGATGTTATAATACCTTTTAAAGAATTACCGGCTGTGTCAAAATTTACGACAACAGTAGAATCTACTACAATTGAAGACGAATCTTGTAGAAAAGCTGCCAAAATTGTATTTGTAGTATCTCCGATAATGGTTTTTACTGTGTCTAAGTTTAAAGTTAGCGTCGCATTATTAATTACAGCATTAAAGGGAATTCTAGAAACATCAAACCACAATTTTGCATTAATGGCTAAACCTCCCTGCACAATTATACTGGATTGAGTTACCGAAGGTATATTTCCGGTAACAGCACTTACATCCGAATTAGCAATAAATGTTAATGTATCAGTATAAGTAAGGCCCAACTTTTTGAAAGCTATAGTTATTGAAGGTACATTTGTAACACCAGAATATAATGCCTGGTATCCAACTACTTTCTGTGAACCCGGAGATGGTTTAATATAAATGCCAAAATTATTCCCAATAGAATCTGCGGCATATTTAAGCCAGGATAGTGCAAGATCATTACTTATATCGAATTCATCCAAAGTATCTGATAAAGTTTTATTAGAACTTATATCTGAAGGGTCATAGGATAACATTGAGAGACTATCGGCCGTAAACTGTCTAGACGTCCAACCGGATTCGATTTGATGCACAGTAAAATCATATGCACCGTTTTTATCCCCAAAATTATAAACATGCCAAAGATAAATCCTTGCCCCGATAATAACTACGGAATCGGCCAAGACGCTATTTTTGATAGAATCCGACAGAGGGATATAGAAATTCATCAGTGTCGAGGATTCAATATTTTCAGCTTTTCCCACTAATAATCTAATTGCTCCTCCAAGCGGATATGTTCTCTTAAAATATGAGGATGTTTGTGAAAGTGTATCTTTATAAGAATCGACTTCACTAACATTTAGCCTATCGCCATTAAGCAAGCCTGCCCCTATTTGAGAAGGATTGTCACTGCATGAATAAAAGAACAATGAAAAAGAAATAACCACAAAAAGAAGTATTTGCTTTATGAACAAATTATTTTTCTCCGACAAAATCTTTATTTATAAATTTACTAGCATCCAAAATATTTTTGGCAACAAAGGTCGGTAATTTATTTAGCTTTTGCAAGATAGAAAAACTTTCCTCTCCATAGCCGGTTTTTACCAATACAGTTTTTAAATTAGCATTAAACCCGCATTCTATATCGCTTACAGCATCTCCGACAAAATAAGATTTTGATAAATCAATTTTGAAATCCCTTGCAGCTTTTAAAACAAGTTCAGGCGAAGGTTTTCTACAAGAGCATTCTTCTTCACTGCTATAATCAGGGTGATAGGGACAATAATAAAATGCATCAATTTGAACATTATTATTAAGAAGCAATTCATTCAGTTTTGAATTTACAGCGTCTACTTTTTCTTTTGAAATTAATCCCCTCGCAATGCCCGATTGATTAGAAACGACTATTAATTTAAAATTTAACTTATTCTTTAACAATGAAAGTGCTTTTCCCGTATCCGGATAAAGCTTTAATAAATCTGTTTCACCAAGATAACCCGGATCCTCATTCAACGTTCCATCCCTGTCCAAAAATACACCAAAATTTGGCATTAGTTGCTATTTAAGATAGTTTTATATAATTCAACATACTTTTTTGCTGAAGAAGTCCAGCTAAAATCAGACTTCATACCATTCTTCATTATTTTGATCCAGGTTTTCTTATCATTATAAATATTAATTGCTTTTTTTAATTCTTTAATAAAAGCAGTTTTCAGGTATTTTTTGAATACAAAACCATTCCCTTCTCCTGACTTTTCATCAAATTTGTTTACAGTATCGGCAAGCCCGCCCGTTTCGCGAACAACAGGAACAGTTCCGTATACAAGACTGTACATCTGGTTTAAACCACAAGGTTCATATTTAGAAGGCATAATAAAAATGTCAGCTCCGCCTTCAATTAAATGAGCCAGTTCGTCATTAAATCCCAGGTAACAAGCGAATTTACCGGGATATTTATTAGCCATTTTTTCGAAAAAGAGATGATACTTTTTATCTCCGGTTCCAAGTAAAATCATTTGTATATTTAATTTCATCAATTCTTTAAATGAATTGCTTATTAAATCTAGACCTTTAGCGTCAAATAACCTGGTAATAATTCCAACTACCGGCGTAGATTCACTATATCCGAAACCAAATTTTTGAGTTAAAATCTTTTTGTTTTCAACCTTAACATTCAAATTTTTTTGAGAATATTTTTTTGGAAGCAGCTTATCTTTTTCCGGGTTCCATACTCTCATGTCAATTCCATTAACAATCCCGTATAAATCATTTTTTCTTTTTGCCAAAACGTTTTTTAAACCTGCACCCATTTCATCATCTTTCCTTATTTCTTCAGCATATGTTTCACTTACAGTATTTATAACATCTGCAAATACCAGCCCGCTTTTCATGAAATTAATTTTACCATAAATTTCCAATCCTTTTTCAGAATTCAATTCTTCGGGTAAACCGGTTTTATAAAATGAAGATTTGGGAAATTCTCCCTGGTAAGCAAGATTATGGATAGTGAAAAGAGTCTTAAATTTTGAAAACTGCACTTCATCTTTATAAATAGTTTTTAAATACGCCGGAATTAAGCCGCATTGCCAATCATTGCAGTGGATAATATCAGGTATCCAGCCCAGTTTTGAGACTAATTCGAAAACAGAGCGGCTTAATAAAATAAACCTTTCGTCATTATCGGTATAATTTTCACCAGTTAACGTATCTGTATAAAGGCTATTTCTGCTCCCAAAATATTCTTGATTATCAAGAAAGTATATCTGGACACGAACCTTTTGGCCCGGTAAGAAACATGATTTTAAGGAGAAAGTAACTTCCTTCTCTCCAATTTTAATTTTTAAATCTTTGAGTCTTACCACTTCATGAATCTTGAATTTCCTGTCGTCAACTGCACCGTATTTAGGTACAACAATTCTTACCTCATGTCCCATTTCCGATAATCTTTGAGGTAATGCAGAGGATACATCAGCTAATCCCCCTGTTTTTACAAAGGGAACAACTTCTGATGTTACAAATAAAATTTTTAGTTTTTTTGCTGCCATTCTTTTTTAAAGGTTGGTTTTTCAAAAAGGATTAATAATTAAAGTACTAACTTACAAATATAAATATTTTTTCTCAAAGATTTTAAATACAGGTCACATTTGTACTTATCCGCC
>CAYUVK010000019.1:0-2298 GCA_964448105.1 uncultured Ignavibacteriaceae bacterium
ATCTCTTGGTTTTATTTCTACTGCTACGACTGTTCCTTTATATTTTTATGAATCATTATTTGAGGATAGTCTTAGAAATATCGGCTTATCACACTTGAATTCTAAAATAAAAATGTTCAGCAGACTGGGTACATCAAATGCATATAAAGTTTTTGCATATACTAATTCACTGCTCGGAGACCCTGTAATAGATTTAAAAATTCCTACCAAGCCAAATTTAAAAATAACACCTTCGGATTTTTTACTTTCGGATAATTCAATAAATGAAGACACCGATTCCATGCAGCTTAAATTAATAATTGAAAATCTGGGTACAGTTACTAATGATAGTGTTGATATTGTAATTTCCCACTTTGTAAATAACAACTTATTGGAGCAGCACTCTTTAAAAATTCCTTTGCCGGTTTATAAGGATACTATTTCAACTTGGTTAATTACTAAAAACCTTCCGGGAGAGCATAGGGTTTCGGCGGATTTAGACCCTAATGATAAAATTCAGGAAATTTATAAAAATGACAACTCTTCCTCTTTTACTTTTAATGTTTCATCGGTTGCAGTCCGTGATTTAATAACACAAGATGAAGAGAATTCATCAATTAAAGAAATCAATCTGTTAAATCCTTCAGACTATTTGAATGATTCTCTAAAAATTATATACCAGGTTTCGTCAAATAAAAACTTCATTGGTGCTGATCAATATATTATAAGTGGAGAACCTTTTACGACAAAAATTACTGTACCTTCTCTGATGGAAAATCAACGGTACTGGATAAGATATAAAATAAATGATCAGGAAGCACAATATTCTGCACCGAGATCATTTTATAATGTAAAAGGTCCAGTTTATTATTTAATTGACTCCCTTTCATTTGATTCACAAAAGGAAACCGGAGTAAATTATAGTGTTTCCAGTCTGAAATTGTCTAATGATTCAATTAAAATATCTATAATTTCGGCAGGTTTTTATGCAGGTGCTACTTGTATAATTTCAAAGAATGGGGAAAATCTGCTTACAAACTCTTTCTTTGCAGGTATGGGAATAGTAGTCTTTGATAAAAATACTCTTGCTGTGGATACTTCTGCCTGGTACCAGTTATTTATTAATCCTACTGCGATGAATCAATTAGTTAATTTTATTAATTCTATTCCGCAAGGTAAAATAGTTGCAATGGGAGTCTCTGATGATGCCGCTAATAATATTACATCAGATTTAAAAAATGCTATTAAAACACTGGGCAGTACAAAAATCGATACATTAAAATTTAGAGGTTCATGGGCTTTAATTGGAGAGAAGGGAGCAGCACCAAGGCAGGTAATTGAACAAATAAGAGGACCTTATGGTGGAATAATTCAAATTGATTCTACTTTCGTTGTTCCAAATAATTATGGTACAATGGTTACAAAGGATATTGGACCAGCAGCTAAATGGACCAATTTTCAAGTTACAGGTAGTATTCCTTCCAGTTCGAAAATAAAATACCGGGTGTTAGGTATTAACTCAAATGACGCAATCGATTCTTTGAATTATTTAACTCTTAATAATGATACTGCAAATCTTAGTTTTATAGATGCAAAAAAATATAGATATGTAAAAATATTATCGGAATTTTATTCGGGGGACGATAATATTTCACCCGGAATTTCTTCTTTGGGTGTTAATTTTAAAACCCTGCCCGAACTTGGTACAAACTACCAGGTAGTTTCATTATCAAAGGATTCTGTTATATTTGGTGAAGATGAAAATCTGCAGTTCTTTGTTTATAATGTTGGTGGAGTTCCGGCAGATAGTTTTAATGTAAAAGTAGATGTAGTTAATTCAGATAATTTACATACTAATGTATTCAGCGCCCTGGTTGATTCATTAAATCCTAATAGCAGAAGAGAGTTTAATGTAGATTATAATACAATAAGCGGGACAGGCGCAAAATCATTTTATATTAGTATTGATCCTGGAAATAAAATTCCAGAATTATATAAAGATAACAATACATTTAATATTCCTTTCTATGTTAAAGCAGACACATCGCATCCTACCTTAAATGTTACATTTGATGGAATAAATATTTTGGATGGTGATTATATCTCATCAAATCCTGAAATAAGAATTGAATTGAATGATAATTCGGTAGTACCAGTTACCGATACTTCTGCGGTAAGTATTTTCTTAAATGATAAACCAATTTATTATGAATTTAATCAATCAACACTTACATACAATTTTAATACATCTAATCCGAAATATGTTGTTTCTTATACTCCTGTTTTGAAAGATGGAATTTATAATATTGAAATACTAGC
>CAYUVK010000019.1:2398-4419 GCA_964448105.1 uncultured Ignavibacteriaceae bacterium
GGTGGTTTAGGTTTAACATGGATAGATAACCAGCCTTACTATACATTTCGATTTATGCCGGATATTTCGTTAGGAAATTTTGGTGCCGGGTTAGATCTTCGCCTGGATTTTGATAAAAACGGAAAACTGAGAAAAGAAGATTTCAATGAATTTTCAGACTATTTAAGTATAATTAGATATGCAAGATATGGATTAAAAAATGATCCGGTTTATGTCAAGCTCGGTGCTTTAGATTATTATACTTTGGGACACGGAAGTATAATGTATCAATACAACAACAGTCCATCTCTCGATGTAAGAAAAATTGGTCTTGTCTTCGATGTTGATTTCGGAAATTTCGGAATTGAATCGATATACAGCCAGTTTGCTGAAGCAAGTGTTTTTGGAATAAGAGGATATGTAAGGCCGCTGAAGTTTTCTGAAGCAGGTAACATTCCTATTATCGGAGAGTTGGAAGTAGGTGCAACTTATGCAGCCGATTATAATAAGTATGCAGGAGTTGTATCCGGGTTTTATAATCCGGGTACAAGAAATATTCAGATTACTTCCGATGAAGGCTCTATGAATATAGTTGGAATGGATATCGATTTCCCTCTAGTTTCTAATCCTGCTGCAAATCTCGTACTTTATCTTGACTATTCAAAAATAATAAATTTTGGAAGCGGTATAGCGACGGGTATTCAATTTACCTCATCTGGAATGGGCCTATTATCTATTTCAGCTAAGCTAGAAAGAAGGTTTAATAATGTTCATTATCTTCCATCCTATTTTAATTCTCTTTATGAAATTCAGAGATTTAGTGTAGATACATTATCCTCAACATTTGCTCAGGTTCAAAGTAAAGCAGGGATACTTGCTTCTTTTGATCCCGGAAATGGTTATTATGGTGAATTGGGAATAAATGTTGCCGGTGCTTTTAATATTCTCGGAAGTTACCAAAGGCTAGATAAGTACCCGGAAAGCGGAATCTTGCATATAAGTACCGATATATCTCCTCAAGATCTCTCTTTTATTGCTCGTGCAGGTTATGATAAAATAAATATAAAAAACGAGAAGGATCTTTTTACTCTTGATGATCGATCTTACTTGTATGCTGAATTAGGATATAAACCCTATCCTTTTATGATTGTATCTATGGTTTATATTTGGACATTTGCCCCGGTTAGGGATCAGAATGATAATATAATTGATTATAAACCGCAGAAAAGAATAGAACCGAGAGTGTCTTTCGTATTTCCTTTTGATCTGGGTTGCGGTAATTAATTAGTTGTTTTACACAATTTCTGCGGAGTGCTGGAATGTTAGAGTATTGGAGTAACGGTAAACCCAAAGGGAACATTCCATTACTCCAAAATTCCATATGATAGTGTGTAAAGAATGTTAAATATTTTGATGAATAAATTCTGATAACTCGGAAACGGAATGGAAGAAGTAATCGCTTTTTAATTTTAAAACTTTTTCCCTTGAATAACTGTCCCACAAAACCGAAGCAACTTCAACACCTGCTGCTTTTGCAGCTTTAATATCAGTTGGAGCATCACCAATCATTAAAACTTTATCGTTCGGCAAATTAAATTTATTCATAAATAATTCTATTCCTTCGGGGGACGGTTTATGTTCTTTTACCTCATCCCCTGAAATCATTAAATCAAAATATTTGTAGATTTCTAGCTTCTTTAAAGTTATAACCGCTGCTTTACGTCCTTTCCCGGTATAAATCGATAAATAAACATTTTTAGATTTTATATACTCCAAAAGTTCTTTTATGCCCGGGTATAATTCTGCCATATGATGATTTTCAGTATAGAAATTATAGTAATCTTCTTTTGCTTTTTCAGAATTTTCCCCGCAGAGTTTATCCAAAATTTGATCTTCTGTCGGACCGAAGTAGCTTATAATTTCTTCATTAGATAGACTTTTATTTAAATATTTCTTCATTACATATCTGAAAGAAGCAAATATTAATTCGAATGTAGAAGTTAAAGTCCCGTCGATATCGAAAATAATTCCTTCGTATTTTG
>CAYUVK010000019.1:4519-57069 GCA_964448105.1 uncultured Ignavibacteriaceae bacterium
TTTGATGCAGTAAAAATAGTTTTATTTACGTGTTTGATATTGTTTACTTTAGCAGTTCCGGTAAAAAACAATTTTTCCAAATTATATTTTTGATCAATTGAATATACATTTCCGTTTTCGGAACCGAAAATTATCTTATTATTCCATTCAACCGGTTGGGCAGGAGAAGTATCTTCATTATAATCAGTTTTTACTTCCTTTATTAATTTTCCTGTCTTGGGAGATGCTATATAAAAATTATTTAAGCCTTTGATGAACAACTTTTCATTATCATTACTGATTCCCAAAGATTCCCAAGATGAATAATCTTTCATTTTCCAGATTGTTGTTCCCAACAAAAGATCTATTGCATATATAGATTTATCGCTTGTTGATATAAACACATATTTGCCGTTAGAAACCGGGGCACAGCCTGCAAGTGAATAACCGGCATTTTTATCTTTCCATTTCCAGTTTAATATTCCTGACCTTGAATCAATACAGTAGAGAAAACCATCACAGCTGCTGTATATAATCCTATCCTTTATATAAAGAGGAACAGTCTCAATCATTCCCTTTGCAGAATTATTTTCCCAAATATTTTCCAAAGTGTATATATCATAACAATACATTTCTCCGTTTGAAGTCCCGGTTACTACAGCCTTTGTTTTCGAATCCTGACTTGTTGCATTAATAATGATGAGTTGGGATGTTAAAGGTTCTCCCAATCCGATTACCTGGATTACATTCCCGTTATTTGCATTGAATGAAAAGAGATCCCCCTCTAAAGTTGCAACGGATAAAATATCTCCTTCAGCTGCAGGTGTGCTAAAAATTGTTTCATCTGTATTATGTTCCCAGAGCTTGTTCCCTTTTAAATCAAAACATAAAACATTTCCATCTTCTGTTGCTGTAAAGATTTTACTATCTGATACTTCAGCAGATGCTGGCAGATTTGTATTCAGATCTTTTTTCCACAAAATGCTGTTGGTATAATCTTCGAATTGTACAGAATCAATTTCAGGAATTGTATAATTTTTTTCTTTAGAAATTACACCGATAATTTTTTCTGTTTTCTTTCGCCCAATTTCTATTTGGGAAATAATTAGTGAATCATCATTGCTTTCAATTAAGGAATAATCCGGATATTTTGATTTACCTGTAATAGACTGTACAATTGCGCCCGGTATCCCGTTAAAATTTTGAAGTTTATTTGATTCGCTTCCTCCGGTAAAAACAGCTTTGATTTTATAATTTTTTAAAATGTCTGTAACTTTAAACCAGTTATCAATTTCACTATTTAACGGGTGAGATAAATATAAAATGATATTGCTGCTGTCAGGTTTATTTTCAACCGAATCTTTTAGTATTTCATTTAACCATTTTAAATCTGCAGGTGAGAAATGTCCGCCTTTGCCGTTCCATGAGATCCCGCTGTTTAAACCAATATGTAAATCATCATTTTTTTTATAAAAGAAATTATTATTATCCCAGAGTTCCTTAAAATGAATTAAGCCAATGCCGCTCCATTTTGTTTCGCTGTTTCCGGGTATTATAAAATAGGGAAGATTCAATTCGTCTAATATTTGTTTTGTAGAATCTAATTTTCTATCACTCCCGTTTTCTGTTAGATTACCCAGAACAATAACAAAAGATATTTCTCTGGAATGAATATCTTCAATAATTTTTAATAAATTTTCCGATGTTTTTTCGTTCCCGATTTTTATATCCGAAAGAACGGCATATCTGTAAGTTTGGGAAAGAATTTGGTGAGAAAACAAAAGAACAAGAAAGAATACTATTTTTTTCATGTTAATAAGCCTTTGGCTTAATACAAAATTATTTTATAATTAAAGTTAATAAATTTTTTTATAAGGACTTTTTTCCCTTTAATTTCATTATCCTAAAATAGTTATATCAATTTATGAAAGCACAAATAATTCTCAAAAAAAATGAAGATAGAAGAATTAAAAGCGGCCATCTCTGGATTTTTAGCAACGAAATATTGGAAATTAAATATGAAGCTGACAACGGAGAAATAGCGGAAATTTATGACTATTCAAGAAGTTTTTTAGGGGAAGGCTTTTATAATAAAAATTCATTAATTGCCGTTCGGCTTTTAAGCCTGGAACCAATTAAAGACTTAAAAGAATTTATTAAAGAGAAAATAAAATCGGCTTATGAATTGAGAAAACAATTTTATCCGGATCGAAATTCTTTTAGATTAGTTTTTAGTGAGAGTGATTATTTACCGGGATTAATTATTGATAAATATAATGATACTTATGTCCTGCAAATCTATTCTGCAGGTATGCAAAAAAATATTGATATAATAATTGATATTTTAAAAAAAGAATTTAACGCAAAAAATATTTTTACTAAAAATGAATCTCATTTCAGAAAGTTGGAATTCCTGCCTGAAGAAGATGAAATTTTTCTAGGTGAAAAAAATGAAGAATTGATTGATGACGGTTCAATTAAATATAAAATAAATTTTGAAAGAGGTCACAAAACCGGGTTCTATTTCGATCAATCCGATAACCGTTTCTTTGTAAAAAAATTTGTAAAAGAGAAAGTCGTTTTAGATGCATTCTGCAACTCAGGCGGATTTGGATTGCATGCCGCAAAAGCCGGCGCAAAATCAATTACATTTTTGGATTCATCCCCGTTTGAAATAGAAAATGCAAAGTATAATTATGATTTAAATGAACTTAAGAGTGATCCAGATTTTATAGTAGATGATGTTTTTGATTATTTAGAAAGATCAATTATAGAAAATAAAAGATTTGATATCGTAATTATTGATCCGCCGGCATTTGCAAAAAGCAAGAAAAGTCTTGCCAAAGCAAAAAAAGGTTATGAGAAATTAAACAAATTGGCAATTCAAATTATAAATGATGCCGGTTATCTGGTTACTTCATCTTGTTCGCATCATTTGGAAAAAGATGAGTTCATTAAAATAGTTAATTCTGCAGCATTAAAATCAAATAGAAAAATTCAACTAATCCATTTCAATGATGCTTCATTAGATCATCCCCGGATTCCTTCAATGGAAGAAACGACGTATTTAAAGTTTGCTGTGTTTAAGGTAAGCAACCTTCGAGGTTAACATGGCTGATAACATTATCTTAACCTCGAAGGTTCCCGACGAAACAATTCGAATAAAAAGATGGAGACTACCGGTACATATTCTAATATTAAAACTATTGTATATTCTTTCCAGACTCCGCTTAACTGGTAGTTTAAATCTGTTATTGCAGTTAAGCTGATAAGGCTTACATAAAATATTCCGCTCCACCTTGGAACAAAAGGAAGCAAAACGGCTAGCCAGCATACGTACCATGGATGAACTACAGGCGAAAAAATCAAAAGCAAAAAAATTGATAAATAAATTTTTTCGAGTAAATCTTTTTTGCTGATTACGATAAATAGAAAAATAAATAAATAAATTATTCCGCAAATTAATCTGACTTTTTGATTGTTGTGCATAAAAGAATTGAAGATATCAAATACAATCCCGTTAAAAGTCCAGTTCTCTGTAAACTTTATTAATGCCTGGAAAGGTTCACCGGAAAAAGTATATGGGATATACATTGCGATACATATAAAAGCAGGAATGAATATAATTTTTAATCGTTCTGTAAAACTTTTTTCTGTAAACAGCAGTAAAGGGATTAGTAATAATCCAATAGGCTTTATACAAATGGAAAGTCCGATCAAAATATAACTTATGATTTTTTTCTTATCTAAATAAAAGAATATGGCGAAAATGATAAAGGCAAGTCCAAACCCATCGGCATGCGAATCGATAAAAAATTGAAAAATCGGCAGCGGGGAAAATGCATAAAGCAATAAATATTTTTTATCAATCTTTAATTTATTTAAAATTAAAAATATTCCCCATAAGGTCATCAGTTCAAATAATAAAAGAATAATTTTTAATCCAAAGTAACTCTCACCGCTAATAATAAAAGCCGCATAAAAAAGAATTTCTGTTAAAGGAGGATAAAGTGTTTTCATGTCGGCATGATTTACTTTTTTCGGCAGAATATCTGTGTGAAGACTTATTAGTGCACTATCGTTGGGCGAATATTCATACGGATTTATGCCGTTAGCCTGCACTTTCCCATCCCATATGTACCTATAAAAATCATCCGAACCGACAGGGTGAACAGGTATAAAAACAATCCTTAAAATTATTATTGCAGCTGTTAGATAATATATATAATTCCGGGGAATTTGCAGTAAAGATATTTGCCACCATAAAACCAGGAAGAAAATTGATGTGGAAATGTAGATGAGTGTATATCCAATAATTGATTCATCGGGAAACAGAAAATAAAGTAAAAATATTATTATATAAATTGTTGTTGAAAAAATTATTAAGAATTTAGAACTTTTTTGAAACAGCATATTTCTTGGTTATTAAATCTAAATTTTTTAGGAAATAATAATAAATAAAAAAGCTTAGTTAAGATATACAGGAAAACAAAAATCTTTAAAAAAGGATAGTAATTTTTTCTTTAGAATTTTGCAGATTAAGCAGAAATATTATAAAAAAGTATCTCATTATAAATTAAGTTCATTATCAAATTTATAAAAAATTATCTTATTGATAACTAAAATAGAAGAATATAAATAATAGACTTTCCTGTTTTGTTTTTAAACTTCAAATTATCACAAAAATTATTATAATTTTTTGATTTAATTGGAATTAAAAAATGGTTCGGTATTTGCCTAAAAAATATAAATTATATTACGGGATATATAAAAATCAGGAGATAGTATGGATTGTTTAATTACAAAGTTTAATATAAAAATTAATTTTTCATCCTTTATCTGCGGAATCGTGTTCTTTTTATTTGTAGGATACAACATTATTTTCCCACAACCTACTAATAGAATACATTATAATGGCAAGGATATGTTTTTAAGCGGATTGAATGCTGCATGGGTAAATTTTGCATCTGATCTAGGCCCCAATGCTCCACCTTTAGATCAATTTAGAAAAGAATTCCAAACTGTTCGCGACAGCGGTGGAAATGCAATGCGTTTGTGGCTGTTTACCGATGGCTCACATACCCCTGAATATAACTCTTACGGATACGTTACAGGTCCAGGCCCGGTTGCTGTTAAAAACCTTAAACAAATTCTTAATTTGGCGCATCATTATAATATTGGATTAATTTTATGTTTGTGGTCTTTTGATATGTTGAGAGTACCAAAACTCGATTCTGCTAAATTGTATGCAAATCAAAAAATGTTAACGGATACTTCTTATACCTTCTCATTTATTAGGAATGCACTTATACCAATGGTGGATTCCGTTAAAGGGGATTCGGCAATAATTGCTTGGGAAGTCTGTAATGAACCTAACGGAATGACTACCGGAACAAATTATTACCAGGGTGATCCAACTGTTCCTATATCCGCTGTACAAAAATTTACTAATTTAATTGCTGGAGCTATTCATAGGACTGACTCTAGTGCATTTGTCACTACTGGACCGGGGAGTTTTCAAACTCTTACCGATGTAAATCCGATTGGTAAAGTTTCCGCCTTGCAAACTTCTTTATCTGTTGGGCAGCTTCGGAGTATAACGAGTAGTTTTAATGCAACACACAGGTTGAACCTGACTACTCAGCAGATGAGTGATTATTTAAAGAAAGTTGCTGCAATCCCGGATAGCAATTATTATAGAGATGACCGCCTGATAGCTGCCGGAGGAGATTCTTTGGGCACATTGGATTTCTATACTGTGCACTATTATAGTTCCAGTTCAACTGCTTTATCTCCATTCTCACATTTATTTTCATATTGGGGTTTAACTAAACCTACAGTAGTTGCTGAGTTTTTTATGACAAGTACTGACCTAACTCCTCAACAATATCTTTTGCCAACTCTGTACCAAAGCGGATATGCAGGTGCTTTGGTTTGGTCATGGACAGATTTTCCAAATACTCCCAATAACCCAAATGCTGCTAATGATACATGGGCGGCATTTCAATTTATGAAGGCTAATTATAAACAATCTGTTGATCCATTCAATACGGATTTTCCATTAGTTTCAATCATTAACCCTAAGGATAAATCCTCATTTCAAGACAGCACCGAGCTTACAATTACAGCAGCAGTAAAGGATACAGGTTCAACTATTACTTATGTTATGTTTTTTTCATCCGATAGCTTGCTAGGTATGCTTAGTACTCCATCACAGACAATTTCAGATACTTCCTATTATTCATTCGATTGGATAGATATTAAGCCAGGAAATTATGTAATTACAGCTTTAGCTGAAAATAATCAGGGACAGCAAGAGTTATCCAAACCTGTGCAAGTTACCTTTGGAACAGCTGCAGTTACTAAGTTTGAGGCGGAAAAAGCTGCTATATTTGGTAATGGAATTTCAAGAAAGAATGATCCGACTGCAAGCGGCGGAGCTTTCTATGATATTGCTACTAATGATACAAATGTGACGGTTACTTGGCATTTTACAAATTTATCTGTTGCCGGGAATTATCCAATATCTTTTGGGTATAAACTGTATTACGATACTCCCAAAGAACAATTCATTAATATTAACGGGGTTAGAACCGATACTATTACTTTCGATGGTTCAACAACTTTATGGCTTGAAAAAACAATTACCGTGCCTCTGGTTGAAGGGACAAATGCAGTTCAAATGCAAATGTGGTGGGGATGGATGTATCTGGATTACCTTGCTGTTCCAAGCAGTATCGTAACTTCAGTTGCAGATACAAAAGAAGTACCTACGGCATTTTCATTGTCTCAGAATTATCCTAATCCTTTTAATCCATCTACCGAGATAAGATTTACGATCCCCAAGGAATCAGGAGTAAATTTAACGGTATATAATTTTCTAGGGCAGAAAGTTGTAACGCTAGTTAATAAAGAATTACCATCGGGAACATACAATACAAGATTTGATGCATCAAAATATAGCAGCGGAGTATATTTCTATACTTTAAAAACGAACAATTATATAATGACTAAAAAGATGATTCTTCTGAAATAGTATCTAATAACCAATGGAGATATAGTTTTAAGTGAGATTTTGTTCTTACTTATATTATTAATGCGAACAGCAAAATTTGAAGTAACCGGGAATTATCTCTCATATTGTATAACTTCATTAAGCAATTATAGATAATATTATGAATTATAATTTTACTGAGTTTTATACAAAAACAAAAACCTTATTAACAATTTACACGATAATATTTTTCTCATTCGCATTTCAACTGTTAGTTTATGCACAATTAAATCGAGTAAATTATAATAATCGAAACCTATTTTTAAGCGGTTCAAATGTAGCCTGGGTAAATTTTGCCGGTGATATCGGTCCAGGTACAACTAATTTTTCAAGGTTCGGACAAATATTTTCGGAGTTACATGAAGATGGGGGAAATTCGATGCGGTTTTGGCTTCATACCGATGGAACCCGGTCCCCTGAATTTAATAGTAGCGGTATGGTTATCGGACCAGGAGCGGGTACCATTACAGATTTAAAGCAGATTTTGGATTCAGCCTGGACTCATAAAGTTGGCTTACTTTTATGCCTTTGGTCGCATGATATGCTTAGAACATCTCTCAATTCAACGATACTTGATAGAAATAAAAAATTATTAACCGATACATCTGCAATAAGAGCTTATATAGACAATGCTTTAATACCAATGGTGGAAGGAGTGAAAGGACATCATGGAATTATTGCATGGGAAATTTTTAACGAGCCTGAAGGATTTACTGAAATTGGTAACTGGGGAGACAGGATTCATGTAACAGAATTTGATGTCCAGAGATTTGTAAATTTAACTGCAGGTGCCATTCATAGAACTGATCCGGAAGCGAAGGTAACTAATGGGACTTGGAATTTGTCGGCTTTAACAAATATTACTGCTCCGGCAAAAATATCACCTTCCGTTTTTTTAAACTCTCTTACCAATGAGCAAAAGCAAAGAATGGTAAAAGAGTTCGAAACGAAATTTGGATTACATTTAACCGCGCAACAAATTATTGAGAAATATGCAAATACTGCTGCCAACTATAATTATTACCAGGACGATAGATTAATTGCTGCAGGCGGAGATCCCGACGGAGTATTAGATTTTTATACCGTACATTATTACAGCGGCTTTGGTCCCGGACTATCTCCCTTCAATCATCCATATTCATCATGGGGATTAACCAAGCCATTGGTTATTGCTGAATTTTTTATGGAAGATACTTATGGAGTTGCATATCAGAATTTATATAAACAGTTGTATAACACCGGTTATGCCGGTGCATTATCGTGGCAATGGTGGGGTGATACTCAGGCAAATGATAATGCAAAAAATATGAATCATGAAAGAACAGCAGCGGCATTAAAGGATTTGTACATCAGCTACCCTCACGATATTGTAGTTAATCCGGTAGCAGGAACAATTTATTCTTTTAAAATAAACCCTTCCACTATAGAAGCCGGTGATAGTGCTTTAATAAAGTGGGATACGGAAGACGGTTCTAACGTAACCTTAAACGGTGATAATGTTATGGAAATCGGTAGTGAAATGGTAAGTCCTCCTGCTAATACATCTTATACATTAATTACTAACGGGGATATTTCGGATACAGCAATAGTCAATTTAAGTGTAATACCAACCGGTACAATAATTTCATTTCAAGCTTTCCCTAATAAAATTGGAGTTGGGGAAAGTTCGGTATTGAGCTGGCATGTTGTGAAAGGTTCATCTATAACATTAAATGGTCGGATTGTCCCTGCAAGAGATACGATGACGATATACCCCGATTCATTGCACAATGCATATTCATTAGTTGCAAAAGGTGAGGTGCAGGATTCAATCCAAATTACTGTCGAAATTCTTCCACTAGAAAATTTAGACAGAGCTCAAGGAGGTATAATTTCAGTTTCATCGAATGATACGGTAGCTTTTAGCCAGAGTAAACCAGGCAATATAAATGATGGAGATAACTCTACTAGGTGGCAGGCGGTAAAAGGGGGAGGACAATGGATATCATTTGATCTAGGCAAAATATTTTCAATTAATAAAATAGTGATTAGATGGGCTGATCAAGGATATGCAAGCAGGTATTCAATACAAACGACAGTAGATTCAAGCCAATGGGCTGAATTGAAACAAATTGTGTACGGGACAGGGGGAACTAATAACGTTGAAACGTTTGATAATTTGCAGGCTGTAGCTAGATATGTTGCATTTGTTTTTCAGGTTCCCGGTGTGGATGCGGTTTCAATTAATGAAATAGAAATCTATGGGTCGCCGACTATTGTTGATTCAAATGATAGAAATAAACAGCCGACAGAATATCTTCTATCCCAGAATTATCCAAACCCATTTAATCCGTCTACAAAAATTAGTATTATAATTCCGAACACGTCGGATGTAATTTTGGATGTATATAATTTATTAGGACAAAAAGTAGCAACATTAATTAACAAAAGATTATTCCCCGGGAAATATTCCGTAAGTTTCGATGGATCAAATTTCAGTAGCGGAGTATACTTCTATACTTTGAGGGCTGGCAGCTATTCTGTAACCAAAAAGATGGTCTTGCTAAAGTAAAACTTTAAGCCCAATTTCTATAAAGAAATTGGGTTTATAAAATTTGATGGAATTGTAAAATTTATTTCTCTCTTTAAAAATGAAAAAAAGGATTTTTCAATTTATGTTAGATCTTATAATTAATAGTTAAGGGGTAACCATGAAGAGAATCATTTCGATAGGTTCATTTTTAATACTTATTCTTTTATTTAGTTCATGTTCAACATTTTTTGTACATAAGGAACAAGATTATATAAAAGTAAATAGTACACATTTCGAGTTAAACGGAAAACCTTATTATTTCTTAGGTGGAAACTTCTGGTATGCTGTTTATTTAGCAGCCCCCGGACAGATAGGCGACAGGCCGAAATTGATAAGAGAGCTAGATACTCTACAATCTTTAGGAATAACAAATTTGAGAATTATGGGTGCTTCCGAACAGTCGTATATACAAGGGGCACTTACACCCGGATTTTTAGAAAAACCAGGCAAATTCAATGAGGACTTACTTGATGGTTTGGATTTTTTACTTTCAGAAATGAAAAAAAGAAATATGCATGCAGTAATATTCTTAACTAATACATGGGAATGGTCCGGCGGAATGTCGCAATACAATGCCTGGATAAATGACAGCGGAAAAGTAAATCCAAGATTATCTAATGTAAGTTACGGGGATTTTATGAACTATGCCGCTTCATTCTATAGGAATGAGGATGCTAAGCAAATTTATTATAACTACATTTATAAACTTGTAAATAGGAAGAATAAATATTCAAACATATATTATTATGAAGATCCCGCAATCATGTCATGGCAGATTGCAAATGAACCACGTCCGGGACAAGGAGATGAAGCTAAAAAATGGTTCGACGAATATTATAGATGGATTAACTCAACTGCTTTATTTATTCATCAGCTAGATCACAATCATTTAGTATCTACCGGTAGTGAAGGTATAACAGGCTCATTGGATTCAACTCAAATATATTTAAATGCACATAGAAGTAAGTACGTAGATTATTTAACTTTTCATTTGTGGCCGACGGAATGGGGGTGGTATAAACCTAAAAGATCTGATTCAACTTATTCTAATGCTGAGACAAAGTCATTGGCTTATATTAATGCACATATTGAATTAGCCCGTGAATTAAATAAACCAATTGTTATGGAAGAATTCGGATTGCCGAGGGATTACGGGTTTTGGCAGCCAGGTTCTCCTACAACTAACAGAAACAAGTTTTTTAATTCAATTCTTAAACTGGTCTATGATAGTGCTGCTGCCGGTTCTCCTATGGCAGGAGCAAATTTCTGGGTATGGGGAGGTGATGGAAAGTCTAATAATAATAATTATAAATGGGGATTTGGAAGACCTTTGGGGGGCGGCGTTGATTATACAAATTCAATTTTTGATCGTGATTCAACGACTATCGAAATGTTAAAGGATTTTAGTGAAAAGTTTAATTCACTTAACCAGAAACCTGCTATTTTAAATCAGCAAATTACTTCTGACTAATTTAGAGTGAAATCGATAATCTGAAAATCATATAAGGATAAATTTATGCGTAAAGTCTTTCTCTATTTCTCTTTTTTGTTTATCCCATTCTTATTTGTTGCATGTTCCACTTTATTTATAAATGAAAGTCCTGATTTCGTAAAGGTAAACGGGACTCATTTTGAATTAGGCGGCAAACCTTATTATTATGCCGGTGTAAATTTATGGTATGGATGTTATTTGGGTTCACCGGGTAAAACGGGAGATAGGGAAAGATTAGTCAGAGAATTAGATGATTTAAAATCTTTAGGCTTAACCAATTTAAGAATTTTAGGTGCTTCGGAAGAATCATATATAACCAACTCTTTAAAACCTGCCATTCAAATAAAGCCTGGTGTTTATGATGAAAATTTACTTGAGGGTTTAGATTTTCTTCTTTCCGAAATGAGAAAAAAAAATATGCATGCAGTAATATTTTTAAATAATTATTGGGAATGGACAGGCGGTATGTCCCAGTATAATGATTGGGCAAACGGCGGCGGCGGTGTTGATCCGGCTCATGGTAATTACGGAAACTTTATGGATTATTCAGCAACTTTTTATGCAAATGAAAAAGCAGACGAATTATTCCTACATTATGTTTATTCTCTTATTACAAGAAAAAATAAATTTACCGGTGATTATTATTATGAAGATCCAACTATAATGTCGTGGCAGCTTGCTAATGAGCCGCGCCCGGGAAGAAATAAATATTGGCTTGATGAATATTATAGATGGATTGAAACTACTTCTCAATTTATTCATAATATTGATCCTAACCATTTAGTTACCACAGGTAACGAAGGACTTATGGGGAGTTTGGGAGATTCAACTATTTATCTGACTGCTCATAGAATTAAATATATTGATTATATGACTTTCCATCTATGGCCCAAAAACTGGGGTTGGTTTAATGCAAAAAAAATTGATGAAACTTATCCGAGAACTGAAAAAAACGCAATAAATTATATTAAGCAACATATCGTTTTTGCAAGAGAAATAGGTAAACCAATTGTAATGGAAGAATTCGGGATGCCTCGGGATAGTGAACTGTATAAATCCGGCACACCAACAACTGCAAGAGACAAATACTATAAAAAAATTTTAAGTCTTGTTTATGATAGTGCTGCTGCCGGGTCACCAATGGCAGGAACAAATGTGTGGACATGGGGAGGAGAGGGAAGAGGACAGCATGAAGATAATACATGGCAGCCGGGAGATCCTTTCGTGGGAGATCCTCCTCAGGAGCCTCAGGGACTTAATTCCATTTATAACACGGATAGTACTACGCTTAAAATATTTAGTGAACATGCCAGTAAAATGATTAGACTTCGAAATAAAGAAAACTAAAAGAGCGTACAGGACTTTTCTTATTTCGGACTATATTGAATCAAACATTTTCATTACTGTTCCGGCAGAATTAAATATTAATGTAATTGATTTTGACGGAAATGAAATTTATAAAAATACTTTTCCGGTTGATATTTCTTCAAACAGCAGTAAAATTTATTTAAAATTATCAAAATCGGATATAATCAAGAATGCCGATGAATCGAAAATAGTTATAATTTCTCAATTGAAGTCTGATAATAAAATACTAACTGATAATACTTGCTTTTTTAAGGAACCCAAAGATCTGATGTTGGAAAAACCTGATATTAAAATTGAGTGAGTAAAACTAATGACGCCTATGAACTTCAATTAAATTCTGATAAATATGCAGAAGATGTTTACTTAGTTTTGTTAATCAAGATGGTTTTTTCTCGGATAATTACTTCGATCTTTTCCCGGGTGAAATTAAGAAATTGAAATATCAAACAAAAAAAGAAATCGATAGTTTTTAAAATGAATTAAAAGTAATTAGCTTGGTTGATAGTTATGGAAATCAAAAATGAAAATTAAAAATTCAAAAATCAAAACAATAAAACGTTTCCAAATTTAACATCCCGATAATTAAAAATATACTCTCTTTTTCAATTATTATATTCTTCATTTATTTATATATTTGCACTTCGTTTTTGCATTTAATAAAAATTAAAGTTTAAACAAAAACTTTAGCAGAGTGTTCTATATCACAAATATGTTGTTTGATTTTAGATACGTTCTTACATAATTTAAATCGTTAAATTATAATGAGTTACAAACAAAATGATAAAGGTTAAGTTATGACAAAAGCAGATATAGTCGATAAAGTTGCCGCAGGAACGGGACTGACAAAGTTAGAAACCGAAGCCATTATTGAAGGTTTTATTAAAACCGTGATAGAATCTTTAAAAGAAGGTAAAGGGATAGAGATTAGAGGCTTTGGTAGTTATAAAGTGAAAAAGAAAAATGCCAGGCAGGCTAGAAATCCTAAAACAGGTGAACAGGTGTTTGTTCCTGAACATTTCGTTCCCACATTTAAATTCTCAAAGGATTTTAAAGAAATTGTTAACAATGGAATGAAAGAGTCATAAGAAACTGGCCTATGAAGAATTTTTGTCCCGAATGTGGTGTTAAATTAGAAAAGGATTATCGATTTTGTCCTAATTGTGGTTCTCAATTAAAACAAGGACAGGAAAATGCAGAAAAAGATAATTCTGTCTCATCAGAAATCCCTGAAGAAAAAACAGCAAAGATATACTGCAAAAATTGCGGTGAAGAAAATGATATTACCAATACAATATGTTCATCCTGCGGGATTAAACTTGGGAATACAGGCAGTAAATTAAAACAACAAAAAAAATCAACCGGCAGCAAGAAAAATGTAAATACTAAGTCTTATAAAAATGAAGCGAAACGAAAACCTGAAAGTGGAAATAAAAAATTAGATACGCGTATGTTTCTTACAATTGTTGCAGGTGTTTTAATAATTGCTGCAATAATTGTTATTTCGTCAGGTGTATTGAATAAACCCGCGGTTAGTGAAGGGAATATTAATCAAGATAATTCAAGTTCACCTAGTGTAGATTTAAACAGCATAAATAAAATAAATGAGTTTGAATCTCAATTAAAAAATAATCCTAATGATAATGAACTGCGTTTGCAGTTAGCTCATTTACAAAATGATGCAGGCTTTTACACTAAAGCAATAACCAATTATAAAAAATATTTGGAAGCAAATCCTAAAGATGCCGATGCTCGAATTGATATGGGAGTGTGTTATTATAATTTAAGAGATTATCCAACAGCTATTGATGAGATGAAAGAAGCATTGAAATATGAACCAAAACATCAGATAGGGAATTTGAACCTGGGAATTGTTAACTTAGCAGCTGGAAATTTAGAAAAATCTAAAGAATGGCTTGAAAAAGCTGTAGCAATTAATCCGAATTCAGAAGCCGGAAAAAGAGCTGAGGAATTATTAAAATCACATGAAAATAATGGAGGTAATTAATGCCCTGTGGTAGAAAAAGAAAACGTCATAAAATGTCCACGCACAAAAGAAAGAAAAGATTAAGAAAGAATAGGCATAAAAAGAAATTAAGATAAAGTATAAGTTTAAGTTCAAGATCAAGTTCATGAGCAATCCGGTCAAGTGGAAACATGATAAAGATTGGTTCAAGCTTTCCATTGAACTAAACCTGCCCTAAATGAAATAGGTGGAATAATTATCAATTCTTTTATTGCTTATTTATTAATCTTAATTAAAAAGCCAACTTAGCTCAGCTGGTAGAGCAACTCATTCGTAATGAGTAGGTCGCCGGTTCGATTCCGGCAGTTGGCTCTGAGGTTTAAAAATCTTGGGTTTTTTACACTTTGTAATTATTACCAGCATATTAGTTTTTCAGTATAAAAATTACCTGCCTTAAAAACTCATCTAATAAAAACATTTTTTTTCTAAAATCTTTATTTGGTACTATTATTGTGACCTTTTTTTGTTGAAATTTTACATAATATGCTAAAAAGTTGAAATTGGATGCTTGGGAAATAATTAAATTAATCTCCATTTTAAATTAAGTAAATACGGAAAACCTATGTTATACCTAATACTTATTTATTCCGGACTATCAATTATTTCATTTTTTATTCTACTTTATTTTTTGGTTTCAGAACCAAAGCATTCATGGAACAGAAAAATATCAGGAAAATAACTAAATAATTTATGTGATGAATAAAAAAATATCAATTGGGATTATTATTATTTTAATTAGTTTGATTTATGGATATCTCTTTTTTGAAAGATTTCTTACTGAAAAAGAAATAACTATAACAGTTACTAATTCTGAAAAATTTGGAGATGAGTCTAGCAGCTATCTAATTTTTACACCGGATGAAGTTTTTGAAGACGAAAATAATTATTACCACGACAAACATAATGCTACCGAAGTTTACAATAAATTACAAAAGGGAAGAACTTATACTGTAAAGGTCGTTAGTTTCTATTGGCCATTTCTCCCGCATTTTCGGAACATCATAGAAGTTGTTAATGAAGAATTTCCTACAGGGCAATAGAGTAAGACCTATTAACTTTTTCTAAAAACAATATCATATCGCACGTTATCCATACCACAATTATAACCTTCCAATTCTATAAAAAATATTAATTCAACAGATAATAAAAGCTTTTTAAAGTACTGGAAAACTCTTAAAGAAAAAAAAGTGGTAAAAAAGCAAAAAACTTCTTGACATTACCATAAATTTTAACGTATTTTTGGGGAGTTATGGGGAATTGTGGTGGAAATAACCAAATATTAGAGTTGGACAAATGTTTAGAGGTCAATTTTCATACTCAATAGATTCTAAGGGACGAATTAGTATTCCTGCAAAATTGAGGAAACAAATTACTCCCGAAGCTAATGATACTTTCATTATGACGCAAGGTACAGCTATGTGTATAGATTTGTACCCGCTCGACCAATGGCAATTAATTGAAGAAAGACTTCTCAAGTTAAATCCTTTCGATCCGGAAGATGCCAAATTCATAAGGATGATTTCACAATATGCATCTGAAGATAATTTGGATTCGCAGTCAAGGATTTTAATTCCTCAAATATTAATTGAATACGCAAAAATCGAAAAAGAAGTATTAATACTTGGAGCGCTTAAAAAAATTGAAGTGTGGAATCCGAAAATTTATAAAGAGTACCTTGAACAAACGAATGAAACTTATGAACAAATTGCTGCAAAAGTAATGGCCGTATAATGGAGAAGCTTCATAAACCGGTATTATTTGAAGAAAGTTTGAATTATGTAGTAACGGATAAGTCGGGAATTTATTTTGATGCAACGTTAGGATATGGAGGACATTCCGAAGGTATTCTTAAGAGAATTAATAAAAACGGAACTGTAATATCGACTGATGTAGACAAAGATGCATTCAATTTTTCAAAAGAAAAATTTAAAAATGAAAACAGGATTAAGCTGTACAATTTTAATTTTACGCAAATTGATATTATAACAAAAATAGAATCAATAAATTTTTTTGATGGGATATTGGCTGATCTTGGAGTTTCATCTTTTCAACTTGATAATGTTGAAAAAGGTTTTACATATAGACAAGAAGCAAGGCTGGATTTAAGGATGGACAGGAATAAAGTAGTGAATGCGTCTGATGTTGTTAATTCTTTCTCTGAAGAAGATCTTGCAGATATCTTATTCAAATTTGGAGAAGAAAAAAATTCGAGAAAAATTGCGAAGGAAATTTGTAACCAAAGGCGAAATAATAAAATAGAAACTACTTCGGAATTAAGCAGCATTATTAAGCAGGTAACACCCCAAAGATATTATGTGAAAACTCTTTCAAGGGTTTTTCAAGCTTTGCGAATATTTGTTAATGATGAGTTGAATGCCCTGGAAATTTTTTTAAAGAAAAGTATTGAGCTTCTTAAGAAGAACGGAGTCTTAGTAATTATTTCTTATCACTCGCTTGAAGATAGAATTGTAAAAGAATTTTTTAAATACGAAGCGCTGGATTGTATTTGTCCTAAAGATTATCCGGTATGTAAATGTGATAAAGAAAGCAGGCTTAAAATTCTTACAAAAAAACCTGTCGTACCTTCTTTAAAAGAAATAGAACAGAATATTAGGGCGCGAAGCGCAAAGTTAAGAGCAGCAGAAAGAATATGAAAAAGAGTGCAAAACCGTTAATATTATTAACACTTTTCTATATGGTTACTATAACTCTTTTTATTCTTGGATATGTAGGTATAAAGTTAAAATGTGAAGAGTTGACAAAACAGAAATTCTTAACCGAACAGGAACTTGAAAATACCAAAAACTGGCAGTTGAATTTATCTGCGCAGAATCAAGCTTTAACGTCCGAAGACAGGATTGTTCCTTTGGCAGAGAATGAACTTGGTATGATAAAGCCTGCTGAAATACCTGTTGAACTGACAGTAGATAAAGATAAAATCGAAAATATTTCAAAAATTATTAAGGATAAATATGAATAATTCAAGAGCCTTAATAGTAATCGTTTTTATTTTTCTCTTCTTTACGGCTTTAGTAATTAAGCTGTTTGATATTCAAATTGTAAAAAGCGAAGAGTTAAAATATTATGCTAAAAAACAGCAGACTAAAGTGGAAAAAATTAAAGCCGATAGAGGATTAATCTATGACAGGAATAATACGCTGCTGGTTTATAATAGGAATGATGTCTCTTTTTATCTTGATTTAAGGATGGCTTCCGCAAGTGGTAAAATTAAAATTGCCCGGAAATTTGCTTCAGTATTTGGAAAAGGCGAAAAATATTATTTGAACCTGATGAAAGGTTCCAAAAAAACAATTTGTGTCGAAAAGAAAGCACCGAGTGAGGAAGCTTTGCTGTTAAAAAACTTTAAAGTTACCGGGTTATTTTACAATGAAGATCCTACCCGTATCTATCAGTATGGCAAGCTTGCTTCACACGTTTTGGGTTATGTTAGCAGCGAATTCAAAGGTGTTAACGGTATTGAAAAATCGTTTGATGATATATTGCAGGGTAATGAAGGAGAAATGCTAGTTGAAAGAAATGCGATTGGAGATATGATAACTGTTGCAGAAGAGGAAACGAAACCTGCTGTTCCTGGCAAAAATATCTATTTAACAATTAATAAAACTTATCAAACACTTTTGGAAGAAGAATTAAAAAATGGCCTTGATACTTATGGTGGTTTGTCTGCTACGGGAATTATAATGAATCCTAATGATGGAGAAATTTTAGCCCTTGCAAATATTAATGATTTTAATCCTGAAACATATTGGGAGTTCAGTGATGCCGATAGAAAAGACAATGCTATTACAGATTCTTATGAACCAGGTTCAACATTTAAGTCGATTACTATGGCTGCTTTATTAGAACAGCATTTATGTAAATTAAATGAAACAGTCAATGTTGAAAATGGAAGTTATAGATATAAAAGAGTTTTAATAAGCGATACTCATAAACATCAATATCTTACTGTGCTCGGTGTTATGGAGCAATCGAGTAATGTCGGGATGTCTAAATTGGTTAGAAGGATGGATAATGATGTTTTTTATAAATATGCAAGAGCTTTTGGTTTTGGTAATTATACCGGAATTAATTTACCTGGCGAAGTGGATGGTTTTCTTAAAAAACCAAACAAATGGTCTGATTTAACAAAACCTTTTATGTCTTTCGGATATGAATTGAGGGTTACACCCATTCAATTAATTTCGGCATATTGTGCATTAATTAATGGCGGAATTTTGTATAAACCTTTAATAGTAGAAAAAGAAACCGACGGAAATGGAGTTGTAGTTTTTCAAAATTCCCCTAAAGAAATCAGAAGGGTAATCAGCGAAGAAACTTCCCGGAGGATGAGAGAAATTCTGTTAAATGTGGTTGAAAATGGTACTGGGGAAAAAGCTAAAATTGAGAATCTGAAAATCGGCGGAAAAACCGGCACCGCACAAAGATTAGAAGATGGTAAATATTCAAAATCGGATTACAATTCCTCTTTTATAGGATTTTTTCCATATGATAATCCCAAAGTGATTTGTCTAATTTTAATTAATGCTCCTAAAATCGGTAGATATGGTGGAAGTGTGGCGGCACCGATTTTTAAGAATACTGTTGTAAGAATGATAAAAGCAGACCCGGGATTACTTTCCGCTCCTTCTGAAAACCCGGATATACGGCTTACTTCTATTGATAAAGGAAACAATAATAATTTTCCTATAATAGTTCCGGCAAAAGGTACAGCAAGTATTCAACAGGCGGATATTAAAGAAGTTGAGAGGACTAATATCATGCCGGATTTATCAAACTATTCAATAAGGGATGCAATTTATTTGTTAACAAAACTAGGAATTAGATATACAATAAAAGGAACAGGAACAATAGCGTCGCAAAGTATAAGCCCCGGCGAAAAAATTTATAAAGGCGTTATGTGTGTTTTAAATTGTAAGGAAGTATCAATCAACGGCACCGTGGTTTATTAAATGGAATTAACAAAACTAATTAGCAGTGTAAAAGTAATACAGGTTGTTGGTGAAGTCCAGCGAAAGGATATAACGGGAATATTTTATGATTCTAGGAGTGTTATTAAAGATTCAATTTTTGTTGCGATAAGAGGGTATAAAACAGATGGGCACAATTTCATTCTAGATGCTATTAATAAAGGAGCTGTAGCGGTTATTTTAGAAAATAACGAAAGTGTTCCCGATGAAATATTTATCCATGACGGTATAACTAAAATACTAGTTAAGGACAGCAGGATTGCTCTCGCACAAATATCGAATATTTACTTTAATCAGCCGTCAAAAAAAATAAAATTAATTGGAATAACCGGGACTAACGGTAAAACTACAACTTCTTATTTTATAAAAAATATTCTTGAAACAGATGGAAACAAAGTAGGACTGATCGGAACTATAGCTAATTATATTGGAGAAAAAGAGATTAAAACCAGGCTAACAACCCCGGAATCAGTTGAGTTAAATGAGCTGCTCCTTGAAATGTATAATGAAGGCTGCAGCTACGCAGTAATGGAAGTTTCCTCTCATTCATTAGTTTTAAATAGGATTTATGATTTAAATTTTACATCTGCAGTTTTTACAAATATTACTTCAGATCATTTGGATTTTCACGGTACTTTTGAGAATTATCTTTCAGCAAAAAAAATACTTTTTGACTCTTTAACCACATCTGCATTCGGTGTATACAATTCCGATGATAAAAACAGTCTAACTCTAATCTCAAACACCCAAGCACACCCAAATTCTTATGGAACAGCATCGAATGCAGATTTTATTTTGAAAGATATTAGATATGATTTGAATGGAACTTCATTTACTATTGAGCATAAAAAGAATTCATATTCTGTTTCAACTTCTTTAATAGGAGATTTTAATGCATACAATGCCTGCGCTGCTTTTGCAACAGCCGTGTTATTGGGAGTAAAAGCAAATGTATGTGTTGAGGGAATTAAATCAACTAAACATGTTCCGGGCAGGTTTGAAGTTGTCGGCAGCGGAAGAAAAAAAGCTATTATTGATTATTCACATACTGCCGATAGTCTCGAAAAAGCTCTTACGGCTTTAAATAAGATTGTAGATAATAAAAATTCGATTTATACTGTTTTCGGATGCGGTGGCAATAGGGATAAAACAAAAAGACCGGTGATGGGGAAAATCGCTTGTGATTTAAGCAGTTATGTAATCGTTACTTCTGATAATCCCCGGTTTGAAGAGCCTATGGAAATTATTAATGAAATAAAAAATGGTATTTCAAAAACAAATTATGAAGTAATTGAAAATAGGGAAGAAGCGATAAAAAAAGCTGTAGAAAAATCAGAAGACAACGCTGTTATTTTGATTGCCGGTAAAGGTCATGAAAATTACCAGGAAATAAAAGGTGTTAGGAATCATTTCTCCGACAAGGAAATTGCCGAAAAATATCTTTCTGCATTAACTGGTCGGTTGGCAGCAGGTACGGATTGATTTAATGAATAAAATAAAATTAACCATTGAAGATATTTTTAATGTTCCAACGGCAGAAATTTTTAATCCGGATAATTTTAAACCTGTTTTTTCGGTTTTAATAGATTCAAGAAATATTGTGAAAAATTCTTTATTTATTGCTTTAAGAGGTAACAGATTTGACGGGCATGATTTTGTAAGAAATGCAATTAAAAATGGTTCCACTGCTGTTGTAATAGATAAAAAAAAATACAAAAATTTTAATGATATAAATATCCCTGTTGTTACAGTGAAAGATACAACAAAAGCTTTAGGTGATATTTCTAAAATTTGGAGAAATAAATTACATACGAAAATTATAGCAATTACAGGAAGTAACGGTAAAACTTCAATTAAAGAAATGATTGCTTTATTGTTAAATGAAAAATATTCCGTGAATAAAACCATAGGAAATAATAATAATCATATAGGAGTTCCGTTAACTATTCTCAGTACAAATGAAAAACATGATATACTAGTTCTTGAACTCGGTACTAATCACTTTGGTGAAATAAAATATACATCTGATGTTGCAAAACCTGGTTATGCTTTAATTACAAATATCGGTGATTCGCATTTGGAATTTTTTAAAGATCGAAAAGGCGTTTACAAAGAAAAAGAAGCTTTGTTTAGAATAACTGCCGAACGGAATGGTTTTTTATTTATTAATCATGATGATAGTTTACTTAAAAATGCCTTTAAGAATTATAAAAATAAAATTAATTATGGCTTTAAACTGCAAAACGGAAATGTTGATGTTCAAGGAAAATTAACCGGCTTTACAGATAAAGGCAGACCAATAATAGAAATAAACTATAAGAATAAAAAAATAAAACAATCATTGCCCATTTATGGAGAACATAACGCTTTAAACTATTTAGCTGCGGTATCAGTTGGATTGAAATTAGGATTAACAAAAAAAGAAATTGAAGCTGGAACAAAAAAATTAAGAGCAGTAGATAAAAGATTAAATGTTAAAAATTTTAAGGATTTTATTTTGATAGATGATACATATAATGCAAATCCCGAATCTATGAAATATGCACTTGAACTTTTACTAAAGTTCAAAACTTATAAAAGAAAAATTGCTGTTCTCGGAGATATGTTTGAATTAGGCAAAGAACAAATTAATCTTCATAAAAAGCTGGCATCATATATTTATAAAAATAAAATTACCGAACTTTATACGATTGGTAAAAAAATGAAATATTTATCCGGTTCAATAGATGGCTCTAAAATTGTCAAAAAACATTTTAGAACAAGAGAGAGTTTGAAATCTTTTTTAGGCAACATGGAACATTCAGAGTCGGCTATTCTTGTGAAAGGTTCTAGAGGAATGAACATGGAAGAGTTTATAATAGTATTGGAGCAAAATTTATAATAAATGCTTTACTATCTTTTTGAATATATAAATAAAACTTTTAATCCTCCGGGATTTAATATTTTTAGATTTTTGACTTTCAGATCTGCTCTTGCAGCAATTTTCGGATTATTTTTTTCAATTTATTTTGGTCCCAAAATAATTTCTATCTTAAAGAAAAAACAAATTGGTGAAGCAAAAAAAGCTGACGGACCAAAATCACACTGGTCTAAGGCTGGAACACCAACGATGGGTGGTATAATTATTATTCTATCTGTTGTTATTCCTGTTTTATTATGGGCAGATATAAAGAGTCTTTACATTATTTTAATTTTAGCCGGTACTATATGGTTAAGCGGAGTTGGCTTTTTGGATGATTACCTGAAAGTTGTAAAAAAATATCCAAACGGTTTAATAGCACGGTATAAACTTTTGGGACAGGTTGTAATTGGTCTGGTTGTGGGAGCTGTAATTTATTTTTCTCCGCAGTTTCAAGCAATAAATTCTGTTACAACAGTTCCTTTTTTAAAAAATGTAAATTTTGATTTTTCATATTTCTATATACCTGTTGTCGTTTTTATAATTACAGCTACTTCGAATGCAGTTAATTTAACGGACGGACTAGATGGTTTGGCAATTGGAGTAATGATAATCGTATTGATTGCACTTGCCATAATTAGTTATGTAAGCGGCAATGCAATATTCTCCGATTATCTAAATATAATTTATTTGCCCGGCTCTGGTGAATTGACAGTTTATGTTGCAGCACTTGTCGGTGCTTCGCTAGGATTTTTATGGTTTAATTCTTATCCTGCACAGGTATTTATGGGCGACACAGGTTCACTTGCTCTTGGCGGTGCATTTGGAATAATTTCGGTATTAATAAAAAAAGAATTATTGATTCCGATTCTTGGCGGCGTTTTTTTTATGGAAACAATTTCGGTTATAATTCAGAGAGTGTATTTCAAATATACAAAAAGAAAATACGGACAAGGACGCAGAGTATTTAAGATGGCCCCTATGCATCATCATTTCGAAATGGTCGGCTGGCCAGAGCCGAAAATTGTTATCAGGTTTTATATAATTGCAATAATATTAGCTATAGTTAGCCTAACATCATTTAAAATACGTTAATGGATATTAAGGGAAAAAATATTTCTATTATTGGTGCCGTGAGAAGCGGAATCGGTGCAGCAAAGTTAATAAAAAAACTTGGCGGCAAACCATTTGTTTCCGATTCCGGTAAAACAGAAAGCCTAGTTAAATCGACTGAAATATTAAAAGAAAATAATATCGATTTTGAAATCGGGGACCATACAGATAAAGTTTTTAAATGCAGCTTAATGGTAGTAAGTCCGGGTGTACCTTCAAATGCCCCGGTGCTTGTTAAAGCAAAAGAAAGAAATATTGAAGTAATAAGTGAAATCGAATTAGCCTATAATTTCTGCAAGGGAAAAATAATTGCAATTACCGGTACAAACGGGAAAACAACTACTACGAGTCTTTGCGGTCATTTATTTAAGACTGCCGGAGTAAAAACTCATGTTGCTGGAAATATAGGTACTGCTTTTAGTGAAATAGCTTTAGATGCTTCTGAAAATGATTTTGTTATTCTTGAAATATCAAGTTTTCAACTAGACTTGATTGATAAGTTTAAACCAAATGTTGGAATGATTTTGAATATCACCCCGGATCATTTAAATAGGTATGAAAATAGGTTTGAAAATTATATAAGTTCAAAACTCCAGATTTATAAAAACCAGGATGTTCATGATTATTTAATTTTAAATAAAGATGATGAAACTTTAATTAGCTCTTTAACAAATTATAAGAGTAAAAGTTATTGTTTTTCTTTACATGAACCTCAACTAGATGGATGTTATTTGGCGGGTACTCAAATCATGTTTAATAAAGAAGGCGAACTAAAATTTACATGTGATGTTAAAGAAATAAATCTTAACGGGGAGCATAATTATGCAAATGCAATGGCTGCAATTATTGCAGCTAAGTTATTTAACCTGGACAATGATAAAATAAATGAAGGACTGAAAACTTTTCAAGGTGTTGAGCACAGGCTCGAATTTGTTAGGGAAGTTAACGGTGTAAAATTTATAAATGATTCCAAAGCGACTAATGTAGAATCTGTCTGGTACGCGTTAAGAAGTTTTGATGAACCGATTTTCTTGATACTCGGCGGGCAGGATAAAGGAAATGATTATAATAAGATTAAACAGTTAGTTGTTGATAGAGTAAAGAAAATTTATGCAATCGGATCATCTGCCGACAAAATTTTTAATTTCTTTCATTCTGAAGTTAAGGTTGAAGTAAAAATTTCTTTGGAAGATGTAGTTGTGGCAGCTAACCAGGAAGCTAGAGAAAATGAAATTGTTTTGTTATCCCCTGCTTGCGCAAGTTTTGACATGTTCGATAATTATGAACATAGAGGAAAAATTTTTAAGGAGGCAGTGAATAAATTATAATGTTAACTGAAGCCAACACAGGTTTACCTGTCGAGAAAACAAGTTTGACCGGGAAAAAATTAGCACTTACTATATTTTTTGACGTTTTTATCTTATCACTTTTGGGCCTTATTTTAGTGATGAGTGCAAGCAGTACTTATAGTGCTGTAAAGTTCGATTCTATTTTTCACTTATTTAACTCACACTTTTCCAAGGTGCTGCTGGGAATATTCTGCATGTTATTATTCAGCTTTATTCCGTATGAGATTTATAAAGATTTTAGTAAACTGGCAATTTTTTTAACAACAGCACTTTTAATTGTAACTTTATTCATAGCACCGGATTATAAAGGTGCAGGGCGTTGGATAGACCTTGGATTTATTTCTTTTCAGCCGGCGGACATAGCAAAATTGGTTTTATTAATTCATCTCTCTGCATTGCTTGAAGATAAAGCAGATAAACTTAAGAATTATAAGGAGGGGTTTCTTTATTTATTTATCTGGGTAATTATTATTTCAGGTTTAATATTGATTCAACCGAATATAAGCACCGGAATAATATTAGTGCTTATCAGTTTAACGTTGCTTTATGTGGGTGGGGCAAAGTTAGGGCATATTGCAACTTCTTTATTCTTTAGCTTATTGGCTGTAGGAGCTGTTGCTTTATTATTTGCACATTCACGCAGCAGGATTTTTACTTTTATAAATAGTTTAAATAATGGAGGGGATGTAAATATACAGGTGAAGCAGGCAATACTAGGTCTTGGAAGTGGCGGAACATTTGGAGTGGGTTTAGGGCATAGTATGCAGAGCAATTTGTTTTTACCGGAAGCTTACGGTGATTTTATCTTTGCAATTTTGGGTGAAGAGCTTGGCTTCATAGGTTCTGTAGTTGTTATAATAAGTTATTTTGTTTTATTTGTTTCAGGAATATTAGTAGCCAAAAAAGCAAAAGATAAATTCGGTCAGCTTTTAGCATTCGGTATCACATTCTCAATTATTATTTATGCATTTATTAATATTGCTGTTTCAACCGGGTTGGTACCGACTACCGGTTTACCTTTACCTTTTATTAGCTACGGCGGAACATCAATAATATTTTTATGCATTTCAATCGGCATATTAATAAATATAGCATTATCAAAATCAATTGAAAAAGGTTCTACTGAAGAAGTAAAATGAGCGGAGCAAGAAGACAATATAGATTTTTATTTGCAGGAGGAGGGACAGGCGGACATCTATTCCCTGCAATAGCCGTAGCAGAAAAGGTTAGAGATTTAATTCCCGAAGCTGAAATAATGTTTATCGGTACAAAATCAAAAATAGAAGGAAGTGTAGTTCCGAAATTAGGCTTTAAATTTAAGTCTATCTGGATTAAAGGTTTTTCACGAAAATTTAATTTTGAAAATTTATTATTTCCTTTGAAACTTTTTGTTTCGATTTTCCAATCGTTATTTATAAATATAAACTTTCGACCTCTGGTTGCTGTCGGATCGGGAGGCTATGTAGCTGGGCCGGCAATATTTAGTGCAAATTTAGTTGGTGCAAAAATTATTTTGCTGGAACAAAATAGTTATCCGGGAGTCACTACAAGACTGCTTGAAAGATATGCTGATGAAATCCATTTAGGTTTCGAGGATTCAAAAAAATATTTTAAAAATGAAGAGAGACTATTTCTAACCGGTAACCCTGTTCGAGAAAATTTAAAATCAATTAATAAACAAGAAGCATTAAAAGAGTTTAATCTCTCAGGTGAAAAGAGGACCCTTTTAGTTTTAGGCGGGAGCCTTGGTGCAGCATCAATTAACGAAGCAATTGTATCTTCAATTGATAAGTTGGTTGAGAATAATATTCAGGTTATCTGGCAAACCGGTAAAAATTATTTTGATAAATATAAATCAATTGCCGGGGGAAATATATGGATAGCTCCATTTATTGAAAAAATGAATTCAGCATATTCTGCATGTGATTTATTATTATCAAGAGCAGGCGCCACTACAATAGCCGAAATAATTGCACTTAGCATTCCGGCGGTTTTGGTGCCTTCTCCTAATGTGGCCGAGAACCACCAGTATTTTAATGCAAAATCTTTATCGGATAAAAATGCTGCCCTACTTGTTGAGAATAAGAATTTAAAAAATGAATTAATTGATGCTGTAATGAATTTAATTTTTAACGATGAAAGGTTGAACATAATAAAAAAAAATATAAGTTTGCTCGGTGAAAAAAATGCAGCTTCAATTATTGCAAACAATATAATTAAATATGCACAGTTGGCATGAACGATAACAAAGACAAAAAAAGTATATTCAAATACAATATGTCGTTTTATTATCAATCGACGATAATTTATTTTGTTGTGTTCATCATTTATGCAATTATTAGAGGAGAATTTTTTGAAGGTTCATTTATACTTATAACAAAAGATCCGATTATTTATTTTTTTGGAATTATTGTTCTTGTTTCCTTAATCAGTCTTTTATATAATCTGTTTAAAAATAGATACCTGGAAATTTCATCGAATGAAATTTCATTTGTTGATCGATTCAAAATAAAAACTTTTAATAGAGAAGAAATGTCTTCAATAATTATTTCAAGAAGAAGGGATACATCGAAGAAAAATGTTTTTCGTTTAATTAGAATTAAATTAAATAATAGAAGAAGACCAATAGTAATTAGACCTTACGATTATGAAAATGAAAATGATTTAATTAACCGCATCCATGAATTAAAAATAGAAATAGAAACAAACAAGTAATGTTTAAGAATATTAAAAAAGTACATTTTGTCGGTATAGGCGGTATCGGGATGAGCGGGATTGCCGAAATATTATTGAACCAGGGTTTTCAAATTTCCGGTTCAGATAACAATCTTTCCGATATTACGAATCATTTGAGTGATTTGGGAATTAAAATATATGAAGAACATTCTGAAAAAAATCTTGAAGATGTGGATGTACTTGTGTATTCATCAGCGGTAAAGCTTGACAATCCTGAAGTTATGGCCGCAGCCGAAAGAAAAATACCAATTATTAAAAGAGCTGAAATGCTTGCTGAGTGTATGCGCATGAAATACGGCATCAGCATCGCCGGAACACACGGGAAAACAACCACAACTTCTATGGTGGGATTAACATTAACCGAAGGAGGAATTGATCCTACAATAATTGTCGGTGGAAAGTTAAGCGGCCTGGGAGGTACAAACGCACGTTTAGGAAATAGTGAATATATTGTCGTGGAAGCAGATGAATTTGACAGAACATTTTTAAGATTAACTCCTACTATTGCTGCATTAACAACTTTAGAAAGTGAACACCTGGATACTTATAAAGACCTGGATGACATTAAATCTGCTTTCATCGAATTTGCGAATAAAGTTCCGTTTTACGGCTTTGTTGTTTTATGTATGGATGAACCGGCATTACAGGATATTATCCCTCACATAAATAAGAAGATTTTTACATACGGAATAACAACACAAGCAGATATTAGGGCTGTTGATATAGCTTATGAACAATTTTCCAGTACTTATACTGTTAAATATAAAGGTAATGAACTGGGAAAAATTAAATTGAAAATACCGGGACTGCATAATGTAAAAAATTCTCTTGTGGCGGTTTGCATTGCTAACGAACTTGGAATAGATTTTAAAATTATTCAAAATGCACTAGCTTCGTTTAGCGGAGTTTACAGGAGATTTGAAGTTAAATATAATGAGCGAATTCTAATTATTGATGATTATGCACATCATCCAACGGAAACAAGCGCAACTCTGGCGGGGATTCGTAATGGCTGGAACGATAGAAGATTGGTGGCAATCTTTCAGCCTCATTTATACACAAGGACAAGAGATTTTTACCAGGAGTTCGGAAGATCATTTTTAAATTCGGATGTTTTTATTTGTACTGATGTTTATCCTGCAAGAGAAAAGCCGATCGAAGGAATAACCGGGCAGCTAGTTGCCGATGCGGCAAAAAAATTCGGCCACAGAAATGTTATATATATTCAAGATAAAACGGACATCCCCCATACATTAATTGAGCTTGTGAAAGATAACGATATTGTTGTAACAATGGGAGCGGGAGATATTTGGAAATTTAACCAAGAATTTATCAGCATGTTAAGAAGATAGTTTATGAGTAAAGCAGGAAGTAAAATATTAGGAACATTCTTTTTTGTTCTATTAATCTTTCTCTTATTCTATTTAATTTTGCTTCCGAAAAAAATGATAAAAAAGAGTATTACTAAAATTGAACTTACCGGGAATAAATTTTTACTTCAAAATGATTATTTGAAGCAAACAAAATTATTAGGTATTTCTGATTATAATGAATTGAGTTTAGCAGTTATAAAAGATCGCTTAGAAAAACATCCTTATATATCTAAGGTGGATGTTGAAACAAAAGGAAAAGAAATTGATGTCTATATCACTGAAAGAAAAATGATAGCTCTTATTCTAAAAGGAACCGAACTTTATTTCGTTTCGGATAATTTTGAAATTTTACCCCTTATGTCAAATACCAAATTAATTGATTTACCGGTTATAAGTAATCCTAATTCCGGTGAAAAAACAAAACCATTCAGTTTTATAAAAGATGAAGACTTGCTGGATGCTGTTAAAATAATTGAAACAACTAAATTGATTGATAATACTATGCCGAATCGGTTGTCTGAAATAAATTTGAGGAACGGCGGTGATATTATTTTAACTTTCTCCGGTTACCCTGTGCCTGTAATACTAGGTAAGGGAGAAGAAGCAAGAAAAATGGTATATCTTGAAAGCTTATGGAAAAATCAGAATTTAAATGATATGGTAAAAAATACAAGTTATATAGATTTAAGGTTTGCCGGTAATATTTATATCGGTCCAACATCTGCAGGGCAAAATACAGGTACTATTGAATGAAAAAAAATATAATAGCCGGTTTGGATTTAGGTACAACTAAAGTTTGTGCTGTTATTTCCGAGAAAATTGATGAGAGTAAAATGAATATTCTCGGATTCGGAGTGGCACCTTCCGAAGGACTTCACAAAGGTCTGGTTGCAAATATCGGTAAAACAGCCGAGGCAATAAGACAAGCAGTTTCAATTGCTTGTAATAGGGCAGGTTTTGAAATAAATACTGTTAATGTCGGGGTAGCAGGCGAACATATTACAAGTATGCGCCACCGGAATTATGTAACAATTAGCAGTGAAGATAAAGAAATAACCAAAGCAGATCTTGACAGGCTTGAAGCGGACGTCAGAACAATAAGAATTCCATCCGACAGACAGATTCTTCACATTATTCCGGAAGAATTTTCTGTTGATCACCAGGGTGGAATTGAAAACCCTATCGGAATGTCCGGCTCAAGGCTTGAAGCAACAAATCATATTGTACTTGCTTCAATCCCGGCTATTCAGAATATAAAAAAATCAGTTGAAAGAGCCGGCCTTCATGTACAGGATTATATTCTTCAGCCAATTGCTTCAAGCTCTTCAATTTTGGAAATGAGCGAAAAAGATCTGGGTGTGGCTTTGATTGATATCGGAGGCGGTACTACTGATATTGCAATATTTCATAACAAAGCTATTAAACATACTAGAGTTATCGGGGTTGCAGGAAATCAAGTTACTAACGATATAAGAGAATCGCTTGGGGTTATTACTGAAGAAGCTGAAAACCTTAAAAAAGAATACGGCTATGCTACCGAGAGTGCAATTATTAAAGATGAGGATATTTTGATTAGAGGTGTTGGAGCAAGAGGTAATGCTAAGATACCAATTAGTCTGCTAACACAAATAATTAGTTTAAGAATGAGAGAACTTTTTACATTAGTAGATAATGAAATAAGAGTAGCGGGCTTTAAAAATAAAATCAAAGCAGGAATAGTTATTACAGGTGGCGGTTCCTTGTTAAAAGGATGCACGGAACTAGCTAGTGAAGTTTTTGGTCTTCCCGTTAGGATTGGTATGCCGCAGGAATTAGGTGAAGGTTTATCAAGTGAAATTGAAAGCCCTGAATTTGCAACGGTTGCAGGATTAATAAGAGGAATTCCCGGAGGAAAATCCAGTGAATACCAGGTTTTAATAAAACCCGGAAAAGGCAAAAGTATTAAGAAATTTTCTTCTATTGTTAAAAAAGTGCAGCAATTTTTTGACGAATTATAAATTAATAAGGAGGATACTATGTCGCAATTCGCAACAATAGACAAAGACAAGTCTATGTCTGCAATTTTAAAAGTTGTTGGCGTTGGCGGTGGTGGATGCAATGCAATTGAAAGTATGATTAAACGAGGATTGACAGGTGTTGAGTATATTGCCATTAATACCGATGCACAGGTATTAAACAGCAGTAATGCTGCGCATAAAATCCAGGTAGGTTCCAATATTACAAGGGGATTAGGTGCCGGTGCAGATCCAAATGTCGGGAAAAAATCTGTCGAGGAAGACAGGGAAAAAATTGCAGAAATACTGGCAGGAAGCGATATGGTTTTTGTAACTGCCGGAATGGGCGGCGGAACTGGAACCGGTGGTGCCCCGGTAATTGCCTCCATTGCTAAAAGTATTGGTTCGCTTGTTGTTGGAATTGTTACTAAACCATTCCGATGGGAAGGCAAGAAAAGAATGATGGATGCTGAAAATGGTGTCCTCGAATTAAAACAATATGTTGACAGCTTAATTGTAATTCCAAATGAACGGCTTCTTAATATTCTCGATAACACAACAAATGCATTTGCTGCATTCGATAAACCTAACGAAGTTCTTTATGAGGCAACGAGAGGTATTGCCGATATAATTACTATTGAAGGATTAATTAATGTAGACTTTGCAGATGTACGTTCAGTTATGAATCACAGTGGTGAAGCATTGATGGGGTGCGGAATAGCCAGCGGAGAAAATAGAGCAATTGAAGCAGCACAGAAAGCTATTTCAAGTCCGCTTTTAGAAGGAATAAATATTAAAGGAGCAAAGAGTGTTCTATTAAATGTAACGGGTTCAAGTAATCTGACTATCCAGGAAATAAACGAAGGAAATAATATTATTTTTGAAGCGGCAGGTGAAGAGGCTAATGTTATTTTCGGATGTGTGAGAAAAGAAGATATGAATGATTATGTATCCTATACCGTAATAGCAACGGGATTTAACGGCGCACAAGGAAATTTTGCTTCAAAAAATTCTGCTTCTCAAAAAATGAAATCAAATGATAATGATGATAACTATCTGAGCGGTTTCAATTTTATGGATACTAATGATATAGACAAGCAGGACCTCGAAATCCCTACTATATATAGAGTGAAAAGTCCTAAAACTTCATTAAATAATAAAGAAGATGATGTGCCAAAGTCCGGTTTCAAATTTGATCCTTCGAAATATGAAAATAATAATGAAAAAAAAGATGATAAGGAAAAAGAAGAAAAAGAAGAAGATAGTTCTTCATTTTTAAGAATGATTATGGATTAATTTAATTTATCTTGATATTTAAAAAGTGAGGGTACTTTTATAATTAATAGGTGTAGATATGAATCTACTTGAATTAATCGGAATTATTTTTATAATTTCGGTAGTAATAAATATCATAGTTGCGGTTATTGCCCTAAAAAGTGCCGTGCATGTTAAAAAATTTGATTTATTCAAAGAGGAGATCTAAATTTCCTTTTGAATAAAAGAATTGAAACAATGAAACATTTGTTTGTCGTCCCAATCTTAATCTGGCTGTTTTCTTTTCTTTGTTTTTCCCAGGCAAATGGAAAAGTAACTTTTAACATTAAGTTGTTTTTACAAGGACCTTACAACAATAATTCCATGTCAAATGAATTAAGCAAGGAAAATTTAATACCTCTATCTCAACCTTATAAAGGCCTGCCTTGGGATTATAATGGGGAAGAACATGTTGCCAAAATTTCCGGAAATATTGTTGATTGGGTTCTGGTTGAATTAACTAACGATACAAATAGATCAAAAGTAATTGCAGAAAAAGCCGCATTTATAACTAATGATGGAAGGATTACATCTTTAGACGGCAAGAGTCCTTTGACTTTTGAAAATATAAATGATGAAAAATGTTATCTTATAATATATCACAGAAATCATCTGCCTATTATGAGCGGGGAACCTATAACAATGGGTAATTCTGTAGATTATGATTTTACAGTAAACGGGGAAAAAGCGTTCGGTAATTCATCAATAGATTTGGGAAATGGGGTGTTCGGTATGATTTCAGGCGATAGTGATTCTAATGGGGAAATTAATAACCAGGATTTCAAAGTTATTGCGGCTAATCTTTTAAAGATAGGTTATATAAATGCTGATCTTGATATGAATGGTGTTGTAAATGTATTAGACTACAAGAAAACAAATATCAACATTTCTAAAAAAACTGCGTTCCGTTAATACTTTATTTTATGTGATAAATCAAAAAAAGCGAAGTGTATACTATATATCATTCTACTCGTCAGAAGGTCTGGCTTCAATAAAAGCTTCTTCTTCAATTTTTGCTGTAGTAATGATAATTCTATTCGGGCGGCAGCAGATTCTGCAGTCTTCGATAAAATCCTGTTTATCATCTACAGTTAAATCAACCCAAACAGTATTTTGAACTCCGCAGTATTGACAAGTCCAAACCATATCTTCATCCGTATTCATTTCTTCTCCAATTATTAAATCTTTTCTCAATGCATACTGTAATTTATAATAAAAAAATTCTGAGTCAATAGCTGTTTAAAAATAACCTTCAAGGTATTGTAAACAAATTGTTAATCTTGAAAGTTGTCTAGATATTATTTCATATTTACAAACTGAGTTGGGAAATCAAGCTCTGCTTCTTTTACCATTTTAATTACCGACTGCAGATCATCAATTTTTGCACCTTGAACTCTAATTTGCTCATCTTGAATTTGTGCATTCACTTTAAGCTTTGAATCTTTAACCATTTTTGTAATTTTTTTAGCATTATCTTTTGAGATCCCGCTCTGCAGATTTATAAGCTGTTTTATTCTTCCCCCGGCAGCAGGTTCCGGTTCTTCCATTTTTAGAGCCTTTATAGAAATCCCTCTTCTTATAAATTTTGTTTGTAATATATCAATACTTGCTTTTAATGAATAATCATCTTTTGTGTTTATAGAAATACTTTTTTCTTTTTTATTAAGCTCTATCGAGGTAGCCGAATCTTTTAAATCATAACGCTGGTGAATCTCCTTTAATGCTTGATTAACAGCATTATCTGCTTCCTGTAAGTCTATTTCAGATACAATATCAAAAGAATGGTTTTGCGCCATGTTCACCTCTGCAGCATATTATTAATTTATTTTATAGAAAAGCTAAAATAATGGGATGATTTTGTCAAGAATAGAAAAATAAAAGATTCAAAAATTTATTTGGAAGATAATGTAGAGACAAGTCGCGGCTTGTCCCTACAAATAGTACAGCAAATAAAATAATTTAATAGAAGACATTTGATTTAATTTTGTTAAAAGAATAAGTCGCAAAAAGACTTATAATAAAATGCGGGTTTTAAGTGTCTGCTCCTAAAAGAATTATAGAACTTGTCGGTCTTTTCGAAAGAAATATCAGTTCGTATAAATCCGGCATATATAATGAAACCCAGGTAAGAAATGAATTTATCAATCCTTTTTTCACAGAACTTGGCTGGGATGTTGAAAACAGAAAAGGTTATGCTGAAGCTTATAAAGATGTTATCCATGAATATTCTCAAAAATGGCCGACTCTGTTGAAGCTGATTATTGCTTTAGGATTGGAGGAACAAGAAAATTTTTTATTGAAGCCAAAAAGCCAAGCGTTAACTTAAAAGATGATATTCATCCTGCATTTTGGCTTAGAAGATATGCCTGGTCGACAAAGCTGCCATACATACTCTGGATACCGTTCAAGCAAAAACAAATAGGCAGATTAATTTACCAGTGGTTTAACTTAACTGAATCTGTACCTCAATTATATTTGAAAGGGAAGAATCTCTATTAACGGCTGGTTGTTTGTTTTATTCTCTCCATAAGTGTATGAAACATCCGATTCAACATAATCACCATAATTAAAATGAAAATTTAATCCGGCAATAAGTGCATCAACATTTCCGAAGGTTTGATATTTTTGCATTCCAATTATTGCTGAAGAAAGATAAACATAGTTAAAAATGTATGATCCAAAGGCATCAACTCGGAAATTTGAAAAGTTAAATTCTGTTCTAAATGTAGTACGCACAGGTTCCTTAAGATTAGTATTGCCGCTCCAATATGGATTTCCCATTGGCCTTTTAAGTGCAACATAGAGTGCTTGTGTTTCCGGTGCTTCAGCAGTGATATCAATTTGACTGCCTAAAGTCATTAATTCCCCAATTACATAAGAATGAGAGATATTTAATCCAAATTGTGGAAACAACCTATTTTCTTTTGCATTACTATAAAGAACCCGGTAAAAAGTCATTATGTCTTTATTACCAATATCTGTATAAGAAATTCCAAGCCTGCCGCTAAAATTAAAACCGAGATAATTTGTTTTTTGGAAAAAATTTGCTGAGTAAGAATTTATTTTCGGTATCATATTATTGTATATTTGCATAGCACCGTTATTCATAATCATATTATTATCTGCGTTCCAATGCCGGTAATACAATTCAAAATTTTCTGAAACTAATCCCAGGGTTAAATTCTTTGTAGCGGTTTCCATAAACATTGGACTCACTCTTAAATCATTATTCATTAAATGGTCTGTGTAATTAAGATATATTTTGTAATCCCTATATGATAGAGAAGCATTGTAAACTGTACTTTTTCTTTCATCCATCTGAAGATAAGGAAATGAGACATTTTCTGTGTACATGATGGAGCCTCCATATTTCCAATCGTCATTTACACCATAAAAGGACGCCTCGCCATATTGATATTTTGTGTCGTTTTTATATCCGTACAAATCTTTAAATGATTTATCATTGCAGGTTTTATATGGATACCCTTCGGCATACCTGAAAGAAATTCTGTTTTGGAATTTTTCAGCAGACAAAGCAAAATCCGTTTCGTCCGACTTTCCAAACAACATGCTTATGCTACTCTCTAAACTAAAATTTTCGGTAGGATTTGAACGGTGTATCGCTATAACACCACCTAAACCTGATTGTAAATTTGCAGATGATTTTACAAGATCCATCGATTGAACGTCGATAGGATTAAAGCGTGAAATCGGGGCATCCATTCGCATTGGACAGGCACTTTGGTAACGCTCTCCATCTAATACAACTGAATAATCACCTCTTTTCAAACCGTCAGCATATATATCTTGAGCAAGTGAAACTCCTTCTCTAACAAGGTTAAATCCTCCTAATTTGAGTACAGACCCTAGGTTATCCTGTTCAACCGGGAACTCACTCCTGTCAATTGAATACTTACGGCCTACAACTGTAATTTCTTTTAATGTATATGTTTTTACAGAATCACTGCTTTGTCCGAATAAAGTAACACCAGTAAATAAAACTAATAAAGGAATAATGATTGGTCTTTTCATAATTTTCTGTCTATTGTTGGTGAAAGAAATGAAAGTAAATAATGTTCAAAAATATATACGAACAATATAGATGAAATGATTATATAACTAAGATAATTTTTAATTTGTTTTCAGTCAAATGTTTGTTAAGTAAAAAAAATAAACGGGAAAGATTGTTAAGGCTTATAACACTGCTATTGATTTAGCACGCGAAGTTTCAGATCAAGCTACTGTTGATTTGCTTACCAAAATACTAAATATGGAAGAGGGACATGTTGATTGGGCTGAAATGCAGCGGGATCAAATTGAGCAAATGGGAATAGAAAATTATTTAACTAATCAATCTTAATACTGATAGCAGGTAACAGTTTTGTTAATTGAGATAAATAATTTTAGTAATACTAAAAAAAAATTTCAACCTAATGGAGTAGCTATTTTTGATATAAAGTATTTGGATTGAAGAATAACTTTAATATCTTTATAAAGAAAAATGAACAATTTAACCTATAAATGACCGATTATTTTAATAAATACACTAAGCAATATTCTTACATCTTCTTAGGTGCTTATTTATTTTTAATTTCCCTTACAATTTTTCATTACCATCACTATGATTTTCATCAAGGGGATTATAATTTAGAGCAGATTCCAGAGAGCCAAACTCCAAATCCATTCGATAAATTTTCTGATGTAAACGGCGAATGTATTGTTGCACATTTTAGCAATACAATTGATAATATTAATTATGTTCCCGTTTTAAGTTCGGAAGCTGCAAATAGTGAAGTCTATCTTTCATTAAATAATGATAACAAAGTCCCCAAACGAGAATTCGGTTATAAACACCACCTCAGAGCTCCTCCTTCAAAATAGACCTATTCAAATAAATTTAATCCACAGAAGAATTTTCTAAACAAAATCGAATTGTTGATTCCAACAATTTTGTTGTTTCCCGTTATTGTTATTTGTTTTTGACAAATCCGGTTGATGCAAAATAGATATTCTTCTGCATTGTACTGTAAAAAATATTTTAAAAATTCAGAAGGAGATTCTTTTTATGTCTACACAAAGATTATTTAATTTGAAAAATAATTTATTCAAATTGAATACAATAATTCTTCTTATTGTTTTGGGATTTACTATAAACATTCATGCTTCACTCAATAAAAAAGGTAGAAATAAAAAAGTAGTTACAATCAATTATAAAATTACCGTAGTTGACTCAAGCCAGAGTACTCCGTTAGCATTTGTCGTACTAATTTTGAAAAAAGAGAATAAATTTGTTAACGTAAAAGAGACCGATCATTTCGGAATTGCATCCTTCAATGATATTGAAGAAGGCAGCTACAATTTAACCGCACAATTAGTTGGATATAAGCAATACTCAATTCCTATTATAATTGATAAAGAACATGATAACCTAAAAATACTTCTACTGCAAAATATAATTGGGCTGCAAGAGGTGGTGGTTACAGGGGAAAGAGAAGCTCATATGTCCAGTTTCATAGATTTAAAAACAGGTAATAAAACATTAGAACTACAGACATTTCACTCGTCACCTGATGCAAGGATGACATCAGTTATACGAGAAAATTTAGTTGGAGCAGTAAGAGCACCGACCGGTGAAGTGCATATACGCGGGCAGCACGGTGAATATACTTATATAATTGATGGTATTCCCGTTCCACTGGGCGTATTCGGAGGATTGAATGAAGTTGTAGATCCTGGTATAATTAAAAATATTACTTTTTATACAGGCGGATTTCCTGCTGAATATGGAGGGCAGTCAGCTGCTATTATTGATGTTAGAAACCAGGTGCCGCCTGGAAAATTTCATTTAAACCTTTCCAGCTACGCGGGAAGCTATTTAACTTCAAACAATGAAAATCTTGGTCCTAATGTGGGTAGCTTTAAAGCATTGAATTCGAATGGGCAGAGAGTTTCTTTTAGTGATCATATCGGGACTTTCGGTTATTTCTTTTCGGGTGCAAGACAAGAGACTGATCGCAGAATAGACCAGCCAGTTCCGGAGCTATTTAATGATCATGGATTTGATTATTTTCTTTATGGCAAGATGGATTATTTTTTAAGCTCAAATGATTACCTTACAACTAATTTAAACTACAGCAAGACCCAAACGCAGATTCCTTTCGATTCTGTTGAAGGAATTAATTATGATACCCAGGGAAGCTACAATTCATTCCAATCTCTTTCTTATTTTCATACTTTTTCAACAGAGACCGATAAGTCGAGTGATTTATTTGCAGGCTTATATGTTAGAGAAGGCGGTCTAACTTTTGGTACCAGTCCATATGACCAAACAATACAGTATTTAGGAACTGATACTACAACAGCATATACAGTTAACCAGGATAGAAGTTTTATTTCTTATGGCACACGTGTAAAATACAACGGTGAACTCTCACATCATTTTGCTTTTGATATAGGACTTAATTTTAGTGCTACTAACGGTAAAGAAAAATTTCAGTTCAAGGACATTAACGGTAATGGACCAATAATTAATACAAGTTTTAAAGGTTCCGATTTTAGTCTTTTCGGACAAACCAGCATTCATCCTTTTGAATGGACAAGAATTGAAGCCGGATTAAGATATGATCACCATATAGCTCCAGTTATTGGACTTCAAACTCAACTAAATCCCCGGTTAAAAATCAGCTTTTTCCCAGGTGATTTTAGTACAATTTATTTAAGCTACGACAGATTATTCATTCCTACTAATATTGAGGGTTTATCTTCAATTGCAACGGTTGAAGGTGATTCTGCCAGAGCCACACTTCCGGAAAAAGATAATTTATATGAAGCAGGTATTATTCATAACTTCCTTAACGGTTTTACCGGTAAACTGACTTACTTCCATAAAGATTCCTCTCCGGGTCTGGATGATGAGACTCTTGGTTCCAGCACGATCAGGGTAAATGTTAATATTAACCATGTTAAAATAAGTGGTATAGAATTGAGCTTAACATTCAGCAATCCTGAAACCCCTATTTCTGGATATATTAATACTTCGTTAATCCACGCTTATGGTACAGGTCCAGTTTCGGGAGGATTCCTTCCACCTGACAGTTCTACTGAACCATTTGATTTAGATCATGATGAAAGGTTAGCCGCAGTTGTCGGATTAAATTACCAGCCTAAAAATTGGTTTATTAATTTAGTAGGGATTTACGGAAGTGGTTTAGCAAACGGTAACGACAGTTATAATTTTAAGACCGGCTTATTTGATTTTAACCAGGGTGCGCATACAACTCCTTCATGGATATTTAATTTATCGGGTGGTTATAAATTTAATCTTGGAAGTAATACACTTGAACCTTCAATCTATATAACTAACTTGTTAGATCATGCACATTTAATTAAGGGAGCATTTTTCAGTGGTGCAAGCTTTGAAGAAAGAAGGAATGTAACCTTCAAGATAAGTTATCAAATGTAAACAATGACAAAAAAATACCCGCTTCGTAAAGCAATACAAAGCGGGCACTTGTTCAACGTTATCCTTCTAATTAATAACTTGTAGTTATTTGGAAGGGATAGAAAAATAATTTTAAGTAGATATATAATCAAGGAATGAATTTATTTCATGATACAGAGCACATTGAAGTTCATATCCATGTGTAAGTTCAGTTAAAAAAAACTGATAATTTTTAAAATAGTTCATATATTTTCTCAGGAGGTCGTCCAAGTATAGCTTTATCTCCTAATTCTAAAATTGGTCTTTGAACAAGATCAGGATTCTTGATCATCAAATTTAAGATTTCTTCTTCGGAATAATTTTTATTTTTAATATCAAGGTCTTTATAAGCCTTTTCATTTTTTCGCAGCAGCTCACTTGGTTTCATATTCATTTTTTTCAGCAAAGATCTCAGCTTATTTTTAGAAAAAGGTTCTATATAGTAGTTTACCTTTTCAAAATCGATTCCTTTTTCCATCAATGTTTTAGCTACTTTTCTGCATGTAGTGCATGTAGGTTATTCGTAAACAGTTAATTGTTTCATTCTATTACCCTTACATTAAAATCAATAAATTGTAATTGAAGACTTAAAAATATAAAATATTCATAATAAGTTAACTATTAAGCAGTGCATAATTGAATGTATTGATTAAAGAAGTTCGAAGTTAAAGCTCACAGCTTTGCAGAAATGATATATTTGGTATAATTCACATTTAAGGAATGTGCCTTTTATATTTTTAATTACTTACCAAAAAATCTTTATATTTAGAATTCATTTACACACAAAATGGTAAAAATTTGGAAAAAGAGAAAATTCTTGTTACTGCGGCACTTCCTTATGCAAATGGTCCAATCCATCTTGGGCATTTGAGCGGAGCTTATCTGCCTGCCGATATTTATGTACGGTATAAAAGATTAAAAGGAAGTGATATTCTATTTATTTGTGGTTCGGATGAACATGGTGTACCTATTACCATTAGCGCCGATAAAGAGGGTGTAAATCCCAAAGTTATAATTGACAGATATCATCAAGCCAATAAAGAAATATTTGAAAAATTTGGGATGAATTTTGATATTTATTCACGTACAAGCCTTTCTATTCATCATGAAACTTCAAAAGAATTTTTCCTCGAGTTTTATAATAGAGGTATTCTAAAAGAAAAAAAAACAGAACAGTTTTATGATGAAAAAGTAAAAATGTTTTTACCCGATAGATATGTCGAAGGAACATGCCCTCACTGTGGTTATGAGGAAGCACGAAGTGATGAATGCGAGAACTGCGGAACTTTATATGAACCTAATGAATTAATAAATCCTAAAAGTAAAATTTCCGGTGAAACGCCTGTACTAAAAGAAACCTCGCATTGGTATTTTCCTCTTGGAGATTATCAATCCAAACTTGAGAATTATGTTGATTCAATGAATAAAGATTATGGCTGGAAAGATAACGTTTTAAATTATTGCCGTGGATGGTTTAAGGAGGGATTAAAAGATAGAGCTGTTACACGTGATCTTGATTGGGGCATTAAAGTACCGATTGAAGGAGCTGAGGGAAAAGTTATTTATGTCTGGTTTGAAGCGGTTCTCGGATATATATCCGCAACAAAAGAATTATCTAAAAGACTTAAAAATGAAAATTTGTGGAAAGATTACTGGCAGGGGAAAACAACTAAATATATTGCTTTTATAGGTAAAGATAATATTGTCTTTCATGCGTTGTTTTTCCCGGCAATGTTGATTGCTTGGAATGAAGGAGAAAAGGGAAAATATATTTTACCTCAAAATATTCCGGCAAACGAATTTTTGAATTTTGAAGGGAAAAAATTTTCAAAAAGCAGGAACTGGGGGATTGACGGGAAAGAATTTTTAGATCTTTTCCCTGCGGACCCTTTAAGATATACACTTGCAGCTAATCTGCCGGAAACAAGAGATACTGATTTTTACTGGAAAGAATTTCAAGCAAGAAATAATAACGAACTTGCAGATATTCTAGGTAATTTCATAAATCGAACCTTCACTTTTGTACATAAGAATTTTGACGGCAAAGTTCCTAAAAGGGGTGAGCTTAATACCCTTGATAGTGAGGTTATCAAAACTTTAAGAGAATATCCTGAAAAAATTTCAAAATTATTTGAAAATTATAAAGTTAAAGAAGGTGTCCTGGAAGTTATGAATCTAGCCAGGGCAGGTAATAAGTATTTTAATGATTCGGAACCGTGGAAAACATTAAAATCGGATAAAGAATCATGCAGTACAACTATTAACATATGTTTAAATATAATCTATACTTTGGCGGAACTTTTTTACCCTGTTATTCCATTTACTTCTGAAAAGATTTTTAAAATGCTTGATGCCGATAGGACTCTTTGGAAACATTGCGGCGAAGAGAATTTACCTTCGGGTCATAAACTGAATAAACCTGAAATTTTATTTTCAAAAATTGAAGATGATATAATTGGTCAGCAAATGCAAAAACTGGGCAAGCCGGTCGAGGAAACTAAAAAAGACAAAGATCAATTAATCTCTATTGATGATTTTAATAAAGTTCAACTAAAAGTTGCACAGGTAATAAGTGCTGAAAAAGTTGACAAAAGTGAAAAATTATTAAAATTAATCGTTTCTCTTGGTAACGAAGAAAGACAGATCATTGCAGGTATATCAAAAAGTTACAGCCCGGAAGAAATAGTGAATAAAAAAGTTATTGTTGTGGCAAATTTACAGCCGGCTAAATTAATGGGGCTCGATTCCCAGGGAATGCTGCTTGCTGTCGAAGATCAAAAAGGGAAATTGAAAATATTAAATGTTGATGATTCGGTTAAGAATGGAATGAGGGTTAAATAATTTCATCAATCAACATCTATTTTACCTTGATTTTCAAACATTCAAAACAGTAAATTAACTGCTTAAGTTTTTCTATTTGTTTCATTTTAAGGAGATACTCATCAATGTACGTTAAAATGCTTGCTCTGTTTTCTATAGTTCTTGCCTTTGTAATAAGTTCATGTGCGCCGAAACAATCGGATATTGTGGTTTCCGAATTCGGGGACCATCAAATAAAAATGAAAGAATTTGAGAATGCTTATGTTAAAAATGTCGGGAGTGTTGAAGCGGCAAAAAAAGATAGTTTAAGCCAATTAAAAAATTTTCTTAATCTTTATACCGATTTCAAAATGAAGATTAGAGATGCGGAAATTCGGGGTTATGATCAAGACACTTCTCTTCAAAATGAATTAGCAGATTATAAAAATAAAATAGCAGTTACATACTTATTAAATAAAGAAATTGTAGAACCCGGTATAAAAGATCTTTACAATAAGAGAAAATATGAATTGAGGATTAGTCATATTATGTTTAGACCGGACAGCACAGGGGATGCAAATGCTGAAAAACTGGCTAATGCGGTTCTTGACAGTATTAAAAACGGGGCAAGTTTTGAAGAGATGGCAAAAAAATATTCACAGGATATTTATTCACGTCCTGTAGGCGGTGATATTTATTATATAACAGGCGGAATGTTACCGGAATCATTTGAAGATGCTGCTTATGCAACCGAACCGGGGCATGTTTTTCCGCATGTAGTTAAAACGAAATTTGGATATCATATAATAAAAGTTACCGATAAAAAAGAAAGAGTACCTGAAATAAGAGCAAGTCATATTCTAATTGGTTTTAGAGATGCTCAAGGGAAAATGGATACGGCAGCTGCCTTAGCAAAAATAGATTCAATATTAACAAAGATTAAAAACGGCGCAGACTTCGGTGAAATGGCAAAAGAATATTCACAAGATCCCGGTAGCAAAAATAAGGGTGGCGATCTCGGTTTCTTCGCAAGAAGACAAATGGTTAAAGAATTTGATGAAGCTGCGTTCAATTTAAAGGTTGGTGAAGTTTCCGGTGTAGTTAAAACACGCTATGGATATCATTTAATTAAAGTCACTGATAAAAAGAAATATCCGCCATTCAATGAAGATAAAGAAGAATTAAAAGATATGTTTCAAAAAACGCGGTATCAGGATAAATATGATTCTTTAATATCAAAATTAAAAATTAAATATGATTTTAAAGTTATTGGTAAAACTCTAGATTATATTACAAGTAACAGTGATTCTGCCGTTGTGGGTAATGATTCGGCTTTAGTTGCTAAAACCGGTGGGATGGTTATTTATTCATTTACCGGAAATTCAAAGGATGCCGGGCAATTTTTATCCGAGCTAAATAATAACCGGGAATATACCGGAAGACTAATAAACCTAAGTTTATTGAAATCGGCTATAGATAAACAGAGTGCTGAAAAATTACTCGAAAAGGAAGTTAGTACTCTGGAAAATACTGATTCTACTTATGCTGCCTTAATTAATGATTATAAAAACGGTATTTATATTTTTAAACTTCAATCAGATGAGGTTTGGAATAAAATAAATGTCGATAGTGCTAAGCTTCACCAATTTTATGATGAAAATAAAAATAAATATAAATGGCCTGATAGAGTAAGTTATAGTTATATCTCTTTTGAAAACGATTCCGCTGCCGCAAGTGCTTATAAACAATTGCAAAGTGGAATTGATTTTAATTCACTAGAAGGAAAGAATTCAAATAATAGTATTAAAGAAGAAAATTTGCAGAATGTTGATGCATCAGCTTTATCTAAAACGGCATCCGAATTAGATAAAACAGGGGATTACTCAAAACCCTTTTTATTTCAAAAAACGTATTGTATTGTAAGATTAAAAGAAAAAGAACCAGCCCGCTTAAAAACTTTTGAAGAAGCTAAAGCCGAAGTTTCGTCGGGATTGCAGGACCAGGAAGCTAAAACTCTTGAAAATAATTATATTCAAAGTTTAAAAAATCTTTATAAACCGGTTTATCATTATGATGAACTTACCAAAGCATTTAAAAACGATTAGCATATTTTTTTTGCTTGTTTTCTTTTTGATTTATTTTGAGGCGTGTAAGAAAGAAGTTCAGAGTAAAAAATATATTGCTAAAGTTAATGATTCATATTTCACCCAGGCTGAATTGGATTCAATCTATAATTTATCTTCGGGAATGCAATACAGGAATGAAATTATAAGAAATTGGATCAATAGGGAATTGTTATTCCAGGAAGCCGAAAAACAGGGCGTATTAAATGATAAAAACTTTAACCGGATCCTGGATGATTCGAAAAAAGAATTAGCTGCATCTTTTCTTTTAAATAATTATTTTGAAAAAGAAAAGATAAAAGTGGACCGGGGTGATTTGGAAAAATATTATAAAGATCATTCAGATAAATTCAAATTATTCTACAATTCATATTTGTTGAATCAAATTACTTTTAATAATGAAGATAAAGCATTAGAGTTTCGTTCTAATGCAATCAAAAAAGACTGGGAGTACGCATTTCAAACTGTAAAAAATGATACTTCCGTTTTTAGTGAAAAATCAAGAGAGCTTTTGTTTGAATACGAGATTCAGCCTGTTTCAATCTTAAGAGTTGTTAAGGAACTTTTTCCAAATGAGATAAGTATTGCATTGCATAATGATGAAGGGAGATATATCATTGTCCAGTTGATTGGAAAATTTGATAAAGGTGTAATACCCCCTTTTGATTTAATTCAAGATGAGGTTAAAACTGTATATATGATGCAGAAAAAAGAATTGACTATTAAGGATTATATAAAAGATCTATATTCTAAAAATGATATTGAAGTAAAAAACTAGGTGACAGATGAAAACTAAGATGATCTTTCTATTTTTGATGATTATGTGTACAGCTTATTCACAAGAAGTGCTTGATAAAATTGTTGCTGTTGTAGGAAATGAATATATAACACAAAGTGAATTGGAATTTCAAACAAACCTTTATGCAGCACAAAGAAAAATTTCTCCTAATACTCCGGGATTGAAAAAGCTGGTACTGAATAATTTGGTAAATGAAAAGCTTATTTATGCACAGGCAAATTTAGATTCCATAACAGTTACGGATGATGAGGTGAATCAAAGAATAGACTACCAGATTCAACTTTTTGAACAGCAGTTTGGGTCTAAAGAAAATGTAGAAAAAGCTTACGGGATGAGTATTGAAAAAATTAAACGCGAACTCTTGGATAATATTAGGAAGCAGTTAATGATTCAAAAGCTTCAGCAAAAAAATTTCGGTGTTATTGACGCTTCAAGGAGAGAAGTAGAAGAATTCTTTAATAAATTTAAAGATAGTTTAGGTGTAATACCGGAAAAAGTAGAAATAGCACATATTTTTAGAAATCCCAAAACAAGCAGCGCAGCTAAGGCTAAAGCTAAGGCTTTCGCAGAAGCAATTTTGGATTCATTAAAGCACGGTGCCGACTTTGCTGAAATGGCAAAGAAATATTCCGAAGACCCGGGCAGTGCCGCACACGGAGGGGATTTAGGATTTGTTAAGAAAGGTGTATTTTATCCGCAATTTGAATCTGCTGCTTTTGCTTTGCAGCCGGGACAAATTTCCGATGTTGTCGAATCTCCTGTTGGTTTCCACATTATTCAGTTGATTGAAAAAAGAGGTGAATCAATTCACACACGGCATATCTTAATTAAAATTAAAAATGATGAAGATGCTGATCTTAAAACGATTGAATTTTTAACGAATTTAAGAGACAGTATTATTAAAGGTTATGGTACTTTTAGTGAATATGCAAAAAAATATAGTGAAGATGAAAGTTCAAAAAATTTTGGCGGAGATCTCGGAACATTTTATTTGAACCAGCTAGATAAAAACCTTCTGGATGTCGTCTCCAAATTAAAAGAAGGTGAAATAAGCTTCCCCAAAAGAATGGATTACGGACAAGATAATTATGGTTATCATATTGTTTATTTAAAAAAGAGAACTCCACAGCACTTAGCTGATCTGAAACAGGATTACCCGGAAATAAAAAAACTAGCCGATGAATACAAGAAGCAGCAAAAATATGAAGAATGGTTAAGTGAGTTAAAAAAGAAAATATATTATGATATCAGGATGTGAAATCTTCAATTAAAATAGACAAAAGGTTATATATTGAATAAACAAAATGTTATTAATGATGAAATTGAATTTGTTGAAAACCTTAGTGAAAAAATAAAACAAATAAAATCGGAGATCGCTAAGGTTATAATAGGACAGGAAGAAATAATTGACCAATTATTAATAGCTTTAATTTCAAGGGGACATTGTCTGCTGGTTGGAGTGCCGGGACTCGCAAAAACTCTTCTTATAAAAACTCTTGCAGAAGTTATAGATCTGAAATTCAGCCGTATCCAATTTACACCCGATTTAATGCCAAGTGATATTACCGGAACGGAAATATTAGAAGAAGATCAAATTACAAAGAAAAGAGAATTCAGATTTATTTCAGGGCCTATTTTTGCAAATGTAATTCTTGCCGATGAAATAAACAGGACTCCGCCTAAAACTCAGGCTGCATTGCTCGAAGCAATGCAGGAGCATAAAGTTACAACTGCAGGAATCACTTATACTTTACAGGAACCCTTTTTTGTTTTAGCCACACAAAATCCTATTGAACAGGAAGGAACATACCCCTTACCGGAAGCGCAGCTCGATAGATTTATGTTCAATCTCTGGTTAGATTATCCAAAGTTTGAAGAAGAAATTAAAATAGTTCAAAGCACTACAAGTGAATATGTGCCGAATTTATCAAAAGTTGTTTCTGCAGATGAAATAATAGCATTCCAAAATTTTGTAAGAAAAGTACCTGTTGCTGAAAACGTCATTGAATATGCAGTAAAAGCAGCAAATAAAACCCGCCGTAATAATATTTCTACAGATTCGGTAAGTCAATGGATTAGCTGGGGCGCAGGTCCAAGAGCCTCTCAATATTTAATATTATCAGCCAAAGCAAGGGCAGTTATGAGCGGTAAATACACTCCTAATATTGATGATGTAAGATTTGCAATGGTTCCTGTTCTTCGCCACAGAATAATTACTAATTTTAATGCTGAAGCCGAGGGGATAACTTCGGTAGATGTAATTAATAAAATTTTGAACGAGTGATAGTTATATTTATAAAATTATCAATAACTATATCCGCGCAATCTTATAATTCTTAAAAGCGAAATAAATTTCAGTAGCTGCTGTCTTTATAACTGTAGCTGTTGGAATTGCCAGCAACATCCCTAAAACTCCGAACAATTGGCTTCCGGCAATTATTAAAAGTATTATCACAATCGGATGCATATCAACACTTTTTGAAAATACGTAAGGCTGTACAAGCCCGTTATCAAGCGCATATACAATGAACATTAATAGAAATATATATGGAACATGAGAAAGATCACCATATTGAATTATGGAGATTATAATAGCTGGTATTCCTCCAATGATAGGTCCAAAATAAGGGACCAGATGTCCAAGCCCGGCAATTATTCCTAATGGTAAAGCATTTGGAATACCGATGAAATAAAACCCGATACCGCAAGTAAATCCCACAAAAGTCGCATCGAAAATCCAGGCTCTCACGAATCTCCCAAGCTGTACACTTACTTTTTTCAATATCCAGTAAGACATTTCAAAATATTTATTTGGAAGGATATTTAGCATTCCTACAAATATCTTCTTGCTGTCTTTCAACAAAAAGAAAGTAATAAAGGGAACAATAACTAATATTGCTATTATTGAAACAATACTTGAAAGTAAAGTTGTGATTCTGTCAATTGGATTTGCAATCCATGAATTTATAAAGTTTCTAATCCCGGCAGAAATTTCACCAAGACTAAAGAAAGGGAAGTATTTATATATTTCTTTTTCAAGTATAGACACCTGGTTTTCCAAAGAATAAAGATTGAGAATTTTAACCAGCTGATTAACTTGATATAAAAGTTTGGGAACAAAAACAGAAAGAGTTATATAAAAAAACAAACCTACTACTATGAAAATAACCAATGTTGATGTTAAGCGGTTAAATCCTTCTTTTTCTAATTGCTTAACGAATGGATCAAAAATAAAGGAAAGTAAAATGGAAACAATTAAAATTATTAATAAATCACTAAGTAAATAAAGGAAATACAGTAATATTACCGATAGAATTATCCAAAGAAAAATCTTCGCTGTTTTTTTAAAGTTTGATTCAGCCATTACAATTAATAGTTTACTGATTCAACTCTTCTTATACCTGGAACTTCCCTCATTAAGGCTCTTTCTATTCCTGCCCGCAGAGTCATTTGGGACATTGGACAAATATCACAGGCGCCGGTTAATTTGACTTTGACTATACCATCACCTGTTATTTCAACTAATTCAATATCACCGCTGTCTGCCTGCAGAAATGGCCTGATTGAATCAAGCGCTTTTAAAACATTTTCTTTCATTTAACATCTTAATAAAATCTTTATTCTTCATTATCAAGCAGAATTTCAATTTTTGAATCCGCAGTTAAATTTCTTAAGTGCACCTGCTGGGCCAGATTCCGTGCAATAGTCATAATTATTTTTGCATGTTCCAGATCAGGTGTATCAAAAACAATTGGAATCCCTTTATCTCCTCCGGCTCTTATCTTTGGTTCAATAGGTATTTCGCCGAGGAAATGTGCCTTAAGTTCTTCCGATAATTTAGCACCGCCGCCATTGCCAAAAATATCATATTTTTTCCCTGTATCCGGTGCTATAAAATAGCTCATATTTTCTATTACTCCCAGCACGGGAACATTCACTCTTGTAAACATTTTTAATGCTTTCCTTGCATCAATTAAAGAGACTTCCTGCGGTGTTGTAACTATAACTGCCCCGGTCAATGGGATTGTCTGAACCAAAGTTAATTGAATATCACCTGTACCCGGCGGCATATCAAAAATTAAATAGTCAAGTTCTCCCCAATCTACATCAGTCATAAATTGCTTTACAGCACCACTAGCCATCGGACCCCGCCAAATAACAGGAGCATTATCATCCACTAAAAGGCCAATTGAAATGAGCTTAATCCCATAACTTTCAAGAGGGATCATTTTCATAGTTTGCTGGTTTTGATACACTTTTGGCTTTTCCTTTATTCCAAGCATTAACGGGATGCTTGGTCCGTAAATATCCGCATCAATTAAACCCACATTTGCTCCGTCTTTTGCAAGAGCAACTGCAAGATTAACAGCGACCATGCTTTTCCCAACCCCGCCTTTACCGCTTGCAACTGCAATTGTATTTTTTACATCGGGAAGCAGCGAATCTTTATTCTTGTCTTTATGAACACTTACTTTTGTCTCAATATTCACTTTGACATTTTTTATATCGGAAAAATCCTCTTTAATTTCTTTGATAAATTTATTTTTTAAATCATCATTCACTTCAGAAGGGGATAGAGGTAAAACAATATCTACCAATAAATTTTTTCCATTCGTTTCTATTTTTTTTATGGAATTAAGGATTAATAATTCCTTCTTAATCCTGGGATCGTTGACATTTTTTAAAGTATTTAAAATTTCAGTCTTTGTTATATCACTCATAAAAAACACCTAATATTCTGCAAATAAAAATAAACATAGTATAACTTCATTTGATGTTTGATATACTAAATTTTTTAAAATTGAAATAAAATATATCGATAAAATTCTGGAATGTAAAAAGAAGTAACAGTGGAAAAACCAAAAAGATCATTTTGTTTTCATTTTTTTATACCGTGAAGTCGATTTCATTGCATAGTTCATTAACCATTCCTGTGAGTCTAATTTCTTTTCGTTATTTTTAGGAGTAATAAATTCATAATGCATATTAGGAAGCAGCAGCCTTGCTTTAATATTATCTTTAAAAGAAGATTTAATTAATGTGTTCATTAATTCAGCTTTAATTTCTGAATCCTTTATAGGGAAAGCGATTTCAACTCTTCTGTCTAAATTTCTTTGCATTATATCGGCGCTGCTTAAGTATATTTCTTCTTCTCCATTATTATAAAAATAGAATAGCCTGCTATGTTCCAGATACCTGCCAACTATGCTAATAACTTTTATATTTTCGCTCAAATTTGGAACCCCGGGTACAAGGCAGCAAATTCCCCTAACTATTAAATCAATTTTTACCCCGTAATTCGATGCTTCATAAAGAGCAGAAATTAATACGGGATCGACCAAGGAATTAATTTTGAAAATTAATTTTCCCTCACCGCCGGCTTTTATATTTTCAATTTCCCTAAGAATCAAAGAAAGAAATTTTTCTCTCATATTAATTGGGGCAACAATTAGTTTTTTAAATTCAACCTGTTTTGAATATCCCGTTAAATAGTTAAAAATATCTGAAACATCCGTACATATGTCTTTATCATTTGTAAAGAAACCTAAATCAGTATAAAGTTTAGCGGTTGTTACATTATAATTTCCCGTAGATAAATGTACATACCTATTAACCCCATCCGTTTCTTTTCTAACGACAAGAGTCATCTTTGCATGGGTCTTCAGTCCCACGAGTCCGTAAACAACATGGACGCCTACTTTTTCCAGTTCTCTTGCCCAGAAAATATTATTCTCTTCATCAAATCTTGCTTTAAGTTCTACAAGAACCGCTACCTGCTTACCCCGTTCGGCGGCTTCAATAAGATAATTGAGAATTGGTGAAGAAGAGCCTACCCGATAGAGAGTTTGTTTAATAGCCAGTACATCAGGATCCCTTGAAGCCTGCTTAATAAATTCAACTACCGGAACAAATGAATGATACGGATGATGCAGCAGGATATCTTTTTGCCTAATTGTTGAGAATATATCTTCTTCTCCTTCAAATTCTTTAAGCATAACAGGATAGTATGGTTTCTCTTTTAATTGGTGAAGCGGAAGATCATAAAGAGAAATAACATCACTTAAACCGATCGATCCCTCAAAAACATGAACATCTTCCTTTTTGATTTGTAAATTTTCGATAAGTGTCTGCATCATAAAATCAGGCATTTTTGCAGCCACTTCAAGCCTTACAACACTGCCAAACCTTCTTTGACGGATATTTTCTTCAATAACACTTAATAAATCATCAGCTTCGTCTTCCTGCAATTCTATATCTGTGTCTCTTGTAATTCTAAAACGGTGGGCTTCAACTACTTCCATTCCCGGGAACAGTAAAGGAAGGTTATCTTTGATTAAATCCCCAAGCCAGATAAACTTAGCACAAAATTTACCGTTAACCGGCATTTTCTTTTGAGGGTTGATTATATGATCAATTTGCATGAGCCTTGGAAGGATATTCGGAACTTTTACTCTTGCAAAATGGTTTTCACCGTTAGGCTTTTTTACAAGGATTGCGAGGCTTAAACTTAAATTTGAAATATAAGGAAAAGGTCTGCCCGGATCGAAAGCTAAAGGTGTTAAAACCGGGTAAATTTCTTTCTTGAAATAATCTGTTAAAATTTCTTTCTCTTTTCCGGGGAGGTGATCATAATCTGCTATTATAATGCCATTTTTTTTAAGAGCGGGAACAACTTCGTTCTGCCATAAATCATTTATCCTTTTTAGCATCGGCTGTAATGTTTTTTCAATTTTTTGAAGCTGCTCCAGAGGAGTTAAACCATCAATTGTTGGTTCGAGTACATTTGCGGCAATTTGTTCCTTTAAACCCGAAACTCTGATCATGTAAAATTCGTCCAGATTAGTATGAAAAATGGAAATGAATTTTACTTTTTCCAAAAGCGGTAAATCGGGATTTAATGCCTCTTCAAGTACACGGTCGTTAAATTCAATCCAGCTTAAATCCCTGTTAAAAAAGTTTTTTGGATTGTTGTATTTTTTTAATAACTCTTTTCCTACCATCTCAAACCAATGAATAATCGTCAAATATAGGGTATTTTATATTTATAATCTGCATAAAAAGAAGGAATAATAAAATTTAGATATTATTTAATAA
>CAYUVK010000020.1:0-6062 GCA_964448105.1 uncultured Ignavibacteriaceae bacterium
TGATGGGATTAAAAGTACTGATGGGACTAAAAGTAAAGTACAAATTATTACCCAATTTGCAAAAATTTAGGTATATCTTTAAAAGGAGGTAAAAAGAAGACCTGAAATCATTTTAGTGAATATTTTAAGCCAGCTTGCTATATGAGAGATTTCAAATTATTAACCAAATATATTTTTTGCTAATTTTGCACTTCATTTAAAATAATTAATATTGTAAAAATTTATGATTTTATTCTTCTCTATTTTTTTTACTTTTTATGTGGCAGTAAATTATTATATTTTTATTAGAGGCTGGCAGGCACTTGAAGGTTTTCCACATTTTAGGATTTTTTATTTAATCATTTTCGTAATTCTCTCACTTTCTTATATATTAGCAAAATTTCTCGTCTCTTATATACCTCTTTTTATTTATAATATAATGCTGTGGATTGGATCTTTCTGGTTTGCATTTATGTTATACTTTTTCATTTCAATAGTATTAATTGATTTAATAAGGCTTATTAATTGGCAGCTTAATTTTTTACCCGGCTTTATTAAAGAAAATTACCTTTTAACAAAACAAATTATTGCTCTGATAGTTTTAATAATTTCATTTACAATAATTTTGTATGGTTATTTTAATACTAGAAATTTTAAAGTGAAAACTCTCAATGTCGAAATTGCCAGAGGTGCAAGTAGATTAATTGAACTTAATGCCGTTCTTGTCTCGGATATTCATTTATCGCCGATGGATAATGAAACCCTTCTTTCTAAAATTGTTTATAAAATAAATGGATTGAAGCCTGATATAATTTTTATAGCCGGCGATCTTGTGGACGATAAAGCATCGGTATTAAATGGGAATAATATCGGTCCTTCAATACTTAAGTTGAAATCAAAATACGGAGTTTATGCTTCCACTGGGAATCATGAATTTATTACCGGAATTAAGGAATCGGAAGAATATATAAAAAATCATCAAATAAATCTTTTAAGAGATTCTTTAGTAAATATAGATAATTCTTTTATTGTTGCTGCCAGGGATGACAGAAGTAAAAAGAGTTTTACAGGTGAGGATAGACTTTCACTGGAAAAAATCATAAATGAATCTTATAAAGATTATCCTATTATTTTGATGGATCATACTCCTTTAGGTTTGGATGAAGCAGAAAAAAACGGCGTAGCTTTACAATTGTCCGGACATGTACATAACGGGCAAATGTTCCCCTTAAATTTAATAACCAACATGATTTATGAAAAAAGCTGGGGATATTTAAAGAAAGGCAACACGCAGTATTATGTGTCATGTGGTGCTGGTACATGGGGTGCTCCGGTCCGAACTGGCAGTTATTCCGAAATTATTAATCTCAAAATTAAATTTATTGAATAGTTTTTCACTCTAAACAAAGTATCGGAGAAAATTAAAATATGTGGAAGACCCGATATGAAATAAATTAACAAGTTAATATATTCTATATTAAAACAAGCAAATTTAATAAATAATAATTTTCTTATGGAAATTCTAAACATTGATTACGAAAAATACAAATTAAAAAATGGTCTTGAAGTTATTTTTCATAAAGATGATACTCTTCCTCTTGTATCTGTAAATATATGGTATAAGGTCGGTTCAGCAAATGAAAGAAAAGGAAAAACAGGTTTAGCCCACTTGTTTGAACATATGATGTTCCAAGGTTCTGAAAATGTTCCCAAGGAGATGCACTTTAGATTTATCCAGGAAGCGGGTGGAACATTAAATGGTTCAACTACATATGACAGGACAAACTATTATGAAAAAGTTCCTTCCAATTTTTTAGAATTAATTCTTTGGCTAGAATCGGATAGAATGGGATATTTGTTGCCTGCACTTACACAGGAAAAATTAAATAATCAAAAAGATGTTGTAAGCAATGAAAGGCTTGAAAGGTATGATAACCAGCCTTACGGACTTGCATGGGAATTAATAATTACCCACCTCTTCCCGGAAGATCATCCTTATAGCTGGCCCACAATCGGGTTCATGGATGATATTAAAAGTTATTCTCTCGATAATGTTAGGAAATTTTTTGAAACTTATTATTCCCCTGCCAATGCAAGTTTGGTTGTTGCCGGATCTTTTGATGCTGATCAAACAAGAGATCTTATTGAAAAGTATTTTGGAGATATTAAAGATTCCCATTCTTTTACACAATTAAAGAATTCAATACCTGGATTGAAAGAAAGCATTTACCTGGAAAAAAAGGAAGATGTCCAACTTGAACGTTTACACCTTGCATGGCATTCGGATTATGCTTATGGAAGAGACGATGCTGTTCTTGATGTTTTAAGCGATATCCTTTCCGGTTCAAAAAATTCTAGGTTATATAAAAACCTTGTTTTTGAAAAAGAGATCGCCCAGGATGTTTCGGTTTTTCAATATTCCGGAAAATTAACTGGGAGCTTTATAATTATTGCAACTGCCAAACCGGGGATTAAATCGGAACAATTAAAAGAAGAAATATTTAAAGAACTTGATAATATTAAAAAGAATAAGATTACGGAAAAAGAATTAACCAAATCGAAAAATGGGATTAAATCAAGCTTTATTTATTCTTTGCAGAATATTGACAGCATCGCCGATCAGCTTAATTCTTATAATTATTTTTTGAACGAACCTAATTATTTTGCAAAAGACTTACAAAGGTATGAAAATGTAAATGCCGATTTAATAAACAGCTGCATCGAAAAATATTTAACTAAACCTTATGTTGAACTAAGAATACTTCCATCAAAATAGAAATTTATTATGGAGCAAATTAATAGAAGCGTAAAACCCTCACCGACAAATGAAATAGACTTTTCTCTTCCCGAAATTCAAAGCTTTTCATTAGACAACAAACTTAAAGTTTTCTTTGTACAGAAAAATGATTTACCGATTCTTCAATTGAATATGATTGTTAATGCCGGAAGTAAATTTGATCCGGATGATAAAAAGGGATTGGCTAATTTAACTTCTATGCTGATTGATGAAGGTGCTGGCAATTATAATGCATTAGAATTAAGTGATGAGTTTGATACTCTTGGTTCTAATTTTAATGTCGGAGCAAGCCAGGATAATATTTTCTTATCTCTGCAGACTCTAAAAGAATATTTTGAAAGATCACTTGATTTATTCTCAACAGTAATTACGAAACCTCATTTAAATCAAACTGACTTTGATCGTGAAAAAAGAAAAGTTCTAATAAAAATTCTGCAACTTAAAGATGAACCTGATCAGATTGCTGATTCTGCCTATGAATATTTAATTTTCGGGAAAGATAATCCATATTCTTCTTCAACGCTCGGCGAAGAAAAGAGTGTAAATAATATTTCTAATGAAGATATAAAACTTTTTTATGATTTATATTTTAAACTGGATAACTTTGCATTAATTGTAGTTGGAGATTCTTCTATAAATGAATTAAAAGAAAATTTAAATTTACTCTTAGCAAAATGGCAGCCTAAAAAGACAATAGATATTTCTATTAATAAAACTGTAAGAAGTAAAACACAAATATTTCTCATTCATAAAGAAGGAGCGGTACAAAGTGAAATAAGAATCGGGCATTTATCTTCCGAAAGAAATGAAGATGATTATTATTCAAAAATACTTCTTAACAATATTTTAGGAGGACAGTTTTCAAGCAGAATAAATTTAAACCTACGAGAGAATAAAGGTTATACTTACGGCGCTTCTTCCAGGTTTAATTATTATAAAAATGGAGCACATTTTATCGTTTCAACTTCAGTCGGTTCCGAAAATACAGGTAATGCCGTAAAAGAAATTGTGAATGAATTGCACTCAATTAGAAAAGGAGCGGAACAAAAAGAACTGGATTTCGCAAAATCATCTACAATAAGAAGATTCCCATCTAACTTTGAAACCAACAAACAAATTGCTTCCAACTTAACAGCAAAATATATTTTCTCATTGCCGGATGATTATTTCAATAATTATATTGAAAAGATAAGAAGCATTTCTTTGGAAGAAGTAAATCAGGCTGCAGAAAAAAATATCTTCCCTGAAGAATCGATCATTTTGATTGTTGGCGACAAAAATAAGGTCTTTAGCCAATTAGAGAATTTGAATTTGGGTGAAGTGAAACAGATTAATTATCCTTAATCAATTCCGAAGGGATTAAAAATTTATAGCCGATCTTTCTATATTTTGAAATTTCCGGTTGAAGTAATTGGAACTGCTCGGTTGTTATAACAAATTCCGCTTTTTCCCCTTTTTTAGTTTTTTCTATTTTATTCCTGAAATTTTTCAAAGCATTATTACTGCTTTCACCGGTTAAATTTGAAAGAGAGTCTTTAACTATCAACCTAAGATTTCTTTTCTTAAATTCCTCTTTCAATAAAGAATAAACATCCGATGAAAAAAGATTTGAATTATCATCAATCATAAAAACTGATGCATGGAGAAATTTTCCTAGTATATTTCTGATCGAACTTTTTAATCGTCCTCGAGAATATTTCTCATTCAATTTAAATTCAATATCCTTAATATCATCATTTAACAGGATACCATATCCTTTTTTATAATGATTTAGTGTTTTCAACATTTCGGTTGATGCTTTTGATGGAACTAACAATAATTCAAATTTTTCAGGAATTGACAAAAAATTATTTAACTCCTCACCATTTAGATTATTAATACCAGTAATAAAAATTCCAATGCGGCCTGCATTACGACTAATATCTCGATCATAATAAAATTCTGCAGATAATTCTAGATTCTTTCCCCCGGATATAGTAAGGAGTGTCTTCCCGTTAATCTTCTGTTCTTTCGATTTAACATCTACTTCATAATTTTTAAATGAAACAAATATTTCATTCAAAACTACAGTAATGGGAAGGTCGGCAGGGACAGCAACATCATAAGATAGAAAATTTTCAACAGAAGATTTTTTCTTTTTTATTTTTTTTAATTTTATCCAGCTATTCTCAATACCGAGATTTAATAACGATTCTTTAAATTTTTCTTCTATACCTACTTTATTAATTTCTTTTTTATTTCCATTTTTAAATGCTCTGTTCTGCCATGCAAATTCCAACACAAGATTAACAATGAGCAGCGTAATTACTATCATAAATAGTGAAATAATAATTTTCCGCTTTCGGGAGTCTCTCTCTTTACTGGAAAGATTCATCAATATAAGATATTATAGTTACTTATTTTTAAAGTTAGGTCTTCGTTTTTCAAGAAATGCATTTGTCCCCTCTTTAAAGTCTTCAGTACCGCAGCAAAGAGCGAATAGAACTGCTTCATAATTTTGACCTTCTTTCAAAGAAATTTCATCAGCCGCACTAATTGCTTTTATTGCAAGCCTAACAGCATTCTGCGGTTTTGATGCAATTTTTTCCGCAAGTTCAGTTACTTTGATAAGAAATTCTTCTTTGGGAAATACATGGTTTACAAGCCCGATCCTTAATGCTTCATGCACGGTTATAATATCGCCGGTTAAAATATATTCCATTGCTCTGCCGGAGTTTATTAATCTTGTCAATCTTTGTGTTCCCCCATACCCCGGAATAACACCAAGATTAACTTCTGGCTGCCCGAATTTCGCATTTTCAGAAGCCAGCCTTATATGGCATGCTAAAGCAAGTTCACAGCCACCCCCCAAAGCGAATCCATTAACTGCTGCTATTACAGGCTTGTCAAAATTTTCAATTAAATTAAAAAGATCCTGCCCTTTTTCAGAAAACTCCTTCCCGCTTATCATATCAAGTTTGTTAAGTTCCGAAATATCGGCACCTGCAATAAAAGCTTTTTCACCGCTTCCTGTTACTATTACTACTTTAATGTTTTCATCTTTTTTTAATTCCGTAAAGGCAATTTTTAATTCAATAATTGTCTCTGCATTAAGAGCATTTAACTTGTCAGGGCGGTTTATAGTTAAAACCGCTACCGAATTTTTTATTTCCAAAATTAAATTTTTATAATCCATATTTTTTCCTAGTAACTAATAAATAATGGGAGCCTTATTCTTAAATCGATCCCAATAAACTGGTTGGTTTGAAAAAAGTTATACGTGGCTATTATTTCCATCATAAACATT
>CAYUVK010000020.1:6072-56478 GCA_964448105.1 uncultured Ignavibacteriaceae bacterium
TACCAACCCCGCCGCTGATTCCTATTTTGGAAGTTGTTTCAGTATAATTTGCTTTATTTGCAGTCGGTTTAAATTCATTCAATTTTTGTAAATACATGTAAGCAGCAGATACTTCCACCACGGGCATAAACAAAACGACGTTTTCCAGCAAAGGAGCAAAGTAATATCTTATTCCTAAATTAATTGGTATTGCAGTAGTTGAAAAATTTGTATAATCGGTTATCTTGTAAAAATCCTGCGAACCGGGGAATTGTTCATAACCAATTTTCGTAAACAAAAAGAAGGGGAGATATTCGTTATCGGTATATGAAAATTCAACATTAAAACCGTAACCTAAATCGGAAGAATTGGAAAAATAATTTATCGGCAGACGTGGACCAACTCCAAAAGAAATAAATAATCCCCGGGCTTTTTCAGCCGGCGGTTTTTCCGCATACGAGATAGATAAAGTTGATAAGACTATAAATAGTAAAAATATTTTTTTCATTTATAAATTATTTTCCAAGTTAAAAATACAAAATATAATTTATTGCTAAAATGATATGTTTAACTTTCTTTCTTCCTCCAAAGACAAAATATCAAAAAAATATTAGTTATTAATAAATTAGCAGGAAGAATAAGAGCTTTAAATTCTTTTCCTACGGAAAAAAAGCCTTCCCATGAACTATATTGGGAGGCAAAAATCAAATTAATAAATAATTCAGATTTACTTCCAAATAAAAGAATATTTAACCACAAAATCGAAAAAGAAAAAATTGCCAGCCAATATATATTCTGAAAGTATTTTATCAATATTCCTATCATAGACGCAGAAAGAATTAAAGATAACAAATGAAAAAAATCCACTGCCTCTGATTTTAAAGGAATGAATCCGTAAACAAAAAAAAGAATAAAAATTAAAAAAACAGTAAAAAATTTAATTTTAGAAAAAGATGAAACAAAGATTAAGAATAAAAAGAAAGATAATAATTGAAGCGAGTTCCAAGCTAGATAGATCGGGAAATCAATTATCGATGATAAACCGAATTCGTAAAAATATTCAGGATCATTCAAATTAATTTTTTTTATTAAAAAAAGAATTGCAAAGAGAATCAAAAGCGGAATGAATAATAAATAGACAAAAGATAATTTATTTTTGTATTTAGGTCTTTTAAAAATATCTATTATAAAATCTTTTGGGAGACTTTTTAAAACAATTAACAAAGGAAGAACCAGGCTTATTTGAAAACGGAAACCAAAAAAAATAAAATAAGTATCTAAATCAAAATATCTTAATAAAATACCAATCGCATTTATTATTATTAATACAAAAACTATTGAAGAAAGACGAAAACTATTATTCACAGGTTTATTCCCCGCCGGTACCTGGATTCGAAGAATTAATTTCCATCTTTTTTAAGTCTGTGCCTATTCCATGTTTATAAACCAAAGTTCCGCCATGCCCTGCAGTTTCATAGACTAAAAATGCACCAATTAATGATAGAATAACAAATGAATATTTTATTATTCCCAAAAATCTTTTTTTAATTACAGCCATTGTTCTTAAAACAAGTAATGCTGCAAAAAACCATAGAGTTATATTGGCATAATCTTCATGTTCATTAATTGCTTTAAAGGAAATAGATTCCCCTTTTTTTGACAGCTTATGGGCTATGTCTTTAGCTTGATTGCCCGTTAATACTGCAGCAATTAATCCCAATACGCCAAGTAATAAAAATAGATGAGCTGTTTTGGATAGGAATTCTTTTTTAAGGATGATCCCTAAAATTTCAAAAAGTACATAAGCCAATAAAAATGCTATTGGAAAATGAACTGCTTCGGGATGTATCTGTGCAAGAAATTCCATAAAACGAAAAATAAAGTTTATTAAAATTTAATATATGCCATTCAAACATGTATAATTGTTAGTGCCAAATCATGATTGTATAGATGCATGTTTTGTATGACTGCATAATCTTGCATCTGCTTGTTCTACAGTAAACTTGATCTTGAACTTACACTTGCTCTTGAACTTTGTTTACTATCTTCAATGTGTTCTAATATTTCACTTTAAACAAGAACAAACCACTTGCCGGAACGGCTTCACCTGCAGCAATCCTGTTTTTTGCTAAAAAAACTTCTTCAATATAATTTTCACCTAAATTATTTTTTACAGAATTTAAAAGAGTTCCGATAATTGTTCTGACCATTCCATGCAAATACCTGTCGGCTTCAATTATAAAAGATACCATTCCTTTTGATTCTTTCCATCTTATATTAGACACGTTACATATTTTATTTTCGGTATCGGAGATAGTTCTGCAGAAAGATGTAAAATCTTTTTTACCGATTAAAAAGCTGCTCAAATAATTTAATCTATCACAATCGATTTTATCATGATAAAAATAAGAGTATTTATCGTAAAAAGGAGATTTAAATTTTGTAAATAAATAAAGATAAGTTCTTCTTTTTGCATCGCCCCGGGCATTGAAATCTATATTCACCTCTTCCATTTCTTTTATTGCAATATCTTTTGGAAGCAAGGAGTTTAAAGAATAAAAAAACCTGTAAATATCTATTTCTTTTTCTGTTTTAAAATTAGCACTTTGCCCAATTGCATGAACACCCGAATCTGTTCGTCCGGAACCAATTAAATTGATCTCTTCTTTAATAATAACTTTTATTGAATCAGATATTAGCTGTTGGATTGTGAGAGCATTTTTTTGAATTTGCCAGCCTGCATAATTTGTTCCATCGTATTGAATTATTAATTTGTAATTGTGTCGTGGTTCTATCATAATAACAAGATAACAATACTATAATAAAATTATCATTTTATAAAGAAGATCATCTTTCCCCATTTAAACTTTCTTAAAGATTTAAGTGACTTATATAACGAAATCGATATTTGTGATTTACATATATGGATAGGCTAAATATAAAGAACTATTTTATTAAAGTTAACTGACGAGGTGATTTATGCTTTGGACTATTTTTGTAATACTTCTGATATTATGGTTGCTGGGAGTAATAATTTCCTATACATTAGGCGGATATATACATATTTTATTAATTATTGCCCTGGTAATAATTATTATAAGAATTATTCAGGGAAGAAGAGTTATGTAAGGTAATGATATCTATTTATTGAAATTAGTATTAGAAAATAATCGGAAAAAAATATGATGAAAATAAGTTTTTTTTGCTCTATTATTTTGATGTCTTACATTTTAACCTCCTGTCAAAATAAAAAAGAAGAAAATATGAATAACAAAGTCGATAATACTGGTAGTAATAGTGGGCGAGTTAATATCTTCTGGAATTCTAATAAGGATTATACTTACGAACAAAAAGACCAATTTAAAAAAGACAATGAGACAGCAAAAGAAAAGTTAAATAATAAAATTGATGAGCTTCAAAGAATAGCCGGAAATACCAGAGGAAATGCAAGCATAAAGTGCGACAAAAGTGTTAAGGACTTAAAAGAAGAAAGAGAATATTTAAATAAAAAAATGAGCGACTTTAATGAAGTAACTCAAGATAACCGGAATGACTTTAAATCAGGAATTAATTCCGTTTGGGATGAAATTGATGACACTTGGGAAAGTACAAATACTGATTAAAATCAATTAAAATATTCATTCTTTTCAAAAAGTATTTTGAAAAGTAAATCTTTTAAACTAATACTAGCGCTAGCAAATAAACGGCAGCAGCCAAAGATATTATTCCCAATCCTTTAATAACCTGACTGCTTAATTCTTTTGTCCCCCAAATTAAGGATATGCCAGCTTTTACAATCGAATTAGAAATTATTACAATAATTATTGCAATTGTTATTACATCTGTTATTAGCATATGATTGGTTAACTGAATTAAAGAAACAATGATAGCATCAACACTAGTTAATCCTCCCAAAGCGCTTGCAGCATAAATCCCAGTATTTCCCAAATAAATCTGGGCAGCTTTTGAAAGAAAAATCATAACAGCAAATATTAATCCGAACAGCAATGCCGATTTAAGTTCAAAAGGATTTTTTAATTCAATAATTTCAGTTGGTTTATTATTACTTATATTTTTCATCATAAAATAACTGACTGCAAAACCAACTATTGTTAATATAAATAAAGGAAGCCAAATATTTTTAATCAGCGGAGCATTTAATACTAAAATTATTATAAAGATTCTCGGAAACATTACTGTTGAAGCTAAAATTATTCCTAATGCAGAGCTTTTGGAAATTGCATTGTTTTCTTTACTCTTTTTCGATAAAGAAAAGGAAACTGCCGTGCTTGAGACCAAACCACCCATAAGACCTGTGATCGAAATGCCTTTTCCCTCACCAAAAATTTTAATCAATATATAGCCGATAAAACTTATACCTGCAATTAAAATTACCATCAGCCATATCATCCGGGGATTAAGAATATCGAGAGGTCCGATGGTTTTATTCGGCAGCAAAGGGAGTATAATTACTGTGATTATAGCAAGTTTAATCGTTGCATAAAGATCTTCTTCACTTATCTTTCCAACAAAGCGATGCAGCTGTATTTTCAGTGTTAAAAATGCTGCAACAACAACAGCAATAATTGCGGAAAGGACAATAAAATTCCAATAAACAAGTGAACCCAAAATAAATACAAGAAGAGTCGATATTTCCGATGTTCCTCCCTGGCGACCAAGCTTTGCAGAAAAAACATGAGCTGTAGTTATAAGGGATGCATAACCAATAAAAATTGCGAAATAAATCCAGAAAGAAGTTATTGAAGAAATTAAAGCAGCAACAAAACCTAAAATAGAAATCAAAGGGAACGTTCTGACACCGGCAAAAGTTTTTTCATTCGCAGGCCGCGAATGTTCCCTTTCCATCCCGATTAATGCTCCGATTAAAATTACGATAACTAATTTCTGGACAAGGATAAATAAATCCTCTTCACCAAAATTTGTTTTTGCAGAAGCTAAATAATCAGGTAAAAGTTTAATAGTATCCTGAATTTCAGACGGCATAATTCCTATTTATAAATTAAGTAATAATTTAACAGGTTAAAAAATGTTTTTATTTTACATATACCGTTTTAATATTTACAAATTCTTTAATTCCAAAGGGAGAAAGCTCTCTGCCGTAACCGGATTCCCTAATTCCGCCAAATGGAAGCCTTGGATCAGATTTTACGAATGAATTAACAAAACAATTCCCTGCTTGAAGTTTTTTTTCTGCAATTATATTTCCTCTTTCTAAGCTGGAGGTAAAAACAGCAGCACCCAATCCAAAATTTGTATCATTAGCAACTTTTATAGCTTCCTCTTCATTAGATACTTTTATTAATGCTGCAACCGGGCCAAAGATTTCTTCATCATAAGCTGGCATTCCTTTTTTAACATCAGCCAAAACTGTTGGAGGATAATATGCTCCTTTTCCTTCCGGAATTTTTCCTCCTAGTAAAAGCTTTGCACCTTTCTTTATACTCCCCTCTACTTGTTTATGCAAATCATCACGGAGATTTGTACTTGCCTGCGGTCCCAAATCATTTTCCTTACTAAAAGGATCACCCATTTTCTTTTCTTTCATAAGATCTACAAACATCTTTTCAAATTCTTTATAAATTTTCTCCACAATAATAAATCGTTTAGCGGCTATACAGCTTTGACCACCATTAATTAACCGGGAATTAACACAAGTCTCTACAGAGTTTTTCAAATCCGCATCTTCAAGAACTACATACGGGTCGCTGCCTCCTAATTCCAATACTGTCTTTTTTAAAACAGAACCGGCAATTGAAGCTACAGACTTTCCAGCAGGAACACTCCCTGTTAAAGTTACAGCTTTAATATTTTGGTTTTTAATTACGGCATCCATTTTTTTTGAAGATACTACAATTGTTCTAAATAAATTTTCAGGGAAGCCTGCTTCCTTAAAAACACTTTCAATACTTAAAGCACAGTCTGTTACATTTGAAGCATGTTTTAATACACCCGCATTTCCTGCCATTAGATTCGGAGCAACAAACCTGAATACCTGCCAGAAAGGAAAGTTCCACGGCATAATGGCAAGCACTACTCCCAAAGGTTGATAGGCAACATAGCTTTTGGAAGCATCTGTTTTTATTTCCTCATTAGCAAGAAAATCTTCTGCGTTTTCCGCAAAATAATCACAAACCCACGCGCATTTTTCAATTTCTGAAATTGATTGTGCAATAGGTTTCCCCATTTCAAGTGTCATAATCTTTGCAAATTCTTCTTTTCTTTTTAGGAGTATATCATGTGCATTTTTCATTTTCTCTGTTCTTTGAGAAAAATCGAAAGATTGCCACTGAAGAAAAGCCTTATTTGATTGTTCTAATATTTTTTCTATTTCAACATTATTCATATCCGGATAATTTTTTATTTCTTCTCCTGTTGCAGGATTTGTTGACTTAGCCATGGTTTTCTCATATTTATTATTATTAGAAAATAAATAATGAATTTTATCTATTAGCTAAAACGATACCGTCACATCCGTAATATGAAAGGGTGAATGGCAGAATGATTGTATGTCTTTTCATTCATCCATTCATCCATTCAACCATTTGGTAATTCATACAACTATTATGCTTTGGGTTATTATTTTATTCTTTTAATAACTACTAATGTTTTATCATCGGAATATTTCCCATTTTTAGAAAACTTAATAACATCATCAAGAATACTATATGTAATTTCTTTTGGAGAAAGATGTTTTATTTTTTTCAATTGATTTAATAAACGTTCTTCCCCGTACTCTTTAAATTCAGAGTTAGTTGATTCCGTTACACCGTCGGAATAAATTAATAAAACATCCCCCTTTTCAAAATTAATATTTTCAATTGTATACTTAGCATTTGGTGCAGGTCCTAAAACCGGACCTGTCGGACCTAATGAAATTGCTTTGTCAGAATCACTCTTTAAAAAGAATGGAGGATTGTGACCTGCATTTGCATATAAAAATAATCCGCCCTTATCTGCCGATAATTCACCGTAAAATAATGAAGCAAATTTATCATCGGAAAATATTTTATTTACCAGGTGGTTGGTCCTTTTAATTAAAGGCGAGATCTTAATTTCAAAAGTGGTTGCCATTCTTAAAGCGCCAGCAATATACATTGCTTCAGCAGCAGCACCCACACCTTTGCTGGCAGCATCACCAACAGTAACACCAAGCCTATCGCCTTCATCTCCAATTTCAAGATAATCAAAAAAATCACCGCCGACTATTTCGGCAGGATCAGTAACACCAAAAAGTTCATAATTATGAAACCTATATTCATGTTCAGGCAAAATGCTTTTCTGAATTTCCCTTCCTTTATCGAGATCAGCTTTAAAGACTTTTGCCCTCTCAGAATATTTCCTCTGTTTAATCTGAGATGTTAAGGCAGTAGCTATAATATTTAACGTTAACCGAAAGTCTTCATTGATATTTCCACTATTTAACGCAAGAAGATATTCATAATAAATTTTACCGTTTACTTTTATTTTATCGCCAACACCAGAAGAAGTAAATTTAAGTATGCCTTTCTGCTTTAATATTTCATTTGTTTCTACACCTACAACTGTTCGTTGTTTTGCGATTAAATCAAAGATAGGATAATCTTTTATTACAATAACAAAACGGGGGTCAATCATTTTGACTTTCCCGGTCTGGAACAGCAAATTATAAGTACCTTTTTCAGGATCAAGTTTCCAGACACGTCCCCCGTTTATATTAATATTTTCATTCTCAATTATTTGAGTAACTACTGCAATAAGCATGTCTTTATTGGAAGCAAAATCTTGAGATGCTATAGTTTCAACGGTTTTGTATAATTTTCTCTGATCCATGTTATACTAAATGAGATTATTCTTAAAAAAGGTAAGTAAATATAACAAGTTTTTATTTAAGAGATTAAAAATGAATGACCCGATTACAAAATTACCAGATTGCAAGATTGGAACAAGAATTACTTCGAATAGAAATCAATCATTTCCTGAATAGCTCTTTTGCAAACTACACAGAAATTATTTATAGAGATTGATCTCATTTCACAATCTTCCATCGGGCGGTAGATTCCTTTTTCAACATAACCGCCGCCTTCGAATGCTCCAACTATATTTTTATATTCCGATGTTGCAGGTGTAGGAATAGGAGTTGACTTATCAATTAAGTCTTTCCATTTTGATTTAAAATCAACCAGGGTAGTAATATTTGGTTCGGTTGGTTCTACATTAAAATTATAAAAATTTTTATAAGGCGAGTTCTTTTCAGAATATTCATCTGCCAGATAAGCAAAACCATGCCCGAATTCATGCACAAAAATATATTCCGAATAAGGATTATTGCTTACGCAAACCGAATAATAATTGTAAATTGCTCCGCCTCCGTATTCACTTGTATTAACTAAAATATAAATTTGATCATACGGAGCATTAGCAGCTACATCTCTTACTTTTTTATTATCGGTTGTCATTAAATAGCGCTGAAGATCAAAAGTATAAAATGAAGTATTTAAAAGAGTTTTTCTCCATATATGATCGGCAGGAACATCTGTTCCTTCCTCTTGCGATGGAGCTTCAATTCCCCAGATATTAAAGTTGTCTTTATTTTCTTTAAATGGAGATGAATTGAACAGATAACCCGAAACTTTTTTGCAATCTTCTTTAAATTTATCCATTTCATCCTTTGTGTAGCCTTCCGGGATAATTACTATATCAACTTTTTGCGAAGGATCTCCGGAATACTGTACTTTAAATGAATCATACTGGTTATCTCTTTCTGTTTTAATAAAATAGTTACTAGGATCAATTTTATATGTAAATTTTTTGATAAAATTATTTTCCCAATCCCGGCTAAAGAATTCAACTGTTACACTTCTTTTCGGAAACGGCATTATAAAAGTTTCAGAAAAAGTTTTGGTTGTTTTCCTTGCTTCCTCTGTAGTCTGCCATTCGTGGAATAACGTTGAATATGTCCTGGAATAGATTTCCATTTTAGATGAGTCGTCAAAAACTTCGGCTTTATAACTTCCGTAATTAAATTTGTCAATCAGATTAACATGAGAGCCACCCCAATAAGGCTCTTCCTTTAATTCATCAATTGAATAATAATCATTTGCACTATCTCCAGTATGGTAATAATCTATTCGTAGGATTTTGTTTTGAAAATAGTTGTCAAATTTTATTTGGGCAAAAAGCAACGAAGAAAAAAGCAGCAGGAGAGATACAGTCTTCATTAAATTCTATAATATTTTAAATTGTAAAATAGTTTATTAAATGAACAGTTAAAAAAGGATGAGCAGTTAAAAACCATCACTTAATTTTTCTTGACCCCGGTTTTATCAATGGAATATTTTCTCGGCATAAGATACAATCGTCAGGAGTAAATGTTTCAGCATTTATTTTTAAAGTTGTAAATAAAGGAGAATCAAATTTTGCTTTCCCCCCACTACGATCTACTATTGCTCCAACTCCAACAACATTTGCTTTATGATCCTTAACAATATTTATAACCTCATAAACAGACCCCCCTGTTGTTATTACATCTTCACATACAAGGATTTTCTCATTTTCATTTAGACCAAAGCCTCTTCTTAAAGTCAAATTTTTATCTTCCCTTTCAGCAAAGATAAATCTTTTATTCAATTGACGTGCAACTTCATAACCGACAATAATACCCCCCATTGCAGGAGCAACTACTGTTTCAAATTCAAAAGATTCAAACTGTTTGGCAATTAAATTGCAAATCTGCTTAGTATATTCCGGGTATTGTAAAACTTTTGCACATTGAAAATATACATTACTATGCTTACCGGATGTAAGTAGAAAATGCCCTTCCAAAAGTGCTCCGGTTTCACGGAATATCCCTAATATTTCATTTTCACCTAAGGCCATTAATAATCCCTCCCTGAAAAATTTGCTTTTATTTATTTAAATTTTCAATCTTTTCTGCAAGATTAAAATCCTTGCCTGTAACACCGCCTTCACTATGAGTAGTCAATGTAATTTTAACTTTGTTATATGAATGAATATTAATATCCGGATGGTGATCCATTTTTTCCGCTTCTTCCCCCAATTTATTAACAAAATTTAGAGCGGATTTAAAATCTTTTAATCCATATTCTTTTTCAATTTGATTATTTCGAAACTGCCAACCATTGAGTTTTTTCAACTTTTCATTTCTATCGGTTTCATTTAAAACAGCCATAGCTACCTCCTAATAAAAATAATTAACAATTAAATTTAAAATAAAAAAAAGCGTCTTAACAATTTAAGACGCTTTTTATTAAGATTCTGTAATTTAAATTAAACCAGCAGTAAATTACTTTGATTCTCCCGAATCGGTTTTTTCTTTTTCTTCATCTGGAATCTTCACATCAAGATCTTCATCAATAAAAATCAATTCTTCGGAATTTTCGACATGTTTAGCAACTATTTTAGTACCTTCTTTAAAAGAACCTCTCAATATTTCTTCTGCAAGAGGATCTTCAACATATTTTTGAATTGCTCTTCTTAATGGTCTTGCACCATACTTCTGATCAAATCCTTTTTCAACAAGAAAGTTTTTAGCAGATTGATCAAGTGCAATTTCCATTTTATTTTCATGTACATTTTTAACGAGATCTTTCGATTCAATATCGATTATCTTTAAGATATCTTCTTTTTCGAGGTTCCTAAATACAATCGTTTCATCTACTCTATTGAGAAATTCAGGATTAAATAATCGCCTCATTGCATCTTCAACAGTATTTTTGAGACTTGTATATCTATCTTCGGATTTCTCTTCTCCAAATCCGAAGGAACCAATATTCTTTATATCTCTTGCTCCAATATTGGAAGTCATTATTATAATTGAATTTCGAAAATCAACTTTTCTTCCAAAGCTGTCGGTTAAAACACCATCATCCAATACTTGAAGCAGAATACCGAAAATATCAGGATGTGCTTTTTCGATTTCGTCAAAAAGAACAACAGAATATGGTCTTCTTCTTACTTTTTCAGTAAGCTGTCCGCCTTCTTCATAACCGACATATCCCGGAGGTGCTCCAACTAACCTGGAAAGAGAGAATTTTTCCATGTATTCACTCATATCAATTCTGATAAGAGCATCTTCGGAATCGAATAAATATTTTGCTAATGCTTTACAAAGCTCGGTTTTTCCGACACCGGTCGGCCCTAAGAAAATAAAGCTGCCGATTGGCCTATTCGGATTTTTTAAACCGGCTCTTGTTCTTCTAATAGCTTTGGTTAATTTTTGAACAGCTTCATTCTGACCCACAATATATTCTTCCAAAGATTCTGCCATCTTTAACAATTTTTCAGATTCTGTTTGTGCAACACGGTTAACCGGAATTCCGGTCATCATAGCAACAACAGTAGCAATATCTTCTTCACTCACGTCATGAATGATATCTCTTGTTTTTGCTTCCCATTCACGTTTAGCAATTTCAAGATCAGATTGAAGATTTCTTTCCTTATCTCTAAGCCTGGCAGCTTCTTCATAATCCTGTTTCTTAACAACAGAGGCTTTCTCCTGCCGCACTTTTTCAATATTTTCTTCGAGCTGAAGAATTTCTTTAGGAACTTCAAAATTTCCCATATGAACTCTCGAGCCTGCTTCGTCAATAACATCAATTGCTTTATCGGGAAGATGCCTATCCGTTATATATCTATTACTTAATTTTACTGCAGAATCAATTGCATCCTTTGAATATCTAACATGATGATGTTCTTCATACTTGAATTTAATATTTTCAAGTATCTGAATTGTTTCATCATAACTTGGGGGTTCAATCATGACTTTTTGAAATCTTCTGTCTAGAGCACCATCGGTCTCAATATATTTTCTATATTCATCTAAAGTTGTAGCACCAATACACTGTATATCACCTCTGGCAAGTGCCGGTTTAAACATGTTGGATGCATCGAGTGAACCTGAAGCACCGCCTGCTCCTACAATTGTATGAAGTTCATCAATAAAGAGAATTACATCATTAGCTTTTTCAAGTTCATTCATCAAAGCTTTCATTCTCTCTTCGAATTGCCCTCTATACTTTGTTCCGGCAACTAAACCTGCAAGATCGAGTGTTACTACACGTTTATCCTGTAAAATTCTAGGAACTTTCTTTTGAATAATTCTTAATGCTAAACCTTCGGCAATTGCAGTTTTACCGACACCAGGTTCTCCAATTAAAACAGGATTATTCTTTTTTCTCCTGCTTAACACCTGTGCAACTCTTTCAATTTCTTTTTCACGACCAACAACCGGGTCAAGTTTATCTTCACCTGCAAGTTTAGTCAAATCTCTTCCAAAATTATCTAATACCGGAGTTTTTGTTCTCTCAATTTTTTTATCAGGCGGTGGAACAGCTCCGGAAGGATCTTTAGGGTTTTTACTGCTTAACATAGAATTTAATTCTGATCTGGCTGAATCATAAGTTACATTAAATTGATGCAGTATTTGTGTTGCAATATTATCCTCATCTCTTAATAAAGATAAAAGAAGATGTTCGGTTCCAATTACATCCGCTTTATATATTTTAGATTCAATTTGAGTGATCTTTAATACTTTTTCTGCCTGTTTAGTAAGTGGGATATTCCCGATTGTTAAAGTACCGCCTGATGTTCGTACGGTATCTTCAACAGCTTTTTTCAATTTCATTAAATCACAGTCCAAATTCCTTAAAATTCTAACCGCAACTCCCTGACCTTCCCTGATAATTCCTAAAAGAAGATGCTCCGTTCCAATATAATCATGCCCAAGTCGAAGAGCTTCTTCCCGGCTTAATCTGATAACGTCCTGAAGTCTGTCAGAGAAATTTCCATCCATAATTATTTCCTCTTTTCTTAAATATTACTTTTTTAACAGCTTTAACTGTTAATTAGTTTCCCCAATATATAAATAGCTTATGCTTCATTCAAGATAGGCTTTGATAACCTAAAAATAAATACATTTAAAGTCAAAGATAAAATTCTTATTTAATATTATAATAATTAAATGAACCAAATATTATACCAAGATAAATAATAAATTTTTATAGGGTGAAAAATATAAAAATCAATTTCTTTTTTATAACTTTGGTTAAAATAGCCACAAATAATCAAATATGTTGTCTTTTATATTACAATATTGTGTATTGATAATATACACTTTTTTATAAAAAAGTTGATTAAAGTATAAATAAATGTTAAAATTAAGAATCAAATTCAAAAGGGAGAAATAATGGAAGCTGTAACAGGTTTATCGCTCTTATTAATTATCGTAATTGTTTTTGTTTTAATTGTTTTTCTGTATTTCGTACCGCTTGGGCTTTTTATTACTGCATTCTTTTCAGGTGTAAAAGTAAAAATATTTAAAGATTTAGTTGGAATGAGGCTAAGAAAAGTGCCGCCGGTTGTAATTGTTAGAAGTATGATTACGGCAACTAAAGCAGGAATTAAATTAGATCAGGCAAAACTAGAAGCACATTATTTAGCTGGTGGAAATGTGGTTAGAGTAATAAATGCATTAGTTTCTGCAGATAAAGCAAATTTGGGTCTGTCATTTGAGCGTGCAACTGCTATCGATTTGGCAGGCAGGGATGTACTCGAAGCGGTCAAAATGTCAGTAATACCAAAAGTGATTGAAACACCGGTTGTTGCCGCAGTTGCAAAAGATGGTATTCAGCTTAAAGCAATTGCAAGAATTACTGTTCGCGCAAACATTGATAGACTGGTCGGTGGTGCTGGAGAAGCTACAATTCTTGCAAGAGTTGGTGAAGGTATAGTGTCTACCATAGGTTCAAGTGATAGTCATAAGCTAGTTCTTGAAAATCCCGACAGAATTTCCAAGAGTGTTCTTGCAAAAGGGCTTGATTCAGGTACTGCTTTTGAAATTTTATCAATTGATATTGCAGACGTAGATATTGGGCAAAATATCGGCGCAATTCTTCAAACAGATCAAGCTGAAGCGGATCTTAAAGTTGCAAGAGCAAAAGCTGAGGAAAGAAGAGCTGCCGCCGTTGCAAGTGAACAGGAAAATATTGCCGAAATCGCAAGACAAAGATCAAGAGTTGTTGAAGCGGAAGCTGAGGTTCCAAAAGCAATGGCTGAAGCTTTCCGATCAGGAAATTTGGGAGTAATGGATTATTACAATATGAAAAATATTCAGGCTGATACTGAAATGAGAGATTCAATTTCAAAACCGGAAAAGAAAAAGGATAAACCTGAATAAAGAAGTGTAAATTTAATCGGAGTTCAAGTGCAAGTTCAAGAATTTTTGAATCATTATTTCGGATGAAGTTTCATGGATGATTTTATAAAGATATTAATCTGGGTAATAATAATTATCATTTTCTTTGGTTCTATCTTTAAAAAGAAGAATAAAGGGAATCAAAAAGAACCTCAATCCCCTCAAAGGAATGGAGACAGTGTACCTAATATCCCCACAAGAACTGGACCTCAACTTAAAAAAGTTGAAAATAAAGATGAAATTGATTCATACAATGATATGCTTTCCGAAATAGAAAATCTTTTTAAGAAAGATAATGAATCCGGTAGAGCTATGTCTGAAAGTACTCCCATGGAGGATTCCCCAAAAGCAAAAACATCAGATAAAACAAAAATTCAAACGCATGAAGCCCAGAAAATGACAACTCAATACGATCCGCAATGGCATAAAGAAACCGCTTCGGAACACACTCTAATTACAGATTGGGGAAAAGAGGAAAAAGTTCTGGAAAAAAAAGCTACGGTGGATTTCAATATTGAAAAGAAAGCTAAAAAATTTGAAGAGTTGATGAATAAAGAAAATGAACCAATTGGTATATTTAAGCACACGATAAAAGAAAAATTAAATCATCCTGCAACACTAAAAGATTATATTTTAATGTCTGAAATAATAGGAAAACCAAAAGCAAAGCCTAGATGGTTCAAAAGAAATATAAGTTAAAACGTTTAGGAGACTCGGGCTTTACTAAAGAAAATATTGATGAAGCCCGTTTTTCAATTAATTATCAAAATGAATTAAATACTGCACAGTACGAAGCTGTTTCTGCAGTTGATGGAGCATACTTAATAATTGCCGGTGCTGGTACAGGTAAAACCCGCACTCTCGTTTACCGTGTTGCCAGATTAGTTGAAATGGGATACAAACCTGAATCAATTCTTCTTCTTACTTTTACACGTAAAGCTGCCAATGAAATGATGAACCGTGCTTCAGTTTTGCTTGATAATAGATGCGCAAAAATTCTTGGAGGAACTTTTCATTCTTTTGCAAATTTAACTCTGCGAAAATATGCTAAGGCAGCAGGACTTGATTCCTCTTTTACAATTCTTGATCAGGGAGACTGTGAAGATGTTATAAACTTAATCCGTTCACAAGCAGGTTTTATTTCCAAAGAAAAAAGATTTCCTAATAAACAAACTTTAAATAAAGTTTTTAGCTTAAGTGTAAATACCGGCAGGAAAGTTATTGAAATAATAGAAGAGAATTATCCGCATTTTTTAGATGATCTTGATAAAATTTTACAAATTCAAACCGTCTTTAATGAATATAAAAGAAAAAACAATCTTCTCGATTATGATGATTTGCTGGTTTACCTGAAGGATTTTTTACTTGAATTTGGGCCTGCTACAAAATCCCTTCTATCAACAATAAAATTTGTAATGGTTGATGAATACCAGGATACAAACAAACTCCAGGCTGATATTGTGATGGGATTGTGCCAAATAAATAAAAATGTAATGGTCGTCGGCGATGATTCTCAATCAATTTATTCTTTCCGCGGAGCTAACTTTAAGAATATAATAGAATTCCCGAAACTTTTTGATAATGTAAATATTATCAAGCTTGAAGAAAATTATAGAAGTGTTCAGCCTGTTTTGGATTTTACAAATCATATTATTGCTCACTCTATTGAAAAATATGAAAAGCATCTTTATACAAGAAAGAATGGTGGAGAATTACCAGTAATAATTGCTGCAGCCTCAGAAAATCTGCAGTCAAAATTTATTGTTGATAAGATTTTAGATTTACGTGAAGAAGGAGTTCCGTTAACAGACATTGCAGTTTTATTCCGTTCGTCATTTTTTTCTTTTGATCTTGAAATTGAATTAACAAAAGCAAATATACCTTTTCAAAAATTCGGGGGGATGAAGTTTGTTGAAACTGCACACATTAAAGATGTTCTTGCATTTTTAAGGATTGCGGCAAATCCAAAAGATGTGGTAAGCTGGTATAGGGTTCTGCTTCTTCATGAAGGTGTTGGACCGAAAACGGCTCAAAAGATTTTGGACGAATTAGCAACTGCTCGATTAACAATAAAAGCAAATCCAGATGAGCAAACTTCATTTAGATACAATGATAAAATCGCAGGTCTTTTCCAATTGCTTTATAAACTGCATACAGGCAAAGAACTTCCATCCGAAAAAGTGCAGATGATCTTCGATTATTATTGGCCTCTATTTAAGGATAGATATGACGATTACAATAAACGAAATAAAGACCTGGAAATATTCCACAATATTTCTGAAAACTATAAATCATTGGATAGCCTTCTAGCGGATATGGCAATTGAACCAATTATTGAAAGTGTTATCGATATTGATGCACCGGATAAAGAAGAAGAATTTGTCACTCTATCAACAATTCATTCTGCAAAAGGATTGGAATGGCACTCCGTATTTATAATTCATGCAGTTGAAGGTTATTTTCCCTCAAGCAGATCTGTTGAAAACTTGGATTCACTGGAAGAAGAAAGAAGATTGATGTATGTTGCTTCCACAAGAGCGAAGCAAAATCTGTTTGTCACTTATCCAATGAATATGTTTGATAGAGAAGCAGGAATGACATTGTCCAAACCTTCCCGTTTCATATCCGAAATGAAACCGGAGTTGGCAGAAGGCTGGCTGCTGGATGATGAATTCTGATAAAATATATTATATGATTTTATTTATAATAAAAATTCTTAATCTTACTCTTTCAGCCAAAGGCTGATCCGCCTCTGGCGGAAATTATAATCTTAATCCACTCACAACTCATTTGGAGTAAGATTAAGATTATCAAAACCTATCCCAGTACCTTCTTCAAAATATTCTTTAAAATCCCTTCATATCTTTTTACTACAAGAACAGATGTCGGTGAAAAGCGTGCTACTTTTTCAGGTATTTCACCAAGCAGCATTTTATGAAATAAGGATTCCTTAGCGGCACCTATTACAACGAGATCGTAATCCCGGCTGGCTTTTGCAATTCCGCCTGCAATAGATTTCGATTTTATTATTTTTTCACTTTGCACAATATCGGGATCAATATTATTTAGTGTAGCTTTTATACTCTGATTTCCAATTTTAATTTGTTCCGGTGTCGCATCTTCCTGTGTTATAAAACCCGCAGTAACAGATAATTTCAAATCCCTTGCAATCGCATTTAGAATAGTGGAAGCAAGTCTGGCATTTGGTCCACCGGCTGTTGGTAAAAAACAATTTTTAATTTTACGTGATTCACCAATTTTCAGCATCATTAAATCACATGGGGCAAAACGAATTACTTTATCAGCAATTTCACCGAAAATTCTATCGCGGGTTTTTGTATAACCCTTCCATCCCATAACTAATAAACTGGCATTGTGTTGATAAGCTGCAGCAAGTATTCCTTGCGAAGAGTGATGCCCGATTACAATATCGGTTTCAACTTCAATTTTATACTCCTGCCCGATCTTTTTTGCTTTGTTCAGTAAAGCTTCTTTATGATGAGCAAAACGCATTCCTTCATGGATAGGCATTTGCCGTGGAACTTCAACGACACTAATCGCAATTATTCTCTGGTTTCGCTGCTTTGCAACCGGAATAGCAAGCTTCAATAATATTTCAATGGTTTCTGGATTATAAATTGCAACTACAACAGATAGCTTCTTTTCTATTTCAGATAACGGCGCTCTAGGCAACAATACCTGCGGTTCAATTGCTGCAGCCTGTTTTTCAAAAATTGAATAATAGAGGAGTAATCCGAAAGCAATCCAGCCTATGGTTACATACCAGGCAATCGGCTGGAAATCGAACTGAAATAATGCAAGAAATATATTAAGTGTAAAACCAAGTAAAGGAATAAATGGGTAAAATGGGACTTTATATTTACGTGGAATTTCCGGATGATTTCTACGTAAAACTATAACCGATAAATTTACCAGTGCAAATGTCAAAAGGAACATTAAACTCGCCGCGGACCCGACAGTTTCAATCGGAAGTGTAACGGCCATAATTAATAAAATTGCACCGGTGCTGTAAATAGCAATATGAGGTGTTCTTCGCACAGTATGTATTGCTGATATTCGTTTTGGAAGCCAGAGATCTCTTCCCATAGAAAATGCAACACGGGAAGCAGCCATTACAGTTGCATTCAGAGCGGATGAAGTGGACAGAATCCCACCGAATACAATTAACGCGACTCCGAATGCAGGCATAAAGTTTTCAGCAGCCCGGACAATAGCGGTTTCCTTAAATTTTCCGAGAAACTCCCAGCTTGACATTCCCCCCGGATTAATTGCAGCAAGGGAAACAAATAAAATTAATAAATACATAATTATTGTTATGCCAAGAGCAATGAAGGTAGCGCGGGGGATATTTTTTTCTGGAGATTTTATCTCCTCTGCGACCGTCGCAATTAAATCATAGCCTTCAAAGGCTATAAAGGTCAAACCCATTGCAATAAAGACCCCGCTCAATCCTTTTGTGAAAAAGGGTGTGAAGCTTTCTTTTACCAGGTGCGGGTTTCCGAATATTTCACTTAATCCGAAATAAACAAAAATTCCAAGGACAGTTAATTTTGATAGGGTAAGAACATTTTCTGCTTTACCGGTTACCTCAGCTCCACGTGCATTAAGCCATATAAATGTTAGGCCTATACATACTGTGACTATTAAAATCGGAGCTTTATTTCCGAACACGGAATAAAAACCCGTAGAAATAAAAGGAATATATTTATGAAGGAACTCCCAGAAATAACCTGCAAAACCAAGAGCATAGAGACTGCACGCAACCGTGTATGCAAACCATAACATCCATCCTGAAACAAATCCCACTGCACCTGGATAAGCCATTTTAACAAAAGAATAACCTCCCCCGGCTTTCGGAATAGCGGATGCAAGTTCCGCATAAGCAAAAGCGGTTAACAGAGTAACTGCCCCATTTAAAGCAAATGCAAGTATAGATGCGGGTCCGGCTTCACCAGCTGCAATTCCGGTTAATACAAAAATTCCGGCACCTATCATTGCGCCAACACCGATCATTGTTGCATCAAAAAGCCCAAGATCACGGGCAAATGTAGGCTGGCTTTTAGTCTTCCCTTTTTTATTCTGCATAAATCCTTAAGAATAAGAGTAAAATCTCACAGCAGTTAATTCAAGTTAATAAGTTGTGAATAAATTAGCAAAAAGAGAATGGAAAAAATAATTATGTAGTTTTATTGCAGATGCATTTATATTTAACAATTCTAAATTAAAAGTAATATAAAATAAGTGGTATTGACTGTTTTAGTATTCAGGATGCGTAATATATATTGAAGAAGTATATGGTATTTTCCCCTAATGCAGTATTATTTAAATTATAATTTTTATTTTAAATGTTCCTTTTTTCTTTATAAAGAATATATTTATTAACTTTAATTCTTTCTAGATGGCATTAAATATTGTCTTAATTCTTATACTTCTTTTCTTTATTGTTAATATCTATTTTGTTATTATACTGAATAACAATTCATCAGTAAGTTTACCCATTCAAAAACATCTAGATTTTTCAGTAATTATTGCTGCTCAAAATGAGGAAAAAAATATTTCTTCACTAATCAATTCACTTCAAGAATTAGATTATCCCCCAAAAGACTTTGAGGTAATTATTGTTGATGATAATTCATCGGATAAAACTTATGAAATTTCTGAAAAGTTAATACAGAACAGTAGTAATTTTTGTTTATACACAGCTGAAGATAAAGATTTCCCTGCTAAAAAAGGAGTTTTGAGTTTCGGAATAAAAAAAGCAAAATATCCTTTTATTCTAGTTACCGATGCAGATTGTCAGCCTGAAAAAGATTGGTTAAAATCTTATTCTGAAAAATTCAAGGAGGGATTCGATTTTGTTTTTGGTAATGCACCTTTTATACAGAATAATACTTTTGTGAACAAGATATCATGTTTTGAAAACTTGAGAAGTTCTATACTGACTTTTACCGCTGCAAAAATTAGGTTTCCCTATTCTGCTTCCGCTCGGAATTTCGGATTTAAAAAATCCTCATTTGAAAAAATAAAAGGTTATGAAAATACAACAGAAACTTTAAGCGGCGATGATGATCTCCTTTTAAGAGAAGCTGTGAAAAATAAAATGAAAATCAGAACTGTTTTTAATAAAGGGTCATTTGTTTATTCATCAGCTAAATGCAATTTTAAGGAATATTTTAGTCAAAAAGCTCGGCATACCAAAACTTCGTTTTATTATTTACCCGGGAGGCAATTCTTTTTAGCCTCATGGCATTTGAAGAATTTATTCTTTTTATTCTCCCCTATTTTAATATTTTTCAATAAATTATTTTTTTTGTTGTTCATTCTTAAATTATTAGTTGATCTTTTAACAGTTAAATCACTTCAAAATAAATTTGGCTACAAGTTTAATAGTTTAGAAATTATTTATCTTCAGATTTTTTATGAGACATTTTTGGTCATTCATTTTATAAATGCCCTTTTTAAAAAAGATAAATGGTAGTAGAAGTCTCAGCCGGAGGCTGATCAGCCAAAGGCTGAAAAAGTCATCACAAAAAGCTGATGCATATATGACTCAACATTCCGATCAGTTGGATATTAATGCTGCCTGGCTCAATCCTGATCATCCGAATTTTGAAAGATGGAAACGGGCAAGGGAATTATCCATTGAACGTGGAAAATTTGTAAAATCAGTTGTTGAAAAATATTTAGTGTGTAAAAGTTTAGATGTGCTTGATTTAGGTTCAGGAGAAGGCGGGACTTCAATTTTATTTTCCAATGAAAACAAAGTTGTTAGTTATGATTTAAATTTAATTAGACTTGGAAGACAGAATGATTCAGCTGATTATTATAAAATTAATGGTAATGCTTTAAAGCTTCCATTCAAAAAAAATTCTTTCGATTTAATAATTCTCCAGGATGTTGTTGAACACTTGCCAAATATTACTAATTTAATTGATGAAATTAATGGAGTATTAAAAGCAGATGGAATTATTTATTTAAGCACACCAAATAAATATTCAATATTCAATATCATTGCAGACCCGCATTGGGGATTTCCCTTTGTTTCAATCTTAACCCGGGAAAAGATAAAAAATTGCTTTTTACAAAACTTCAGAAAAGAAGAAATAAATCGAAAAGACATACCTCAGCTTTTTTCGTTAAAAGAGATATTAAAATATTTTGATAATTATTTTGAAATAAATTTGGAAACCAAACATTCGCTTGAAAAATTATTAAACGGCGATAAAGGTATTATTTGGAGTGATTTCCATTTAAATTTAGTAAAACTTATAAAAAAAATGAGGATTGGAAATTTGTTGCTTTCTTTATTTAATAATAAAAAAGGGATTATTAATAAATATTTTAATCCTACTTTTTACTTAGTAATGAAAAAAATAAAATAATTTTTTTTGAATAGTAAATCAAAAGCAATATTTTAACATTTATAAATTTTGAAAATGGATTATAAAGAATTAGCAAATAAAGCAGTTGAAGCAAAAGCCAAAGCACTTGCTTCATACTCAAAATTTCACGTTGGGGCAGCATTACTTACTAAAGATAATAAAGTCTACCAAGCAGGAAATATTGAAACGAGTTCTTTCAGCTTAACTATCTGTGCTGAGAGAACTGCGTTGTTTAAAGCTATTTCGGAAGGTGAAAGAAAATTTACAGCAATTGCTATTGCAAGTGACGACCCTAATTTTTGTCCTCCATGCGGTGCTTGCAGACAGGTAATGAATGATTTGTGCGGCGATATCGATATAATAATGATAAATCATAAAAATGAATTAAAGCAAATGAAGCTATCGGAGTTATTCCCTTTTCCATTTGGAGATGAAAATCTAAAATAAATTTTGAATTTTTGTACCAAAGGCGCATCAGACTTTGGCAGTGACTTTTTACTTTTGGCTTTTTTATGGAACCTTTACCACATTCAGAACCCAAAGAAACCGGTTGGATTGAAGTAATTGCCGGCTGTATGTTCAGCGGCAAAACCGAAGAATTAATTAGAAGGCTTAGACGAGCACAAATTGCTAAACAAACTGTAAAAATTTTCAAACCGAAAATTGATAATAGATATTCAACAACAGCTATCGTTTCACATAGTGATCAATTTCTGCCTTCCATACTAATCAATGATATAAATGAAGTTTTTGAACAATCATTTTCTGCACATGTAATCGGAATTGATGAAGCTCAATTCTTTTCCAATGATATAATTGATGTTTGCAACAAACTGGCAAATCAGGGCAAGCGGGTTATTGTTGCCGGTTTGGATCAGGATTATAAAGGAGTTCCTTTTGAACCGATGCCTCATTTATTGGCAATTGCAGAATATATAACCAAAACCCTGGCAATATGCGTAGTATGCGGAAATCCCGCCGATAAGACACAAAGAAAGACAAAATCTTCCGAAAGAGTAATTGTAGGTGCTTCGGATATTTATGAAGCCCGCTGCAGAAAATGTCATTACATACCTGATGAATCATAAGGATATTTTATGGATATAATCTCACTATTAAGGGGAATTTTAGGAATAATAATTCTCATCGGTATTTCTTTTCTTTTATCGAATAACAAAAAAAATATTAACTGGAGACTGGTTTTATCGGGGCTTGGTTTGCAGATTGTTTTTGCAATTTTAATTCTGAAAGGAGAAGAATTAAGTTTAATTTTTAAACCCTTTGGGTGGCCAAAAGATTTTTTTTATTGGGTTAGTGGATTTTTTGTTTCTATTCTGAATTTTACAACCGAAGGAGCAAAATTTGTTTTTGGTCCACTGGCTATTAGTCCGGGGCAGGATGGAAGTCTTGGAACTATTTTCGCCTTTCAAGTTCTTCCTACTATAATCTTTTTTGCAAGCCTAACTTCAATACTTTACTATCTTGGAATTTTGCAGCGGGTCGTTCAAGGAATGGCATGGATAATGGCAAAAGTTATGGGCACAAGCGGAGCCGAATCATTGTCATGTTCAGCTAATATTTTTGTCGGGCAGACGGAAGCTCCTCTTCTTATCAAACCTTTTATAAAAAACATGACCAATAGTGAAATCCTTACAATCATGGTTGGTGGGATGGCAACTATTGCAGGTGGTGTAATGGCAGCTTACATTCAAATACTTGGAAATTCTTATGCTCAAACTTTAAATATTCCGCTTGCTCAGGCCCAGCAAATGTTTGCAACTCAATTGCTAGGCGCAAGTGTTATGGCAGCACCGGCAGCTTTACTTATTTCAAAAATTTTGTTTCCTGAAACTATTGAACCAGAAACAAAAGGAATTGTAAAAGTAGATGTTGAAAAAAATGCATCAAATATAGTTGAAGCTGCAGCAGCCGGTGCAGGTGAAGGTTTATGGTTAGCTTTAAATGTTGGTGCAATGTTAATTGCATTCATAGCTTTGATTGCTTTGATTAATTATCTTCTTAACCAGGTCGGGGCTTTTGCAGGATGGAATGATTATTTAACAAAAACTTACGGTCAGCCGTTAAACTTTCAATTAATTATTGGTTTGGTTTTAAGATATTTAGCTTTTGGAATTGGTGTTCCCTGGCATGATTCTTTGCAATTTGGAAGCTTACTTGGAACTAAAGTGGTTTTAAATGAATTTGTGGCTTATCTTGAAATGGGAAAAATGATCACTTCAAAAACTTTAATTGACGGTAAAGCAATTATTATGGCTACTTATGCTTTATGCGGATTTGCTAATTTCAGCTCGATTGCTATCCAAATCGGGGGAATGGGACCTTTAGCTCCAAATAGAAGATCCGATATTGCAAGGCTTGGTATTAAAGCTGTAATAGGAGGTTCCATAGCTACTTTAATGACCGCTACACTTGCTGGAATACTGTATTAAATTGTTGAATTGTTTAATTATTAAATTGTTACATATATTTAGCAGGTTAACATATATTCTTAATTTTTGATTTATTTTAGCAAGTGATTGATTTAAGTTTCAAATATAAAAATTTATTAAAATTTCTTGAAAAGAATTTACCGTTTCAACCCGAATTAACTTTGATTCTCGGGAGCGGACTGGGTGATTTAGCTGACAGTATTAACCAAGTTAAATCGATATCTACAAATGAAATACCTGATTACCCGGCGTCAACGGTTTCGGGACATAAAGGGAAAATCATATTCGGAAATTATAAAGAGAAAAATTTACTCCTTTTCCAGGGCCGAATACATTTTTATGAAGGATATTCTTTGTCAGAATGCATCCTTCCAATATTTATTTCTACAGAATTCGGCAGTAAAAAAATAATTTTAACCAATGCAGCAGGAGGAGTTAATCCCGAATATCATCCCGGCGATTTAATGCTTGTTTCCTCTTTTAATGGTATCAATATACAGAGAGAACTTACTGATTTGATTGGTCTAGCCGGGATTGAAAAAAAGAATTATTTTTTAAATTTTCCTTCTTATGAATTAAATACAATAATTAAAAAGGCAGTAAAAGAAGACAAAATCAGCATAAGAGAAGGAATTTATTGGTATACAAAAGGGCCGAGTTATGAAACTCCAGCAGAAATAAAAATGATAGCTAAATTCGGGGGAGATGCCATTGGTATGTCGACAGTAAATGAAGCAATTTTTGCTGCTTCAAAGGGAATGGAAGTTTCGGCAATTTCCTGCATTACAAATTATGCCGCTGGTATTTCGGATAAAAAACTGGACCATAAAGAAGTTATTGAAACAGCAAATCTAGTCAAAACTAAATTTGAAAGCTTAATAAAGGGAACTATAAAACTTTTGTAATGCACTATTTTAAAATTAATAAATAAAGAGCAATAATTCGTATTAATGAACTGTTATTTCAATTGACTTTAGTTCCCTTTACAGGTAATTTTAACGTTTAATAAATTTTAAAATCTCACTTATCAAGACTTATGAAAGAACTTAGATTTAGATTACTTCTTATCCTCGGTGCAATAGCATTGAGTGTTTATTTGCTTTATCCAACCTATGTTGATTATAGAAATACTCAAAAACTCGACAAAATTCTGGAAAAAGAAAGGAAAGAAATTGTTGAAACGCATCCACAATTAACCAAACAGCAGGTAGATCTAAGGGTAACAGTTATTGAAGACAGCATCAAAGCTGCCGATCCTTCTATTCAAAATGCAAGAGCAAAGAGAATAAAATTAGGATTAGACCTTCAAGGCGGAATGAGGGTGGTTCTTGAAGTTAATACGGCAGAACTTCTTGGCAAAATTGCAAAAAATCCTGATAATACATTTAACCAGGTTCTTGCCGCAGCAAGAAAAGAAGCAGAAACTTCCGATGAATCAGTTGTCGATATTGTCGGAAAAATGTTTGAAGAAAGAGGAATAAGATTAAGCAGGTACTTCGGTAATATTAGGCAATCTGATTCTCAAATATTAAGTGATCTTAAAAAAGATGCCGAAGATGCTGTTTCAAGGGCAATGGAAATTATTAGAAACAGGGTAGATCAATACGGCGTTTCGGAACCTTCAATTCAAAGACAAGGCTCAAGAAGAATAATTGTTGAGCTCCCCGGTGTTGCTAGAGAAGAAGAAGCTAAACAATTACTTCAAGGTACTGCATTACTTGAATTTAAATTAGTAAAAGATCCTGATTTTACTATTTCAGTAATGAAGAGTATAGACAATGTCTTAGCAGGTAAAAGTATCAGTGATTCTACTCTATCTGATTCAACAACTGCTCAAAATAAGAATAATAAAACTAAAACCGATACCGCTGCTGAAGATACTTCAAAGCAATTATCAAAGGAAGAATTTGCAAAAGAACATCCGTTCTTTTCTATTATAAGACTTATGCAAAATTCTGCCGATGGATATGTAAGCTCAGATGAAATGGATAAGCTTAAATTGATCCTTAATAGACCGGACGTTCAGAAAGTTATTCCTGATAATGTACAGTTTGTTTTTGATGCTAAACCAATAACCGACAAAGACGGACAGAAATTTTACAGGATGTACCTGGTCAATAAAACACCTGAATTAACAGGCGGTGTAATAACCGATGCCCAGGCTACAATTGATCCCCAGACTTCATCACCAATAGTTACAATGCAGATGAATTCGGAAGGTGCTACAGATTGGGCTAGAATAACCGGTGCAAATATCGGGAAGAGAATTGCAATCATTTTAGATGGTGTTGTTTATTCGGCACCAAATGTAAGAGGTAAAATCCCCGGCGGCAGATCCCAAATCGAAGGGATGGCAAATATGGAAGAAGCCAAACTTTTAAGCATTGTCCTAAAGGCCGGTGCGCTTCCGGCACCTGTTAAAATTCTAGAGGAAAGAACCGTTGGTCCTTCATTAGGACAAGACTCAATTAACAGCGGCTTTAGCTCTGCACTTATTGGATATTTACTTGTCGGTATTTTTATGATTTTTTATTACCAGAAAGCTGGTATAATCGCCGCCGCTTCATTAACCTTTACCGTACTTTTTATACTCGGAGTTCTTGCAGGATTTAATGCGACTCTTACTCTTCCGGGTATAGCAGGCATTATATTAACAATAGGTATGGCTGTAGATGCCAATGTACTTATTTATGAAAGAATTAGAGAAGAGTTAACTACGGGCAAAACCATAAAAGCTTCGATAGACAGCGGTTTTTCGAAAGCATATTCAGCTATTATCGATTCTAATATTACTACTTTCTTTACAGGAATTATTCTTTATCAATTTGGAACCGGACCTGTACAGGGTTTTGCTTTAACTTTAATGATTGGTATCGTTGCAAGCTTATTCAGTGCTTTAATTGTTGCACGGGTTCTTTTTGATTACCTCGTTATTAAAGGTTCCAAAATTACTGTTGGTTAATTATTCAGCTTTAAGGAGCATATTTATAAATGAGAATTTTTGAAAATCTTCATGTTGATTTCTTAGGAAAAAGAAATTTTTTTTATGGTGTATCCGCATCACTTTTTCTGCTCGGATTTATTAATATAATCTTCCGGGGATTACAATTCGGAATAGATTTCAAAGGTGGTACTGAAATAGTCCTTCAGTTTCAAAAACCTATTGATATTGCAAATATTAGAAATGATATTCAAAATATTGGATTGGGAAATCTTGAATTAAAAACTTTTGGTTCCGAGACAGGTGTTCTGGTTAGAACAGAACTGCAGCAGATTCCAAGAACAATTTATCCCAAAGTGGTTGAAAATATTAACAAGGCTATTGAAAATATTCTACCCGGTATCACGACAAAAATTATCGATAGTTCCTCTGCAAACTCTGTTACTTACGCTTTCCCAAATCCTGATACAACAGACATTATTGTGGATAAATTATTTAATGCTGGTTATCAAACCGGGAAAGTTTCCGAAGAACAAAATAATAAACAAATGGTTGTTAGGGTTGGTATTTCCGATTGGATAAAAAGTAATTTAAGAGATAAGGTGAAAGATAATTCCTTTACGGTTTTAAGAGAAGAACTTGTAGGGCCAAAAATAGGAAGTGAATTAAAGCAAGATGCTGTCATTGCAATCTTTCTTTCACTTGTTGTTATATTAATTTATCTCGCTTTTAGATTTAAGTTTATTTTTGCTTTTGGAGCAGTAGTGGCACTCTTCCACGATGTGCTGATAACTATGGGACTATATGCTGTTTTATATGGAGTTATCCCGGGATTAAATCTAGAAATTGATCTTACAGTTGTTGCGGCTTTTTTAACTCTTATCGGTTATTCAATTAATGATACTGTAATTGTGTTTGATAGGGTAAGAGAAGAAATGAAAATTCATAAAACAACACCAATAAAAGAAGTAATGAATATGGGCATTAATAGAACAATGAGCCGGACAATCTTAACCGGTGGTACAACTTTAATGTCTGTTTTTGTATTGCTGTTGCTTGGTGGCGAAGTATTAAGGGCATTTGCATTTACTTTATTCTTTGGAATTATTATTGGTACCTATTCTTCAATATTTGTAGCAAGTGCTCTGGTTTTGGAATACGCTAATCGTACCAAAAAGAAAATTCAATTCTAATTTCCCATTAACTTATTTCTAAAAAGCCGGTATTTACACCGGTTTTTTTATGTCACATATTAAATTATAAGAAATATTTTTTATCTAGTTAATTCCAAATCTTCAAAAACATTATTATTTATCCCAGATTTGTCAATAGGAAAAATTTCTAATGACCGCCATTAGAAAAAACATTAGATAACTTATTTGAATAGAATAAGTTAGACTCGCTAAAGTCTTTAAGGTTTACTGTAATTAAAACATATAGTTTTTGATAACAATATTATTTTGTAAGTGATGAAAATTCATCGCTTTGCTAAATATCCTTTATTTTCTAATGACAAATTTGGGTTTATTTTTTGTAATTATAAAAATCTATTTATAAGTTTAGAATATAAACAGTTATCTTATCCAGTATTTCTTCAGAAAACAAAAACTTTAATTCTTTTGTAAATCATCCGTGATATTTTTGTGATAAACAACTAATATTTTTATTAAAAAGATTAGGACTAAAAAATGAAAAAAGTTTTAGTAATAGAGGATGATAAATCAATTTCGGATCTAATAGAAATCCATTTGCTGGATCTAAGCTGCCAGGTATCAAAAGCTTTCGATGGTGAGAAAGGCTTGAAGTTAGCTTTGGAAAATAATTATGATTTAATTGTGCTGGATTTAATGCTGCCAAAATTAGACGGACTGGAAATATGCAAAGAAGTTAGGAAGCAGGAAATATATACACCTATTTTAATGCTTACGGCAAAGTCGGAAGAATTCGATAAGGTAATTGGTTTGGAATTCGGTGCGGATGATTATCTAACTAAACCTTTCGGAATCAGGGAATTTATTGCTAGAGTTAAAGCTATATTTAGACGAATACAAGTAATGCAAAAAGAAACTTTAAATAGTTCAGATATCATTGTAGGCAATTTGACTATTGAGGTTTCAAAAAGAAGAGTGACTTTAAATGGTGAAAGGATAGAACTTACACCAAAGGAATTCGATTTACTATTTCTACTGGCATCTCACCCGGGAACTACTTATACAAGAGAGCAGCTTTTAAATATTTTATGGGGTTATCAATATAACGGTTATGAACATACGGTAAATTCGCATATAAATAGATTAAGAACAAAGATTGAAAATAATCTTTCCGAACCGAAATATATTTTAACCTCTTGGGGAGTAGGATACAGATTTAATGATATTGAAAATATTGTGAACACACAATGAAAAAGAGATTCTTTAACAGTTTATATTGGAAAATCAGTGCTGCTTTTCTAATAATTTTATTTATACTCTCTTGTGCATATTCTTATATAGCTCTTTTTACCGCCGAAATGTATTTTCAGGAAGCTAATCAAAAATTAGACACCGACATAGCACCTCACATAGTTTCTGAAAATAAATGCTTTGTTGATGGGAAAGCTAATGATGCGGTATTAAAAAATGTATTTCATAATGTAATGATTATAAATCCAAGCCTGGAAGTCTATCTTCTCGACAAGGATGGAAAAATTTTAACATATTATGCACCTAATAAAATTATATCTCTTAAGTATGTTCCCCTTGAACCGATAAAAGAATTTATTTCCAATAAAGGGAATAAATTTATTTTGGGTGCCGATCCTAAAAATGCTCATTCAGAAAAGGTATTCTCTGCTGCACAAGTTATAGAAAACGGGAAATGGATGGGATATATTTATGTTATTTTGGGGGGTGAAGAATATGAAAATGCCGCAAACCTAATTTTTGGCAGTTATATTCTAAGATTGGGTATCCGTTCAATGGGATTTACCTTAATTGCAGCAGCAATTATTGGTTTAATCATACTAGGTTTTATAACTAGAAATATCAGAAAGACTGTTTCTGTTATTCGTGAATTTAAAAATGGAAATTTAAATGCCCGTATAAAACTAAAAGGCAAAGGTGAGCTAAACGAGTTTGCAGATTCATTTAATGATATGGCAGATACTATTGTTGCCAATATAGAAGAAATGAAAACAATGGATAACCTACGAAGAGAACTGGTCGCAAATGTTTCGCATGATTTAAGAACACCTTTAGCAACTATCCAGGGTTATATCGAAACAATTTTGATAAAAGCTGATTCCTTGTCTGAAGAAGACAGAAAAAAATATATGCAAACTATTTGGGGAAGCACCGAGAGATTAAAAAAATTAGTTGAAGAATTGTTTGAACTTTCAAAATTAGAAGCCAGGGAGACAAAACCCAAACCCGAAGCTTTTTCGATTGCAGAGCTAGTTCAAGACATACAGCAAAAAAATATAATAATTGCAGAATCAAAAAAAATTGAACTGCTGCTCAAATTTCAATATGATTTGCCTCTAGTTTTTGCAGATATCGGGATGATAGAAAAAGTTATGCAGAATCTTTTGGATAATGCGGTGAAATTTACACCTGAAGGAGGAAAAATAATTATTCAACTAAAACTTCAAAATGAAGAAGTTCTGGTTTCTGTAAGTGATACCGGGGTAGGTATTAGTCCCAGAGAGCTACCTAATATTTTTGATCGATATAACCAGGGTAAACGAACCCAATCAAAAGAGAAACGGGGGCTTGGACTTGGCTTAGCTATTGTGAAAAAAATTCTTGAAGTACATAATATGGATATTCAAGTTGAAAGTACGGAAGGAAAAGGGACTAATTTTTATTTTAAAATTCCAATTTTTAAAAGCACAACTATTAAAGATAAAACTATTCAGTATACTTAGATATTTATCCCTTCAACCCTTATTTAAGTTTCAATATTTAACTCTTTATTTAACTTTCACTAACTCTACTCTTCTATTTTTACTTCTTCCCTCCTGTGTCGAGTTAGGAGCTATCGGGGAATCATCACCCAAACCAAAAACCTGAAATTGAAACGATGGTAATCCTCTTGATATAAAGTATTTCATTATGGCATCTGCTTCTTCATATGACTTTGATAATTTACTTCCCTCAGGAGTTTGGCTATCTACATATCCGTTTATTTTCCATTTTATAAAGGGATCCTTTTGAAGAAAATTAACTATATTATTCATATTAGAATATGCAGATTGTTTTATTTTGCTTGTACCGGGTTCAAATGTTTCATCGGCATTTATTATTATTTTACTTGTACCTGGAGAAATTGATGTAACATTCTCTTCTTTAGGTTTTGAGGGAACAGGTGGTACATTTAAATTATTTGTACTAGTAGAAGGTGTTGTTTCTCTCGGCTTCTCTTTTTCTTTTGAAGATTGTGATTGTGATTTTTCTTTTACTTCACAGCCAAATTGATCTACCTTTACACCTAAAGGAGTGTCAGGGCATTTATCAAGTGAATCCGGTACACCATCATGATCTGAGTCAATTGGACAACCCTTTGAATCTACTTTTGTACCTGGTATTGTTCCAGGGCATTTATCTAAATAATCGGGTATACCATCTCCATCACTATCATAAGGACACCCGTTCCTATCTACAGTGACTCCTGCCGGAGTATTGGGACATTTATCAAGATAATCAGGTACCCCATCCTTATCGGAATCGAGAGGACAGCCGGTTTTATCTACTTTAACACCTCTTAAGGTTTGCGGACATTTATCTAGATAATCGGGTACTCCATCACCATCTGTGTCAAGAGGACAGCCATTTTCATCTATTAATACACCTCTGGGAGTATTAGGGCAAAAATCTCTTGAATCCGGAATACCATCACCATCACTATCACTTTCTCCTGCGAAAGAAAAAGAAATTCCAATCATTCCTGTAGCATAGAAATCATCGTGAGGGCCGGCTGGAAAATCCCCTGGATTTATTTGGGATGCGGGAGAAACATCATCTAAATAATCACTTTGGACGAAATGAATTCCTCCGGATGTCAATATACTCCAATTATCGTTTATTCTAAATCTAAAACCTGCTTCTATATCATAAGACAAAGCACTCTTACTATAAAGTCCTTCCAAATTATGAGGAGCTTTTTCACCTGTACTTGCTAAAGGATCAAACCACGCAATAGATGCACCAGTATATGCATAAGGAAAAACTACATCTTTAATTGAATAAGAATAGATTAAACCTAATCCTAACGTTTGGATACTAGTTGAAAATTCAGCAGGACTATTAGGAATTCTTCTGTCATCTTTACCTTTAATATTAGCCGTTCCACCGGTCAACCTTAATCCAAAAATATTTTGATCTCTTGTTGGGAAGAAATATTCAACTAAACCATTATAAGTATAGCTGTTTATAGTTGATAAATAATCGGTTTTTCCAACTGATAAACCTCCCTCTGCCGTTAAAACCCATCTCCCTGAAAAAGGATGATGTTTAACTTCTTGTGCTGTGGATATACTAATAGTAAAAAGAAGTGCAATAAAAACGAACCATAAATTCCGCATTACTTCTCCCGATAAGAGTCCTTGTTTTTCACTTATTTAATGAATATAAACATTAAATCAATTTTAAACTATTATCTTTAAAAGATATAAACTTTTCCAGATGAATATATTCAAATAACTCGAAAAGAATCCTTTATATTGAATATATTCCCCCCCAACTAAAAAATTTGTTGTTCCAAATTACTAATTCGAGTCTCAAAAAGCTACATATTTAAATATTTTAATAATTTTTTTAGACACTAAAAATTATCAATAAATTTAGACTTGATTTTCAAGTTTCAAATCCCAATTTTTTACACGGTTTTGTAAATTATTCTAAAACTTTATATACATAATTAATGCCAATAAAATACTCTATTTTCACCCTTTTTCTTTTAGTTTCCTTTTCTCAAATATATTCACAAAGCACTGAATCAAGTTCCGGATTTACCATTGCAAAATATGCGGGTGAATTTATGGCTATAGGGGTCGGTGGAAGACCTTTGGGGATGGGAGGCGCTTATGTAGCAATAGCAAATGATGTAACTGCAGGATATTATAACCCGGCAGGCCTAGCTCATTTAGACTATCCTCAAATAGCTTTAATGCATGATGAAAGATTTGGAAGCCTAGTAAATTATGATTATGCTGCAGTCGCAATACCTTATGGTAAAGATATGAGCTTTGGTTTAAGCATAATGAGGTTAGGAGTGGACGGTATCCCTGACACACGCAATGCCTTAGTTGATCCTAATGGAGTTGTTTTGCATGATCCTAATGCTATTAATGACCCAAAAAACAGAATTAATCCCGCTTTAGTTAAGGAGTTCAGCGATCAGGATTGGGCTTTTTATTTAAGCTTTGCAAAACGATATTCCGAAAATTTTTATTACGGTGCAAATATAAAAATTATAAGAAGAAGTATTGCAGAATACAGTGCATGGGGTGTGGGGTTTGATGTTGGAGCATGGTATTCTCCTGTTGAAAATCTTTCTTTAGGTGCAAACCTACAGGATATTACAACCACATTAATAGCATGGAATACTGGAACAAATGAGTTGGTTTCACCCACAGCTAAAATTGGTGCCGGTTATTCATTAGATTTTTTAGGAGGGAAAATTACTCCAGCAATTGATTTTGATGTTAGGTTTGAAAATAGACAGTTTGCTTCCAATTTTCATCTAGGACCTGTTAGTTTTGATATGCATTCCGGACTGGAATATAATTATAAAAATTTGTTTGCCATTAGAGGCGGATACAATGATGTTAAGCAATTTACAATAGGTGCGGGAATTAAACTTCCAAAGCTTAATATTGATTACTCATTTGCCCGCTTTAATATGGCAGCTGAAGATAGACTTGACGACACACATCGCATATCATTAACATTAACTCTGGAAGAACCAAAGTTCTTAAGAGGAAATTAATTCATAATATTATTTTAGAATTTTGAATAATTCCTGAACCGGTTTGTCGCCGGAAATACTTTCCCCCTAGAAAGAACCCCTTCAGGGAAATTAATAAAAGAATTATTTAATCTTGAAACGAGTCTGCTGAATCAATATAATATGGCCCTCAATCGAAACGAAATAAGTATATAAATAAAAATGATTTTATTAAGGAAATTGTCTCATTAATTGCCTTTCACCATCTCTAACAGAGTATCCATCAAATAACTATTACTTACAGGTTTTGTTAAAAAAATATCCACTCCGGCATTTAGTGCATTTTCTTTATCCTGCTGAAATGCATGTGCAGTTAAACATACAACGGGAATATCTTTGAACTTTTCATTATTTTTAATTTCCTTTGTAAGCTGAAGTCCATCTTTTTTACCGCGTAAGGAAATATCCATTAATATTAAATCAATCTGGTTATTGTTTAGATATTCGTAAAATGACTGTTCGGAATCACAAGCAAAAACGTTGAAATTTTTCTTTAAAAATAACTGCAAAAATCTTTGGTTTTCATAATCATCTTCCACTACAAGCAAATTAGGTTTTTTTAAGTCATCCATATATTTGGTTTTCTTTGTTTATACCAATATATAAAATAATTGCTATCGAGAAACTTTTTCTGTCAATAATAAGTTTTCATGATAATTATCTTTTTTTACATAATAAATTTTTATAATATACCAATAAATGAATTTTTTTATTATGCCGGAATTTCAGCAAATAGGAAAACTTTTAATAATTGCAGGAATATTTATCCTCATTCTGGGGATTATATTTCTCTTAGGAGATAAAATTCCATTCATCGGAAGACTACCCGGAGATATAATAATCAAGAAAAAAAATTTTACTTTTTATTTCCCTCTTGTTACATCAATAATTTTAAGCTTAATAATCTCCTTAATTTTGTTTTTATTAAAAAAATAGATAAAATTTTTTAGAGTTTTAACTTAAAATTTCTTTTATTTTATCCACATATTCTGATTTGGGAACCAAACCTATATGTTTATCAACTATTTTACCTGTCTTATCTATAACAAAGGATGTCGGAATAGCATTTATTGAACCATAATCCATAATTACCTGGTTATTACCATAAACAACTGGATAATTTATATCGTATTTTTTCATAAACGGTACTACATCCGATTTAGTATCCTGATCCAATGAAACTCCTATAACAACAAGATCAGTTTTAAACTCTTTCTGGAGTTCAACTAAATCCGGAATACCTTTTCGGCATGGCGGACACCAGGTTGCCCAGAAATCTACTATAACAACCTTCCCTCTATAATCCGAAAGCTTTATACTTTTACCGTTTGTACTGGTTAAATCAAAATTGGGCGCCATCTCTGCAGATTTTGTTTTTTCTACCGGTGCTTTTGTTTTGTTTACCGTAGAAGGTTCAACTCTAACATTTTTTTTACATCCAATAATACCTAAACAAAAAATAACTGCTAATATTAAAATCAAAAATTTCTTCATTATTTCTCCTTATGTCACTGATGTTGATTATTTGTATCCTTTGTACTTAATCCGTATAACTGGGGATTTAAAGACGTATTTGGATTTTCGTGCTTTGCCGGATCGTAGTTAGGCGGATACGGACCTCTTTCGGGTATACTCCGTGTATTATTTACTATAAAAAATATTAGAAGAATAATTAATATTACGACTGTCCATACAGTATTTTTATACCTGGGATCAATTAAGGGCTTCTTCTGTGGTTGTTTTTTTCCTATTTGTCTTTCTCTTGGTTTTTTACTTGCCATTTTCTAGTTAAACCTTAAATATTGAAAATCTAAATTAATAAAAATAACAATTAAAAAAGTAAATTTATATTCACATTTTTATAACATTTATGTGAACATTTCTAATTGATCATTTACTTGCCGTCTAAAATGTTCAATAGATAAATGATAGTCCCTTTTATTAAGACCATACTTGTTACAGCTTATATAAAACAAATTTTTTATAGTCCCGGCAAATTCACCTTCGCCGGTAAATCTTTTACCGAATTCCGAATGATTTAATTTTCCTCCCCTAATATCTTTTATCCTATTTATTATTTTATTTGCTTTATCGGGAAATTCATCAAATAGCCATTTTACAAAAAGATCCTTAACAGAATACGGCAGTCTTAATAATAAACAACCGGCATATTCAGCACCTCTTTCGGAAGCAGCTTTTAGAATCGCCGGTATTTCTTCATCATTTAAGCCTGGAATAACCGGGGCTACATTTACACCAACAGGAATATTATTGTCTGCAAATTTTTCAATTGTTTCAAGTCGCTTTAAAGGTACAGATGTTCTTGATTCCATCTTACTGATAAGAGATTTATCAAGGCTGGTAATTGATATAGTAACGGAAATCAGTTTGAGTTCATTCATTTCTTTTATTATATCAATATCTCTCTGTACCAAGGCATTCTTTGTAATTAAACCGACCGGGTTTCGATGCTTCAAACAAACCTTAAGAGCATTTCTAGTTAGTTTTAACTTTGATTCAACGGGCTGATAACAATCAGTATTGCCGGAAAAAATTATTACATCAGGTTTGTAGCTTTTTTTCTTCAGTTCAATCTCAAGCAGTTTCGGAGCATTTTCTTTTACCATGATTTTGGTTTCAAAATCTAGACCCGACGAGAACCCGAGAAATTCATGTGAAGGCCTGGCATAACAATAAATGCATCCATGTTCACAACCGCGGTAAGGATTAAATGAATAATCAAAATCAATATCTTCGCTGTCATTAACTGCGATTACAGATTTAGAATAATCTTTAAAGTATTGAGTTCCGATTTTTCTCTCTTGCTCATCATCCAAAAAGAAATCATCAATTTCATCAGACTCAAAGTTTTCAATATATACTCTTTCGAATCTGTTCTTAGGATTAAATTGAGCGCCTCTTCCTTTTATCTTATGATCAATCATTTCAAAACTTTGTTATCTTAACAAATATAGTTATAGGTTTTTAATCTGAAGGTGATTTAACATTATAATAAGTAATACTTTTTAATATTATTGAAAAAATAATATTTATACTTAAACTTCTTAAACCCAGTAATTAGTACCCTCAAAAAATGATCTACTTTTTAACTATAAATAACTGATTTTTCTTAAGTAAAGTAGAAGATTCAACCTTCTATTGAGAAAATATGATTTTTGTAAGATTTTAATTCGATGAAAAGCCCTGAATTAAGGATCTCATCTGTTCTTCTAATATACTTCTGATCATTCAGGAGATCAAACAGAATAATTGTTTCAAAAGAAGAGTTAATGTGAAATTTCAGCCTGCATTGTGAAGTAGAATCAGAATAATTTATAACAACGATTCTCAAATTATTTTCAAATTTCCATTGCCATGCAAAAATATTATTGTAAGTATCATTTTTAACATTAACCGGGAGAATTTCTAATTGACTCCATTCTCCTTTTATAAAAATTTCATCTTTGGTTATATCCAATAATTTATTATAGAATGTTTTTTTAGTTTCAGAAATCTTTTCAAAAGGTTCTCTGCCTAACTGTAAAGGGAGCTTTATTTTTTTACCTTCAAATTGACCATCATAATATAACTTCATTCCTTGAATTGTACTGATAATTGTTGCAGCAGCTACAGATCTTTGCTTACCAAATTTAGTTACTGCTCTCTTTTCATCATGATTTTCCAAAAATCTTACGGATTTCAACTGAAAATCTCTATCTGCTCTTAAATGTGCATTAACTCCCCTTATATCATTAGCAGCAAGGCGGTCGGTTAATCTTTTATCGTATGTAAAATCAAATCCCAGCTGTTGAAGATCCCATTCAAGATCCCAATAACACTCAGCCATAAAAATAAATTCCCGGGATTCTGCCCTAACTTTTTCAATTGCTGTTTTCCAGAATTCTTCTTCAGGTTTTTTATAACCAAATTTATTTAATACTCCTGACCATGTATTGTGAAATATGTTATTCAGCGGAAGCATTGCCATATCGCACCTGACTCCATTGCATATTCCCGATAACTTAATTAACTGTTCTATTAAAAAATTTCTTGCCTCTTCTTTAAAAAAATTTATTTGAATTGTATCCCTCCAGGCCGGGAATAAAGGATCTCTGCCGTGCGCAAAAATTTTATTACAATTTTCCGTATTTGTACAATGAGAATCCGGCTTATAAAAAGTGAAAGGGTCTTTAGACATTAACTCTTCATCCGCTTCCAAAAAAATTCCGGGATTGGTTTTTATAAGATTAGAATCTGCACTAAAATGATTGGGAATAAAATCCAGGAAAAGTTTTAAACCTATTTTATTTAGTTTATTTTTTAACTCTAAAAGATCCTGATAGGTACTTAAGTTAGGGTTAACTTCATACATATCAATAGCAAAAGGAGAGCCGATTAAATCATTTTTATGCCAATCTTTTAAACTATTGTTATAAGCGGAAATTAGACCAACTTCGTAGCAGTATTTTTCAATTGTTGATGGGCATGTATTCCAAATCCCCATTAACCAAATTATATTAATACCTTTATCGGCTAAACTTTGAAAAACACTTAAAGGAATAGAATTTAATTTTACTTTTTCCCCGAATTGTTTTATCCAAACCCTAGTATTAATTTCATAAAGCTTTGGATTTAACATAAATTTCTTAAGAAATATTTTTTATAGAATTTATATCACAATATATGATTAAAAATCTTTTTAGTGTGTTTATTTTACCTATTTTATAATAAATTATTTTTTTTATTTTCACGGTAAAGATAATAATTTTTAATTTATGATATTAGTATTGATTCAAAATAGATAATTGCTCTCTCTGCCAAAGGCATGGCATTTCAGTTCTCTCTCTTAAAAAGAGAAAGACTTATTTTCACTTAACCATAAAAAACCTGTTTAACCTGTTTTAATAGAAAATTAATATTAAATACTGGACTTTTAATCACTCTCTTAATAAAAGAGATAATTTAAGTTCAATATTTATTAAAATAAAACTTTATCAACTTATGTTTTAGAGTATTTCAATAACATTTTTAAGTAAAATTAATTTGATCTGTTCCTGATACTGAGGTAAGATTAATTTTCTTCAATGATTTTTATAAGGTACAAGAATTTTTATCTAAAATCATGATTACTTTTAAGATTTACATTTTTCATTAATAATTGAATGATCGAGGGAGTATGCCAAGAGAACAAAACAGAATTTCAGCTGATGAGGAAGCAAAACTTCAAAGGTTCCCTGATATTTATGCAAAAAACGGACTTGAAGAAGAATTAGAAAGTTACTGCCAATCAGCAGTCGATAAAATAAGATATACACTAATAATTAAACCGGCATTAATTTCATTTGTTGCATTAATTATTTCATTCTTTTTGGATATATCTTATGTTCCTTTCTTAGGAAATATTTCAGTTAAAATAGCGACCTCACTTTTCCCGGCATGGAAACCTTCCGAGGCAATGATTGCACCTTACAGTTTTTGGTGGCTTCCCGTTATTGTCTACTTATTTTTCCTTTTTCTTTCTTACCTTGCATACTCAAAATTAAAAGTGGAAATTGTTCGCACACCGGCATCTGAAACAATTGATCGTATTATTACTTCTTATACTACGGTTGTTGATAGTATTTCTACTGCTTTACCATTAATTGGTGCTGCTATCTTATTAATAAGTATAAAATTAGGTGAAGAAGTATTTTTAGGATTATCTGTACCGTTTGAAGTAAAAGCATTAATTGTTCTTGCAATAGGAAAATTATTTGAACCGGTGCTCGATCAGCTTAGCATTGAATTCCAGAATGTAGTAAATCATGTTAAAGATATTAAGGATAGATATTTCTCCCGGCTGCAGCTGGAAAATTCTAAAAATATTCTTAAGCAGTTAAGCGGTGGCGCAAAAGAATTTAAATCACCCGAGGTTACATTAAAAGAACTTGAACAATATAGAGGTTTACTGGAAAATACTGCCCAACTAAGTGAAGCAATTCTTAATAATTTTAACCTGATACATTCAGTACTTGAAAAAATTACTAGCTATCAAAATGTCAGTTCGGAAAAAGTTGAAGAGTTAAAATCACTTGCAGAATCAATATCTAAGGCATCAAATTCTTTAAGTGATGAAAAAACATTGATGGGGTTAAAGCATCTTGAAAACATTGTAATAAAAAAATGAGAGTTTAAAGATGATAAAGAAAGAAAGAGACAGCAAATTTATAATTTATCAGGTTCTTTACATATTTGTTATTACCGTACTGGCATTAAAGGGTGCCGATCTTGATTTAAATAAAGTTATCTTAAGCAAAGAAGCTGTTAAAAAAAGTGTACGTGATTCACTTGTAACAATAATAGATTCACTTTACGCAAAGGGGATTAATTTCGATATAAAAATTAACGAAAATATGGCTGAGCAGAATGTTACTCTAAAAGAAAAAGTCGCTTCTATGAAAACCGAATTGGCTTCTTTAACTAAAAAGATAAAAGAAATTCCACCTAAGGAAGAACCTCCAAAAGAAGAACCGGTAAAAGAACAGACTATAATGCAGTCACCTTTATCTGTTGACCAGACTTTTATTCAGTATACGTGGAATAAAGCGAAAAACAACGGGAGTGTACCGTCAGGGATATATGATCCAAGCGATATGAATAATCCTTTAGTTGTTATTCCGCCCGGCGGAGAGAAAATATTCAATTTAACAAACCAAAAAGAGGTTGTTGTAAAATTCGGCAGCCAGGAACAGAGAATAAAAGTTCTTCCGAATAAACCGCCAAAAGTAAAAATTGAAAATGTTACGACCAAAATGAATTCATCCGATATTTATGTTCGGGATCTTCAAAGGATAACCGTATTTAAAGTAACAATTATTGATGAAAGACCGGATCAACTGAAAGTAAATTATTCAGGTCCAATATCGGTTTCAAAGCCGGAAAAAGACAGTAATGGTAATCTTGTTTATAATGTTTCATTAAATATAGCTCCAACAGAAAGCAGATTTGATCAATGGCTGGACCGGAATAAAACTCTTAGAGATGCCGATGGTAGATACAAAGTCAACTTCTTTTTTACTGTTGTTGATGAGATATCCAAAGATAGAGTTCAAGTAGGAGATTCTTTTTATTTTACTGATTTTTCAAGGTAACCGGGTAAGAAAAATCATTAAATGAAAAATCTTCCTCCTTATATTTTTTTTCTGTTGTTGTTTTTTTTGTTGTCCTTCAGTACTGTTTTCGGACAGGAACAAGAACCGGTTAGATATTTTCAAATGGAACCGCTTGATGACAGCCTGTTTGTAAAAATCCAGGAAGAAGTATTTATTAATCCCCCGGATCCTAAAGCTGAAATAATAGTTGATATACGTGACCCGAATAATCAGACTGTTTCAATTGGAGGTACTTTATACCCTTTTCTTGCATTTGATCCAGAAACCAGGGCAAGAATTCAAACATACCCATTTAAAATAAATTTGGAGCATCAAATTAATTTCGGAAGTGTATTCACAGAGGTTGTGAAAAATTTAAATTTAAGCAAAATTACTTCACCTCCAACTTTACACCAAATTTCACCAACTCTTAATTATATAAATCCTTTTTTTCAACTATTTGGAGGTGAAAGACTGGGAATGCCGATAAAATCCGATATAGGTATATCCGTAGGTGTAGGAACCCCTTATTCCGGTACAGTCGAAACAAATTGGATTGAAGCTAATTTCCATATCTTAGGATTTAAATTTGGTGTTTTCAGTTCTGCAGATGGAATAACAGAATTACTGAATGTCGGAACAAGCTTTAATAATCTTTATACACCGGGATTAGGCTATCAAGCGGGCTATATTCTTCCACTTGGAAATTTTTTTGAAATCAGCTACCAGGGATTAGTTAAAACTCCGAATAAATTAACAGTTAATTCTTATATTGGAAAAGATACCACAAAGTATTCACCCAAAGTGATCACACACGATTACGTAAGCTGGGAATTAAGATACCCTGTAAGTATCTTGGGCTCTACAAGAAGTAAGTTCTATATTGCAGAATTTCTTGGAGAACTGCACTTTGGTTTTACCGGAAGGGAAATATCCTTAGGAGGAAGTACTTTTGATTTCAGGTTTGATGCAATGACGCATAGTGATGTAAGACAACCGGAATACTTATTTGAATTACTAATTCAAAGGATATTTGATAAATGGGCATTTAGTGCTTTTGCGGTTGGTCCATCTGTTATGTGCTCTATAACAAAGTCAGGCGGTTTTGGTATAACTACTTTATTTCTAAATGCTAGAATAAAATTGGGAACATCATTATAAATTTAATTACATTGAGGATGATTACGAATGCTTAAGGGAAAAATTTTTTTCAGCCTTTTCTTTATTTTTATTTGCTATACATCTAATTCCGTTTTAGCTCAGGAGGAAGAGCCCATTTTATATTATCAAATGGAACCCCTTGATGACAGCCTTTTTATTCATATCCAACAGGAAGTATTTATAGATCCGCCGGACCCGAAAGCAGAAATTATTGTAGATTTACGTGATCCAAATAATCAAACTGTTTCTATCAAAGGGACACTCTATCCTTTTCTAGCATTCAAGCCTGAAACAAGAGCAAAAATTCAAATATATCCATTTAAAATTAATTTAGAAGAGAACATTACATATACAAGTATTTTTACAAGAGTTATTAACAGACTTAATTTGGGCAAGATTTTCTCTCCCCCAAGTTATTACCAAATCTCACCAACTTTAGGTTATATAAATCCTTTTATACAGTTATTTGGAGGTGAAAGGTTCGGAATACCTATTAAAAATGATCTTGGAATTTCATTTGGATTCGGAACTCAATATTCAGGTCCTCTTGAAACTAATTTCTTAGAAGCACGGCTTCATATTTTGGGTTTTTATGCAGGTGGGTTTACACATAATGATGCTTTTACAAGTATTAAAAAAGATAATAACCGGAACAACCTTTATGCACTATCCGGGTTTGAAATAGGATATGTCATTCCATTGGGTAATTTCTTTGAAGTAAGTTATATCGATGCTTCCGAAAAGCCTTCGAAAGAGACAATTGCTCTGTATATGAAAAATGATACTCTTAGTAATCATATCAATATTATCCAGGGATCATACTTTAACTGGGAATTACGTTATCCGGTAAGCTTTCTCGGTTCTACAAGAGGAAGATTTTATTTTGCAAAATATTTAGATGAATTGCATATTGGATATACCGGCAGAGAATTGTCTATGGCTGGAAGTACTTTCGATTTTAGGCTTGATGCGCTAATCCACAGTAACTACCGTAAACCGCAATACGTTTTGGATGTACTCGTTCAGAAAATTGCCGAAGCATGGGGCTTCAGCGCTTTTGCAATGGGTCCTTCAGTAATTTTAGGTATGACAGATAAGGATCAATTTGGGATTACATCTATTTTTGTGAACATTAGGATAAAAGTTGGTACGTCTTTATAAATCATAAACTTAATGCAGCATCTTCATCAATCCACCATTCCGAATACCCGAGAATATTTTTAATTCCCGATGCCGGGTAATTCTTGCTGATAGGAACTTCATTAATTATTTCGTAAAGGATTTTCGATTTTTTATTTCCGGTTACCAAAAAAATAACTTGCTCGGCATTACAAATCGCATCTTTTGTCAATGAAACTCTTTTTTGAATATTTACCCCGCCGTTTTCAGTAATTGATTTTTCTGCTACTCCGCAAATGTTTTGTGCAACCGCATATAACTCTCTTCCCGGAAATAAAGAAGCCGTATGTCCATCCTCACCCATACCAAGTAAAATGCAATCAAACCTTGGCAGATTATTTTTAACAGGGACTGTATTTTTGATTTCCCCTGCATAGCGTAATGCTTCCTCCTCAGGTATAGCTTCTCCCTTTATCCTATGGATATTTTCTTCCGGTGTTTTGATTTTATCAAGCAAAAACTTTTTAGTCATTCCATAGTTACTTTCACTGTCTTCCGGAGGAACGCATCTCTCGTCTCCCCAAAACAAATGCAAATTCTGCCATTTTATATGCTCAGCAAATCGAGGTTCTGCAAGAATTTTAAATAATAATCTAGGGGTGCTTCCGCCGGAAAGAGATAAAAAAAACTTATCATTACTTCTGTATTTTTCTTCTATCTCTTCTTTTAATTTAAGAGCCAATTCTTCTGCAAGTATTTCATCAGTTTTAAATTTTTTTATTTTTATTTCCAATTATTTAATCCCTTAAAACATTTTAATAACTTATTTGAACAAATAACAAAATTATAAGTTATAATTTATTTAATTTTATTATCCAAAAAATAATTATTCTATCTTTAATAGAAATTGATATGAAACAATCAATCATACTATGGTTCGGTGCATTTGTTATTACTTTTCTTTTCGCATTCTGGAACAGGTTCTCATCTCCCGAATATCCAATCACCGGTTCTTTCGGAATAAATATGAAAAGTGTAACATTTAAATTTGATAAAATATACAGGGGAAATGACGGTTACAAAATAGTTATAAAAACAGACGCAGATAGTTTAAATGGAAAAATACTCTGGAAAAAAAAGGGAAGTAATTCCGGCTGGAATGTTGAACCGATGAATTTCTCCGGTAAGACTCTATCAGGAGAAATTCCACCTCAGCCGCTTTCAACATTAATCGATTACAGAGTAAAAGTATTTAAAAACAAAAATGTACATTATCTGCCGCAAACCGGGAAAGTAACTTTAAAATACTTAGGCAGTGTTCCTGCTTCTATAATGGGTTTTTACTTTTTTACTTTATATCTCGCTTTACTTTTTAGTGTAAGAACAGGATTGGATTATTTCAATGAAAATCAAAAGATTAAAAAACTTTCACTTTTCACTATAATGATATGGATAGCTAATGTTATGGTATTTAATCCGGTAAAAAGATCTTATGAATTAAGTACCAGGATAGGCTCTACAATTCTTCCAATAACAGAATTGTTTGATTTCCGGCATTTACTTTTACTTATAATATGGATTTTAGGAATCGTGCTTATATTCAATTTAAAGAATTATAAAATATGGGCAGGAATTACTGCCGGAGCAATACTTATCGCTTTTTTATTTTTGTAGAATAATACTTTGATTTGCACCTTTTCAAATCAATTTAAGATTTTAATCACCTCTTCATGAACATTGCCTGAAGTTGCAATTATACTGTCTCCCTTAATAGGATTTCTTCCGTGATAATCGGTAATTTTTCCGCCAGCACCTTTTATAATAGGTATTAAAGCTGCCATATCCCAAAGGTTCATTATAGGATCAAGCTTTATATCGGCAAAACCGGTTGCAACCAGATAATAACCGTAACAATCGCCCCACCCCCTGACAAACCTTACTTTCTTTACAAGCTGATGAAATCTATTTATATCCTGGTATTTTTCGATATTAGGGTAATCGGTTATTAATAAAACTGCATCTGATAAATTTTTACAACTTCTTACCTGCACTTTTTCCCCGTTTAAATCTGCGGAAGAATTATCACCTATCAAAAATTCATTCAGAATGGGATGGTTTATCACTCCTAGTATAGGTTCACCGTTTTTTAGTAACCCGATAAGAGTCCCGAAAGATATAGCACCGCAAATAAAGCTCACAGTGCCGTCTATCGGATCAAGCACCCATTTATATTCGGCATTTTCATTATGTGAAGCAAACTCCTCCCCGATAATTCCATGATCTGGAAATTTTTTTATTATTTCAGTCCGCATAATCTCTTCAGCTTTTTTGTCTGCAATTGTTACAGGGGAAGAATCTTTTTTTGAATCGACGGAAATTTTAGTTCTAAAATAACTTCTAATAATCTTCCCGCTTATATCAGATAAATGCTTAACAAAAGATTTTAATTCATTAATATTTTCCATTTAATAACCGTTATTATGTTGAAATAATTATGAATATAAATTTAGTTTTATATTAAAATATTAACAAACGCTGCAGAATTTACTAAAAAGGAATCCGTACATAACGCATATATAAATAATTGATTAAACCGAAACAATTAATTCAATATTTTATTTTGTGATTCCGTTATCAGCTCTTTTACTTTTAGCGTTCCAACTTCAAGCTCTTCAATCGATAATTTTCTTATTTTACCGCTGCTGATTGCAATATGTTTTACAGCAAAAGCACCAATTGCAATTGCACCAATAGAAATTGCTCCAATGCTTACTACTGCAAACGCAGTTGCTAACCTGGCAAAAGCGACTTGCGTTCCGAAAAATTTTGAAATCTTCATTATCATCTCATAATATTTCAAAAAACTTCCAAATATATTACGAATTTCAAAAAGAAATATTTAACTCGTTTATAAAAGTATTTAATATCTCAATAGGAAATGATAAATTTAAAATTACAATTGAAAATTGTTTTATGGAAATACATATAATGGAAGAACTAAAGGGGCAGCTTGAACCTGACAGATTGCTCATTTTATCAAAAATGATTTTATTCAATAATTATTATGCAGAATATTTACTTTCATTTGATAATTTCAAGGATAAGTTAAACTATTCTCGGAATCATCTGTTTTGGTCAAAAAATAATGAATTGCTGGAATCCCAGAATATTGGATTTTATGGTTTTAATAAGGATGAATCTTTTGAAAAAATATTAGAAGACAATCAATTAAAACCTTTGTTAATAAGCTACCTTGGCATTAAAGCCGTAATGCAAAATGATAAAAGGATTTTTGAGAAGTGGAAATTATCTTTCGAGAATCTTTCGGAAGAATTGAACAATTCAATTGCTAATCTTAAATTAATCCCGGAAGAAAAATTAAAAGAATTACAGACGCTACTTAAAGAAACTAAAAGTTAGGAATATTTTTTAAACGAAGTTTAATTCCATTTACATAATGATTTAATATGATCGGCGGATCCGTCTCTCAGCCAGCCATCAAGCTGTGCAGGCTCTTTTAACTGCTGTCCCCTGAACCTCGGTACAAATAAATACTGGCAATCCATGGAAGGTAATGCAGTCATATCGCCCCATAGTTTTTCAAACTGGGCAACAGGGTAAATATCTTCCTGTCCTTTACCCCATCTTTTTTTAACATCTTTAATTGTAATGTAAGTAGGCATTTTTGCAGCTATTCTCCGGACAGATTCCAAAACAAGTTTCTCATTTCCTAAATCATTCCTGCTTAATGAGAACAATTCCAATAGCTTATCTATATTTATCCAGGAAGTAAGCGTATTATAAAATGTTAAATCAAATTCAATTTCTTCTTTCGGTAAAGCAAGACCTTCGACTAAACGTAAATTTCCATTTATCCTGGCCAATCCGCCACCCCTGTCATCGATACGTTTTGTTATTACCTCCATGGAAAGTGTTTGGTTATTCAAGATATGATATCCTAAAATAGCAGGTTCTAAATTAGCTCCAAGCGTATCGATATTATGTGACATTAAATACTTAAGGTTAGGATTTTCTTCAATCATTTTTAACAAAGTACCGTTTATAAGCATATTTGGAATTTCGTACCAATGACCTACCGGGTGCAAACACTGATGAGCAAGATTATCTGTATAATCCGAGCCCTGCCCCATATTCTCAACCCAATTCAACAATGCAGCCCTTAAACTTTCCAATACTTTTTGAGCTTGTTCATCCAATAATTGCTGCGGCATTTCTTCCCACAGGTAACGTAAATCCCGCTTCATGGGAATCATTCGAAGACCTATGAATTTTCCTGCAGATAAATAAAGCGGACCTTTATAATTATAATTTTTATTTTTACTTAATTTATATTCTATCGGATTATGTGTTAAATAGCTTGTAGTGATAACATGCTGGATTTTCCTGCCGCACAATTCACTTATTTTATTGCTTTTTGCAAGATGTATTTCAATAAAGCTTCTATGTTTTCCATCCAGTTTGCAAAACGGATTTAACGCTTTTACAACACCTGCACCTTTGGTCCACCTGCTTCCAATACCACCGGCAACTGACACTACAGCAGCTTCCCCTTTTTTCAATGCCGAAAGGCCTGCTTTTTTATAATTGTCTTTAGTTATAGTAGAAATATCAATTACATCGTTTTCCTTAACATCAGATATTTGAGTGCTAACCGGAAGTCTATTTTGCGATAAACCTATACGCCCGCTTTTTAGATCGGATCTTATTTGTTCATGCTGAACAGAATCGAAACCATATTTTTTTAACAAATCTATAAGATTTTCTTTCTCTTCAGCTTTTGAAATTTTTTGCGGCAGGATTATATCAAATAAAGAATTCAGCAGCCCCGAATAATTTTTATCTCCGCGTGCGATATAACTTAATTCTTCCAGCTCGGTCCTTTGTATCGCACTTAATTCATGGCTTTCTTTCTTTAATAGACCGGGTGTAATAATTGAATAATATCCTCCCGGCATTAAAGCTTTTTCATTTTCTAATAATTCAGAATATGAACCTTTTTCATTTATCTCAAAATCATAAACAACAGGTTCCATTGCAAACGGAACTGAATCTTTTAATTCGTTTTTCAATCCGGACATTAATTTCTGGATATCAACCTGTGCTTTCTTTTTTACTTTAGGATTGAAAATAAATCCCATACCGCCGCCCGACATTCCCCCCATCATCCAGAATCCCCAAAAATCCGGACCATACTTTTCTTTAACTTCTTTTATTAAATTTTCCGTAAATAAATTTGTTGCCCAGGGAATAATTGTCTGAATAGGTCCGAAAAAATTCTTTTGTGTTAATTGACCGATTGATTGAACATTACCACTCTTGAGATCTTCCAATATCGAATCAAATATATCCATTGCCTTTTTTCTTCCGTTCCACTCTGCTTTAGATCTCAACAAATATTTTTCGGTAACCATTTCCAGGATTGGCCCGACATCCTGAGCCATACCGCCGTGAACCATAATTAAGCTATTCTGAAGCAGTTTTCGTGTTTCTTTAGAGACATCATTATAACTCAATACTTTATGTTTAGGTAACAGGCAGCCGTTACTTACGCCAAATTCAGGGTCGCCTTCCGCTGCATCAACACCTTTAATTAATTTCATTCCCGGCCAGACTCCCCCGCTATCTTGCCAGCCTCCTCCGGAACCAGCCAGCCATTCTCCCAGGATTGCTCTTGCTGCTACAATTCTCCTATCAATTTCTTCCAGCTCACCGTTTAAATTTTTAATTTGCCCGGTAGCTCTCATACAGATCGAAATTAATGAGGCAAGTAAATTTGTTGAAACTGCCAGGCGGGAACCCTTGGGAATATTGTTTACTTTGCTTACAATTTCAATCCCGTAACCTGGTTTTGTTAAACTTGATAATAATTTAGAAAGCGGCTGATCAGCTCCTTCCATTCCTGGCGGAATAATCCCCGAAGCAATAACTGCAGCTTTTAATAAACCGAGATAATCTTTTGCAAAATCAAAAACTTCATCTATTGTTTTTATTTCTGAAGTAGCACCGAGATCAACGCTTGTCAATCTAAGTACAGGCTTATCGATTATTCTAAAATAAGTTTCTATAGGCGGCTGCGGCTTACTATTTTTTCCATCTGAGAGAACAGATAAGTTAACCGAAACATTAATAACCCTTGCACCTTGAGGGAAATCCATTCCTAAAAAAAATATGTCGCTCCAGCCGCTGTGAGATAAATCCATACGCACAGGTGTCTGCTCGTGTATAACCGGGAATAAATTTGCCGCCTGAATATTTTCAAATAATTCTTTTTTTATTCTTAAAGGATGATCATCGGGATGTCCAATCCTAAACATCCAGTTGTTTCCTTTAATTGATCTTACACTCTTTCTAACCTGATCGGCTAATGTCTGGAACCCTAAGCTTTGATATGTCTTTGCAAGAGCACTCGATATACCGTCATTTAAACCATCTTTTAAAATTGAATTACGAAAAACATCAATTGCTTCAACATACCTTCTGTTTAAAAGATGATCATATCCTTCGAAGGGAATTAAACCCTCAGCTTTAATTCCTTTTTCAGGTAAATGAAACCTGTAAATTGCATAAAGAAAAAATAAAGCACGGACCCTTTCATATAAATTATCGCTTTTACGCCAAAATTTTTCCAGCGCTTCACATTCTTTTAATGTATCACTTAATGATAATTCTTTACAGTAATCATCTAAGGATTTATTTCTTACACGGGGATTTTGAGATGTTATTAATTCTATTAGACTGCTCATTGGGTAAGTATAATTTAATCAACCTGTTTATTGAAATAGCTTAGATCTTTTTGCCCCAGCAGCTCAAGCATTTTTGACAGAACCACGTCCCTATCCTTTCCGTTAAGTGCCAATGCAATTTGTGCGGTAAGAAGGCCATATTTTGCTCCGATATCGTATCTCATACCGGGATGCTCAAATGCCAGGTATTGTTCTTTTTTTGACAATTCATTTAATGCGCAGGACAGCGTTACACTTTTCGGATTATCACTTTTTTTCAATTC
>CAYUVK010000021.1:0-24090 GCA_964448105.1 uncultured Ignavibacteriaceae bacterium
ATACTGTAATGGATGATTAAAAAGGAACTGAATGTCATACTGAGCTTGTCGAAGTATGACATTTCAATCTGTTTTCAGTCTTCGACAGGCTCAGACTGACAGTATTTTTGAAGTGCTATTTTAAAATAGCAAAGCTACTGAGAAATCTCCAAAATGAGCTGAATTTTAGATTAATATACCTGCGAGAATGGCGGAATTGGCAGACGCGCTAGACTTAGGATCTAGTACCGTAATAGGTGTCGGGGTTCGAGTCCCCGTTCTCGCACTTCAATTACTTCCCTTTTAGAGGCATTCTTCACTGCAAAACCAAGACTTTTTCCTAAGGCTGTCGTGAACCACTCAAAGACGGAAACCGAGTGAAGATGTGATTGTATATCTGCATGATTGCATGATCTGTTTGCATGATTCCACTTCGTTCTTTAGCTTGACTGTCATGGACCATTCCATGACAGGAAACATTTGAAACATGTAATCCAATTCAGTCATGGTATGGACCATGACTGCCCTGTAAGACTTTTTAACTTCTTTTATAAATTTTATTGATTCACTCCCCTAAACATATTATTTTGTATTTAAGGTGGAAAAAAACAATTCTAAATATGACCCTGAAAGGGAGAGAAAAGCCACAAAGGAACTGAAACTCCTGGCACAAAATCTAATTAAATTGAAGGCGGTTGTGAGTATTCTTGATCGAAAAGGCATAACAAATGAGAAAGAAATAATTGAAGGAGTGAAAAAGATTAATAAGGAGAGAGGAAACAAAAAAAGGTAAAAATATAAATTAATTTTTTCTAAAATATATTTCTTAGTATTTAAAATGGATAATCACAATTCTAAACATAACCTAAAAAATGAGGAAAAGCTCTCCATCGATGATGAACTCCTATTTTTCTATATGCTTCAACTGGAAGCTTTAATAAATATTCTTGAACGTAAAGGCATAACCAGTGAGGATGAAGTATTTGAAGAAATGAGAAAGATTAAGAAAGAAATGAAAATAAAAATTAAGATGTTAACAAGCAGAAACTAAACTTCATTTGGATAACTTATTAACATTTTTCTTGCCTGTTATGGACCATTCCATGACAGGAACAATTAGAAACATAAATAATCCGATCCCAGTTATGGTATGAACCATGACTGCCCTGTAAGACTTTTTAGTTCCTTTTAGATATCTATTTAACTCAAACAAGAAACTATTTGGTTAAATTAAGCGAAAATAGATGGATAATTACACCTAGCGGATGGGAACATATTTATTCACTTCGATCAGCAAATAGAGATAGCCAATCAGCATGTATTGCTATGAGATTTCTTCCTGAGTTAATCGATTACAATGATAAGTATATCATACCTGCAATAATTAATGCTGGATAGAAACCTATCCGGGTAGATATGGAAGAACACCTTGACTTAATAGACGATAGAATCGTTGCGGGCATTAGAAAGAGTAAATTTATCGTTGCAGATCTTACAGAAAATAGCTATGGTGTTTATTATGAGGCTGGATTTGCAAGAGGTTTGGGTTTACCGGTAATTTATCTTTGTAATAAGAAGTATTTTGAAGAACAAAAAGTCCACTTCGATATTAATCATTATTCATTTTTATTATGGGAAAATGATAAGGGGGATACTATTAAAGACAATTTACAATTAAGGATTGAAGCTACCATTGGCAGGGGTTCCTATTCTCCTTTAACGGATAATTCTTGACGACATACTTCTCCACTTCCCAATTTCTCCATTCCCCTACTTCCCCCCTTCCTTTTTTTTAACCCCGAAAAACCTTATTTTAGCCATCTTAAAGTCTAGTTATTTGTAGGCAAATTTGTAGTTAATAGGCTATTTTTAAATAAAATTTTGATATTTGCGTCCAAATAATTTACTGAATGTTTGAATGGATAAATGAGTAGATTCCATTCAGTCATTTCCGGCCAAAAGCCGATGAGCTTATGGCTCAAATCAATGAAGCATTCAGGATTGAATTTTAACATTTAACAAGAGGTACTATTGGAAACAAAGGTAAACGATTTAACAACTTCCGAAAAAGAACTGGAAGTTACTTTATCATATAATGAAGTTAAAGAAGATATTGATTCCGAAGTAAAAAAGAAGACCAAGAATATCCAGCTCCCCGGGTTCAGGAAAGGGAAAGCTCCCCTTTCTATTATTAAAAAGATGTACGGCGATGCACTCGAATATGAAGCTTCCGAGAAAGTTGCGAATAACCGTTTCTGGGAAATTGCGAGAGAAAAAGAGATAATGCCGATCGGGCAGCCGACAATGACGGATCTCCATTTCCATCCTAATGAAGATTTACATTTTAAAGTCCAGTTTGAAACTTACCCGGTTTTGGAAGTTAAAGATTATACCGGGCAGGAAATTGAAATCCCTGATTTCAATGTAAAAGATGAAGAGATCGAACAGGAAATTAAATATATAAAGCAGGCTAATGCCGTACAGGAAGATGCGGAGGTAGTTGGAGAAGATGATAATTTTGTAATTGATATAGACATGCAGAGGATAAATGATGACGGAACTCCCTTTGAAAAATTCGAGAAGCAGAATATTAAAGTAGACCTTTCAGATCAAAGGGTTAACTCGGAGCTTATACAAAATGCCAAAGGGAAAAAAGTCGGTGATACCTTTACATTCACTTTTAAGAATGAAAACCCTCCGGCAAAAGAAGAAGCAGAAAAAGAAAAAAGCCAGGAAATATTAAAATTTTCTGCAACGGTTACATCAATTAAAAAGAATATTCTGCCTGAGTTAACAGAAGAATTAATTAAAAAAGTAACAAAAGATAAAGTTACAGATGAGACGGATTTAAGAGATAACATTAGAATAGACTTACAGGACTATTACGACAGGCAGAACGACAGCATTCTCAGGAACAAACTGATTAATTTAATTGTTAAAAATAACGATTTTGTTCCGCCTAAAACTTTAATCCAGAACCTTCTCCAGGACTTAATAAAAAATGAGGAAGAACGTGCAAAGAAAGAAGGGAACAAATTATATAACCGTGAAGAAGCCAGGAACAGGCTTATGCCTTTTGCAGAAATGGAAGTGAAATGGTTCTTAATAAAAAACGAAATTCAGAAGAAAGAAAATATGGAGATAGCCGAAGAGACGCTTAAAGATCTTGCAAAGAAAGAAGCTGTAACTACCGGCTTGAGTGAAGAAAAGCTGATTAATTATTATAAATCACCCAACTACCAGAATACTCTTTTAGAGCAGAAGCTGTTTGATTTTTTGAAAGAAAAAAATACGGTTAAAAAAGTAGACCCCGAAAAATATTCACAAAAAGAAGAAAAGGATTCTAAATGAACAAAAAAGTAGAAATTTACAACCAGTTAGTGCCGTATGTAATTGAACAAACCGGCCGCGGCGAAAGAGGGATGGATATTTACTCCCGCTTATTAAGAGAGAGAATTATATTTCTTGGTACCGCTATTGATGATCATGTTGCAAGTTTAACTATAGCCCAGTTGATATTTCTAGAAGCGGAAGATTCCGAAAAAGATATAAACTTATATATAAATTCACCCGGCGGCAGCGTAACAGCAGGGTTAGCAATTTATGATACTATGAAATATATTAAACCGAATGTAGCTACCATTTGCGTTGGAATGGCTGCAAGTATGGGTGCAATCTTACTTGCCGGCGGCGCTGAAGGTAAAAGAACTGCTTTGCCTAATTCAAAAATTTTAATACACCAGCCATGGGTTGGCGGACTGCAGGGACAAACTTCCGATATTGAAATCCACGCAAAAGAAATGTTAAAAACAAGAGATACTTTATATAAAATTTTAGCTGACCATACAGGTAAATCTATGGAACAAATAACTAAAGATTGTGATAGAGATTATTTCTTATCTTCGGAAGAAGCTAAAGATTATAAAATTATTGATAATATTTTAGAAAAAAGAATTCCGCTTACTACTAAAAAATAAAACTTAATTTAGAGGCTGCCCTATTTTTGGCAGCCTCTTTTAATATTTTCTACAATGACGGGAACCTATCTTAAACTCTTACATCTAACATCACTTTTCTTTTTAATATACAATTTTTCTTTTGCACAAGATATAAAACAGGAGCTTGATAAATATATTTCAGATTATAAAAGATTAAAAAATGTTCTTTCCATTTCAGCCGGGGTTCTTTCAAAAGGAAAAATATTCTGGTTAGGTGCAACCGGTTATTCGGATCTTGAAAATACCATACCTGCAAATCCAAAAACAATATACCGGATTGCTTCCATATCCAAACCTATTACTGCAGTTGCCGTAATGCAATTGGTTGAAAAAGGAAAAATAAATTTAGACGAGGATGCGCTTAAATACGTCCCCTACTTCCCGAGAAAAAAGTGGAAGTTTACCGTTCGACAATTATTAAACCATACATCCGGTATCAGGAATTACAAAACTCCCGGAGAATTTAACAGCAAAGAGCATTATAATACAACCAGGGAAGCCCTGCGTGTTATGATGGAAGATCCGTTGAGCTTTCAGCCCGGGACGAAATTCCAGTACACAACTCTAGGATATAATTTATTGGCCGCAATTATTGAAGATGTAAGCGGGATGGATTATAACGGCTATCTAAAAAAATTTATTTTTGAACCGGCAGGAATGACATCTACTTTTGCCGAGATACAAAAAAATATTGTTTTTAACCGTGCACATGGTTATGAAAAAGATGAATACAGGGGATTAGAAAATGCCCCATTGGCCGATCTCAGCATTAAATATGCGGGGGGCGGACTTATTTCAACCGCAGAAGATCTGCTTAAGTTTGCCAACAGCTTAATTACCGGAACTTTTATTAAACCGGCAACTTTAGATACTATGCTGGTACCGACTAAACTGATCAATGGAACTATAGTTTCATATGGTTTAGGATTCAGTACAAACATCACCAATGACGGCGAAGGTTTCTTTTCTCATGCAGGAAACGGAACAGGATTCAGTTCTTTTTTTGTAGTTTTCCCGAAATCTGCATCTGCAGCAGTAAGCTTAATAAATCTAAAAGACAGGGATATTGAAGATCCCGCAATCCAGCTAGCATCGATCTCTATGGGGATGAAATATGATAGTATAAAAATTTCTTTAGCTGATTCTCTTCTTCATTTAACTTTAAGGACAAATATTGATTCTGCAATAGCCTTTTATCATAATTTGGAAAAAGATACAAATAGTCTATTCAGAAATAATAAAGAAGAGCTGCTCCTCTTCGGTTCCGATTTATTAAACATTAATAGACCCATCCAAACAATAAAATTCTTTAAATTATTAAATTTAGAATATCCGGGGGATCCAAGGATAATTTCAACTTTAGCAACTGCTTATTATTACGACGGGAATAAAGGCCTGGCTTTAAGGAATTTTAGGAAAGTATTACAGATTACTCCCAAAAATAAATATGCTCAAAAGATGGTTGAGATTTTGAAGAAATAATTTGGCCTTTCAACAGTTTTTTAATAAAAAAAATACAGAAAATATTATCTATTTTTCCTTTATAACGTAGAACACACCGAAGGTAATTTCAATTATTTTTTCCTTGAAATAGATTATATTTATCATAAATTTTTGCGTTAATATATAAAACTAAAAGTTCAATAAAATTATGCTTGGAAATAGATTCACACAATATATACCGGATAACAGCGGAAAAACCAAGTTTGAAGATTTGCTCAAGATTTTTCTTCAGCTGTTAACTATCACTTCCGGCGATATTTCCGAAGCGCTCAACTGGATGAATCAATTAGACCAGAAATACGGATTAACCGGTAATGAATACGGTATGGGAGATTTTATTGATGATTTGAAGGATAAAAATTATATCAAGGAAAACGAGGACGGTTCCACTTTTATTCTTACGGCTAAAAGCGAACAATCAATACGGAAGCAGTCTTTGGAAGAAATATTTGGAAAGCTGAAAAAGACCAGTAGAGGAAATCATAGAACACCTTATTCCGGGCTTGGAGATGAAAAAACTTCCGACAGGCGGGAATATTATTTCGGCGATTCTATGGAACAAATTGACATGACCGATTCAATTAAAAATGCCCAGATTAATCATGGTATTGATGATTTTAATCTAACTGAAGATGATCTTGAAGTTGAAGAGCGGGATTACAAAGCTTTAACTTCAACTGTTTTGATGATTGATATTTCCCATTCGATGATACTTTACGGCGAGGACAGGATAACTCCGGCAAAGAAAGTGGCAATGGCTTTATCGGAACTCATTACTACAAAGTATCCCAAAGATACTCTGGATATAATTGTATTTGGAAATGACTCATGGCCTATTGAAATAAAAGACCTGCCTTATTTACAGGTCGGACCGTATCATACAAATACAGTTGCCGGTTTGGAATTATCTATTGACATTTTGAGACGAAGGAAAACAAGCAACAAACAAATTTTTATGATTACAGACGGTAAACCAACATGCTTAAAAGAAGGGCTTAGATATTACAAAAATAGTTTTGGTCTGGATAGAAAAATTGTAAACAGAACTTTAGACCAGGCAGCAAAATGTAGGAAATTAGGAATTAGTATAACCACATTTATGATAGCCAGGGATCCTTATCTTCAACAGTTTGTTAGAGAATTTACCAAGACAAACAACGGCAGAGCTTTTTACAGCAGTTTAACAGGATTAGGCGATTATATTTTTGAAGATTATATCAGGAATAGACGAAAACGCCTGAAATAATCTTTTCTCTTTTCTAACATTTTTCATTTATTTAAATAATAACGGAGTATAATATATTTATGGATTTTAAATCAATTCATACTTTAGGCGAATTAAAAGGAAGCGGTTATAAAAGCAGATCAATAAAAGATGAGTTAAGAAACAACTTAATTTGTTCACTAAAAAAAGGAACAAATCCTTTCGGCGGAATTATCGGATATGAAGAAACCGTTATTCCCGATATTCAAACCGCTATTTTATCAAGGCATAACATTATTCTGCTTGGATTGAGAGGACAGGCTAAAACTAAAATTGCACGTCTTCTAATCAATTTGCTTGATGAATATATTCCAATCGTTGCAGGTTCGGAATTAAACGATGATCCGCTTCATCCTTTATCAAGAATAGCAAAAGACTTAATTAATGCACACGGGGATGATACTAAGATTGAATGGGTTCACCGGTCCGAAAGATACACGGAAAAGTTAGCTACCCCGGATGTTTCCGTCGCAGATCTAATCGGTGATGTCGATCCTATTAAAGCTGCATCACTTAAACTTCCCTATTCCGATGAGCGGGTGATTCATTTCGGATTAATTCCCCGTTCGCACCGTTCTATCTTTGTAATTAATGAATTGCCGGATTTACAGGCCAGGATTCAGGTAGCCCTTTTTAATATTCTCCAGGAAAATGATATTCAAATAAGAGGTTTTAAAATAAGACTTCCACTCGACATTCAATTTGTGTTTACGGCAAACCCTGAAGATTATACAAACCGTGGTTCGATTGTAACTCCGTTAAAAGATAGAATCGACAGCCAGATATTGACTCACTACCCAAAATCTGTTCACATATCAAGACAGATTACTGCTCAGGAATCGATGCTTACGAAGGAACAGAAAGAGTCTATAAAAGAAAGCGAATTATTGAATGACTTAATTGAGCAAATTGCTTTTGAAGCAAGGCAGAGCGAATATATAGATGCCAAGAGCGGCGTATCTGCGAGGTTAACAATTTCTGCTTACGAGAATCTTATCAGTACTGCCGAAAGGCGTATGATAATTAATAATGAGCATGAAGCTCACCTGAGAATTTCTGATTTGTATGGAGTTATTCCATCAATAACGGGAAAGATAGAACTTGTTTATGAAGGTGAGCAGGAAGGACCATCCAAAGTAGCGCATATTTTAATAGGCAAAGCTATTCGCGGTTTATTCGAAAACTATTTTCCTACGCCCGATAAAATAAAAAAGAGCCAGCAATCCAATCCTTACCAGGAAATTATAAACTGGTTCAACAAAGGGAACATGGTTGATATAATGAATAATGTTACGGAAAAGGAATATGAAAAAACTTTAAATAATGTGCCCGGGTTAAAGGATATAGTTAAAAAATATCATCCGAAATTAAACGGGAATTATCAATTGTTATTGATGGAGTTTATACTGCACGGACTTTCCGAATACTCCATGTTAAGTAAATTCCGGCTTGAGAACGGTCTTCAATTTAAAGATATGCTAAGCTCTATGTTTTCCATTTCTTCAAAAGAAGAAGATGATGATGACCTGGATACGGATTTATACAGGTAGATAATTGAAATTTGTCAATCTAAGCTTGGTCGAAGATTGACAAATTATGCATTTATTAATGAAGATGATATTGTAATAAATCAAGTAAGCATCATACCGTAAGGTTTTAACCGGCATAATTATTTTTTAATGTGTATCAGCAATAAACCTAACCACGTTGTCGTGCAGTTTTTTGTGCGATTCAGGGTGGAGGTAAACCATATGCCCTGATTCGTAGAATGCATAAGATATATTTTTCTGCAGGGAAACCGGCATTGGAAGGTGGTGCATTTCATAAACACCTTCGAAATAAGGCGTTGCCAAATCGAAATATCCCAAGTTTAACATCACTTTCATTTTGGGATTATATATCATTGCTGATGCCAGGTCGGGCATTACATTGGGAAATAAGTTATCATACTTATCACCAAAAGCCTGGTGAACAGCAAGGTGCCTGTAATCCCATTTTTCCCATAAAGCTGTTTCGGTTACGTAATTTGTTTTTTCCTTAAAGTTCAATGTTGTACGAACATAATTGTTGAATGTAGATGTTATGGCCGAACTGATCGTTGCAGCTTGTGGATCATACAAAGGAAACTCACCTAACGGATCCATGCTAAGTCCCGGATAGCGTGTATCTAATCTACCGGTTATGCGATCATCATTTGCCAACAATGTTTTTTCGAAATCATAACCGGTAATACGTAAATTTGCTCTTCGAATATACGTAACGGGTAAACCCGAATATTGATGCAGCTTTTCTGCAATATGTGTAAATGCTGCCGTATCGAGCATTGAGCCTTTATTTAATGCAAGGGCATATTCATTCATAGCAAAATCTTCCACTTCTTTAAGAAACGGTTCCAATTTCTCCGGATGATTTGGCAGTTTATGATAATACCAAGCCGTAGCAGCACAAGATGGCAATGCTAGTTCATAAGCTAAATCATTGCCCGGATTTTCGGTGACCAAATCAGTTGTATTTCCGAAATCCAGTATCTGCGAAAGCAGAATTACCCCGTTGAGATCCACATTATCTTTGATTTCCAGGATATTGGAAACAGCAGCGGAACGGAAAGTACCGTAACTTTCTCCGAATAAATATTTCGGCGAATTCCAGCGATTATAAGCGGATAAAAAATTTTTAATGAATTGAGCAAAAGCATTAGCATCCCGATCAACGCTGTAAAAATCTTCAGGCTTACCTATACCGCCTTTGTCTTTTGTTAAAATTTTACTGAATCCTGTTCCCGGTGCATCTATAAAAATTAGGTCGCTCGCATCTAATAGACTGTAATCGTTGTTTACGGTTTTGTACGGAGCGCTTACTCTCGAGGTATCTTCCAAATAAGTACGCCTTGGGCCCCAGGCTGCCATATGCAGCCAAATAGAAGAACTACCGGGACCGCCGTTATATATAAAAGTAACAGGCCTTTCATTTTCATTTGTTACGCCCGATTTAAAATACGCTACGTAAAACATACTGCATGTTGGTTTATCTACTGAGTCCTTTAATATAATTGTTCCGGCTATTGCTTCATAATTTATGTTATTACCTTCTACAGTTACTGTACCTTGTGTTATTGATTTTTGTGGTTCTAATAAGGACGTATCTATATTATCGGTTAATATTTTTGCTACAGATACTTTTTTTTCAGTTTGAGCATTCACCTGTATCCCGCTAATTGCAAGACACGTTATAGTGATCAATAATAATTTAAAAATGTTCATTTTATTTGGTTTCCCTTATTTGTAAATATTTGTTACTTGCTTTTAAAATGGGACTTTGATACTAAAAGGAATTCAGGAAACTTCAATTGATCTTAGCAGACATATTTAATATGCCGCTGTTAAATTTCTATCTGCAGATTTTTTAAAAAGACTCTATTATAATCTTGGTATAATCTACATTTTTTCTTGTGATTACTAATACAAGATCACTACGCATTAATAAAATCAATCTTTAAGGAGATAGGTTTTGAATTTTCGAAATTGTCGAAGGATTTGCTCTTGATTTCGGCATAAATAAGCAAAGAGCATGAAACTCATCGCTATCAATTCATATTTAATTAGCCCAATAAACAACACCAAGTTCAAACGGATTTATAAGTAAATTATTTTTCGGAACAATTCTTATTGTAAATCCTTTTTGCCCGCTGCTTTGAGAAACTATATTCCCGGTATACAGGTAATATCCGTTCGATTTTTTTGAATTGGAATTCATAATTACAGTAGTGCTGTAATTTGGATCATCCTGTTTATCTACAGGGCCAAAATATAATTGAACCTCAACATCTTCAGGGGTTAAATTACCGAGATCAATTTCTGCTTTAACCGGGAAATCTTCTCCCACAAAAACCTGCTTGGGACTTCCATTTGTTAATGTATTTATCACTTTAATCTGTGACCAATTTTGTTTTATTCTCTCTTTCCAGCTGGCAAGCTCTTTTACCGTATTTCCTTCCTTTTCAATTAATATGCTTCTCTTTTTAAACGAGGGGGCATAGTATTTTTCAAAATATTCACGGGCCATCCTGTGAGTATTAAAGAAAGGACCCAATTTTTTCATTGAGCTTTTAACCATAGAGATCCAGCCGCGCGGCAACTTATCTTCGCCGAGTGCATAAAACAAAGGTACAATTTGATTTTCAAGTGTATTATAAAATTGTCTTGATTCCAGTTCATCCTGGTAATCAGGATCGATATATTCTTCTCCGTTTCCGATTTTCCATCCCACTTCCGGGTCAAAACCTTCGTCCCACCAACCGTCAAGAATGCTGAAATTTAATCCACCATTTGATATAATTTTCATCCCTGAAGTTCCGCTTGCTTCCAAAGGTCTTCGCGGATTATTAAGCCAGATATCACATCCTTCAACCAGGTATCTTGCTACATTTAGATCATAATTTTCAATGAAGACAACCTTCCTTCTAAACCGGTCTTCTTTTGCAATTTGAACAATCTCCTGAATAAGTCTTTTTCCCTCATCATCTTTAGGATGGGCTTTCCCCGAAAAAATAAATTGAACCGGGTATTCCTTATCGTTAATAATATCAGAGAGACGTTCAATATCTCTAAAAATTAATGTTGCTCTTTTGTAAGTTGCAAATCTCCTTGCAAAACCAATTGTTAGAGCACTCGGATTTAAGACTTCGGTTGCTCTTTCAATTTCAGCCTGGCTGCCGCCTCTGGATATTATTTGCTTTCTTAGCCTGCTTCTTGCAAAAGCTACGAGCCTTTCTCTTCTTCTTTCATGAGTCCGCCACAATTCTTCATCGGGTATCCGGTCTACTCTTTCCCAGAGTTCTTTTAAAGAAGGATTCTCAATCCACTTTTCACCCAAATATTGAATAAATAATTGTTCCATTTCCCTGGATATGTGAGAACGAATATGAATTCCGTTTGTAACATGACCGATGGGAATTTCATTAAAAGGAACACCCCTATAACCGGAAACCCACATCTTCTTTGAGACTGAACTATGCAGCTTACTTACACCGTTTACATAGCCAGCAGTGTTCATAGCCAGATGAGCCATATTAAAAACACTTGACTGTTTATCTTTGTAAATAGTACCGAGAGAATAAAATTCTTCGCCTGATATTTTTAATTCATTTTTATAATATGAACCAAGATACTTCTCTACCAGCTCATTTGAAAAAACATCTATTCCTGCAGGTACAGGAGTGTGGGTTGTAAATATATTTGAATAATATCCTATTTCCTTTGCTTCTTTATAACTTAAACCCGACTGCTGAATTAAGAGCCTCATTCTTTCAAGGGATAGAAAAGCCGAATGTCCTTCATTCATATGACAAACCATTGGTTTAGTACCCATTGCATGAAGGGTTCTTATTCCGCCGATACCTAAAATTATTTCCTGCTGAATTCTTGTTTCAACATTACCGCCGTACAATGTTTCGGTAATTTTCCTGTCGGTTTCGGAATTTAAATTAATATTGGTATCCAGCAAGAAAAGCGGTACTCGGCCAACCTGTATCTTCCAGACCTGGAAGAATACTTCCCTATCGAAAAATGTAACAGATACTATTAAAGATTCGCCATCTTTATTCAGAACACGCTGCATCGGAAGATTATCAAAATCATTTATTTCATATCTTTCAAGCTGCCAGCCATCCGAATTTAAATACTGCTGGAAATAACCGACTTTATACAGCAGCCCGATTCCAATTAATGGAATACCTAAATCACTTGAAGCTTTTAAATGATCCCCGGCTAAAACTCCCAGCCCACCGGAATAATTCTGCAAACATTCGGTTAAGCCGAATTCTGCAGAGAAATAAACAATATTAAATGAACCGCTGTCTTCATAGGATTTTTGATACCATGTCTTTTCTTTCAAATATTCCTGAAGTGAATTATAAACCCTGTTCAAATGAGAACAAAACCCATCATCATGAGAAACATCTTCAAGACGGCTCTGGCTCATGTTTCCAAGCATCATTACAGGGTTATGGTTTGTCTCCACCCATAAATCTCTATCCAGTCTTCTGAATAATTCTCTCGCATCCGGATTCCACGACCAATTCAGGTTATAGGCAATTTCTCTTAACTTTTCCAGGTTTTTAGGGAGGGAAGGAACTACGTGATAGGTACCTAAAAATTTATACATTTCTGCTCCGATACTAAATAATAACCTTTAAGACTTGTAAAAACAAAAAATTCAATTTGAAAATATAATTATAAAAATCTTCTCGAAAAAAATATTTACAGATTTAATGAAATTCTTTTGATATGAATTTAAAGATATGTTTCCCTAAAAATTATTAAAAATAATTTTAATTATTAAATAGTTTTCGAATACTTAGTAACTTCTTTGTTATTATCAATATATGCATCAAATTTCATTGCAATATTTCGGATCAGCAATCTGCCCATTTCGGTTACTTCCAATTTACCGCTATTTAATTTTATCAGCCCATCCGCTTCCATTTCATCAAAACGCTGCAATTCATTAAAAAAATAATCTTTAAAGTTTATATTAAATTTCTTTTCTACAACAGGAAAATTTAATTCAAAATCGCACATCAACCTCATAATAACATATCTTCTAATCCTGTCATCTAAACTTAAACGGTATCCTTTTGCGGTAGGTAATAAATTATTATCCAGAGCATTATAATATTCATTTTCCGTTTTATAATTTTGCGCAAAAATATCCTGCACCTGGCTAATCCCGGTAATTCCCATTGCAAATAAATCAGTATCGGGATAAGTGCTGTAACCCTGGAAATTCCTGTACATTTTCTTCTCATTAAGCGCAATGGATAATTCATCATCAGGTTTTGCAAAATGATCCATCCCTATAAAAATATACCCGGCTTCGGTCAGCTTTTCAATTGTAAGCTGTAATATATTTAACTTTGTTTCTGCAGATGGTAAATCGTCTGCATTTATTAAAGCCATATGTTTTTTCATCCAGGGAACATGTGCATAATTAAAGACAGCAATTCTTTCCGGTGATATTTTTATAACTTTGTCCAAAGTATTGCTAAAGGATTCGAGACTTTGAAAAGGCAAACCGTACATTAAGTCAATATTCATGCTTAAAAAGCCTAAGTCTCTTATCCACTCAACGGTTTGATTTGTTACATTATCAGGCTGGATCCTGTTTACAGCTTCCTGGACTTTTATATCAAAATCCTGCACGCCTAAGCTTATCCTATTAAATCCGTTTTCTCTTAAAGCTGCAAGATGTTCTCTTGTTAACTCACGCGGATCAATTTCACAGCTGATTTCTGCATTATCTTTAAATGAAAAAGTTTTCTGAATATATGATGCAAGTTCATTTATTTCTTGCGGTGAAAGATGAGTTGGTGTTCCCCCGCCCCAATGAAGCTGTATAACCTTTTTGCTGTCTACGGCGTATTCTTTTATAAAATCGATTTCTCTTTTTAAATAATCCAGGTATTTTTTTATTCTATCCCTGTTTCTTGTAATAATCATATTGCAGCCGCAGAAATAACAAAGAGTATCACAAAACGGGAGATGGAAATAAAGTGATAAATCCTGTGTTGAATCTTTCCTGCTTACCTTGATTTCATCCAAATAGTCATTATATGTAAAAGTATTATTAAATAGCAGAGCTGTAGGATAGCTTGTATATCGCGGACCGGGAACATTATACTTCCTATATTTTTTCATATCAAATTTGAACATAACCAATCGCCTTCCGGTAAATAATTCACATAATCAATTTAGACATATGCCAGTCACCTTTAAGGTGACCGGCACATAAATATATGGTAAAATAATTATTATTCGCCATTATTAAAAGATAATTATTTCTCAACACTGGGAACATTTGTTTTTTATTTCCACCTTGTGCAAAAATATTAAAATAAATGTTTATTATTTCATCTTTAGATTAAGCTTTTTTATGGTATGTACTTTGCCTCCATAATATCAATAAAATTATAGCAAAAAACTTATTATAATGAGGCAAAAAGTTTATGAAATGGATAGACTCATATAAATCCAAATTATGCTCTGCAGAAAAAGCTGTTTATACAATTCAATCCAACCAGCGGGTGTATGTTCACCCGGGTTGTGCCACTCCCGATGTTCTGTTAAATGCAATGTGTAATCTCGACAAACGTTTGGAAAATGTTGAAGTAATTCATTTGTTAACTTTAGGGATTTCTCCTTATTCTACACCGGAGATGGCCGGAAGATTCAGACATAATGCGCTTTTCATTGGCAAAAATGTTAGAAAAGCTATAAATGAAGGGAGAGCTGATTTCACCCCCGTGTTCCTTTTTGAAATACCTTATCTTTTTCTGCGCAATATTTTACCTATTGATGTTGCTCTAATAAATGTTTCTCCACCCGATAAATACGGTTACTGCAGCTTTGGAGTTGGCGTGGAATGTACGAAGACCGCAACCGAATGTGCTAAGATTGTAATAGCACAAATAAACCCAAAAATGCCGAGAACCCTGGGAGATTCTTTTATACATATTGATAAAATTGATTATTGTGTTGAAGTTGATCAACCTTTAAATGAATTTAGACATAATGAGAAGGATTTATCTGAAGAAGAAAAAGACATCTACGAAAAAATCGGTATGAATATAAGTTCTCTCATCGAGGATGGCTCAACTTTGCAGCTTGGTATCGGCTACATACCAAACGCAGTCTTACATTATCTTAGAGATAAAGAAGATCTAGGAATTCATACGGAAATGTTTTCGGATGGCGTAATCAACTTGATTGAAGACGGGATAATTACAAACGAAAGAAAAACTTTTCACAAAGGGAAAATAACATCTTCCTTTGTGTTAGGTACACGAAAACTTTTTGATTACATTGATAATGACCCGATAATGGAATTTCATCCTTCCCATTATATAAATGATCCGTTCATTATAGCAAAGAATGAAAAGATGGTAGCAATAAATTCGGCTATTGAAGTTGATTTAACAGGGCAAGTTTGTGCCGACTCAATAGGGCCAAAATTCTACAGCGGTTTCGGCGGCCAGCTTGATTTTATACGCGGAGCTTCAAGAAGCAAAGGCGGCAAACCAATAATAGCGCTTCCGTCTACAGCCAGGAATTCTATGTGCTCACGGATAGTTCCATTCCTTTCTAAAGGTGCAGGTGTTACTACAACAAGAGGTGACGTTCATTATGTTGTTACGGAATACGGTATTGCAGATTTATACGGAAAAACAATAAGGCAGAGAGCAAAAGCTTTAATAGATATTGCTCATCCTAAATTTAGAGAAGAATTAAGCAGTGAGCTTTCCGAAGCGTACCTAAACAAATCAATGGTGTAATAAATTTTTTCGGGTAAAATAATCCTTCGTTTTTATTGATACTATTTCACCCGATTTTCTTCTAACTATTCTGAATTAAAATCCCTTCCAAATGTTTTTTAAATAATTATAAAATTTTATTGAAAATTAATTTTTTTCATTTTAATTTGAAATCATCTCAAAAGAAAGTAAGTAACCGGAAGAGAATTTGAAAAAGATATCAATTTAGGACTGGCCGGTAAAATTATTGGCCATTCGGAAACATCTATGACATTTATTTTAGCTTTAATACGTATTATAAAATATAGAACAAAGCTGTATTAAAAATTTTGGTATAAATATCAGGGATTTTTTACTAATTATCCCCTTTTTTTTACAAAAATTAAATACTATTTTTGTCACGGAAAAAATAGTTTTGATCAATTAAATTTTTACAGATCGACTCTTCAAATAAATTACATATCCCAACTGAATTGGAAAATTTTGAATAAATAATGATCATTTCAGAGTTTAAGAGCTAAAGTAAAAGAAATATTTGTACTTTCATGTTTAAGAATAATGAATTAACAATGAACAAAGATCTAACATTTGATTTTAGCATTTTTGATTCTATTCCCGATATTTGTTTTCTTGTATCCGAAAACTTTCAAATATTAGATCTTAATAAGACTGCAGAAGAAAAACTTGGATGCAATAATGGCAATTTGATCGATTGCAATTTTCTTAAACTGGTCGACCCCCCTCACCTTGAAAAAACCAAAGCAGCTTTAACAAATTGTATAAATGAAAATAAGATTGAAAATCTTTCAATTAAAATAGGCACTAGTAGTAGTCAAACAATAGAAGCAAATATTACTTTAACCCCGTATCAAAAAGATGAAAAAAATATTTTTGTATTTGCTAAAGATGTTACTGAAGAAAAAAACAAGGAATTAAATTTACGGCGTTTCTACTCTGTTGCAAACAATACTGTTAATCCCGTTCAGATTACGGATGTCAATGGGAAAATGGTCTATGTTAATTCTGCATTTGTAAAAGCAAGCGGTTATACCGAAAAAGAATTAATAGGAAATAATCCCAGCATTTTTTCCAGCGGTAAGCAGTCGAAAAAATTCTGGAAGAGAATGTGGGATACTATAAAGAACGGAAAAGTCTGGGTAGGTGAAATTGAAAACCGAAAAAAGAACGGGGAGCCTTTTTATACACAAGTGCTCATTTCACCCTTTCTTGATTCCGATGGAAATGTCGCCGGGTACTTCGGGATTCACAGGGATTTACATGATAAAAAAATGATGGAGAAACAGCTTATCCATACTCAAAAAATGGAAAGCATAGGAATATTAGCTGCAGGTGTAGCACATGAAGTAGGTAATCCGTTAGCTTCTATTTCAGCCTTGGTCCAGGTTGTACAAAGATCTTCCACAGATGAATTCGCTAAAGAAAAGTTAGAGCTGGTTAAAGGGCAAATAACAAGGATTTCCAAGACTATTAGGGACCTGGTCGATTTCTCGCGTCCTTCAAATTATGAACTCAATTTAACCGATATAAATAAAAATATTTATAATGCCGTTGAGATAATTAGGGCAGGCACAAAAATTAAAGATATAAATTTTGATCTTAATTTAAATAAGCAAATTCCGAATATTCCATTGATAGAGGATCAGATACAGCAAGTTTTTGTAAATATATTAATCAATGCAGTCGACGCTATTTCCGAACAGACAAATAAAAAAATAGAAAAGAAAATATCAGTATCGACAAATATTGATGAAGATGATATAATTATTATTTTTGAAGATTCCGGCAAAGGTATTGAAGAAAAAAACATAGCCAGGGTATTCGAACCATTCTTTACAACAAAAAGAGAAGGGAAAGGAACCGGGCTTGGTTTATGGATTACTTACGGAATCATAGCCAGTTTCCAGGGGACAATCAATGTTGAAAGTACTTTCGGTAAAGGGACTAAATTTACGATTACACTTCCTGTTCACCTTGATCATTAAAATTTTTTCTTATTTTTTTCTTAAATATTAAAATTATTTTTTGCAATTAAGAGAAAATTTTATCGTCACTATTTAAAATCATTTCCTTTCAACACAAAAAGAACACTTCTAATCTAATTTCATACTGGCATATTAATGGTAGTTTAAATTTTGATATATACGCACTCCAAACATTGCCTTCAAAATGAAAAAGATACTTATATATAGTTCCGATTTTATTATGAGCTTCAGTTTCTTAATGTTTTTACAGAATAGGTATAATATAACTCTGACAACTGATTTGAGAGATTTTGAATTAATTTCAAAAAATACAAGCTTTGATATTATTTTGATGGATGCTGAACCAAATAAAGAAACAGAAAGCATCTGTAGAAATATTCAACGGTTAAAAACAATACCTGTAATTCTTTTTTATGTATACAGCAGTGATTTTAAAGAGTTCGATCAAAAAATCAGAAAATATGTTAGAACTATTTTTTATAAACCATTTGATTTGTTTGAAGTATCTAATACACTGGATTTGTTAACGATCTGAAAAAATGAAAGGAGGTAAAATATGTTGAAATTAAGGAATATACTAGTCCCTATAGATCTTTCAGAAAATTCTATTCATAGTTTTAATTTAGGCTGCACTCTTTCTAATCAAAGCGGAGGGGTTCTTCATTTAATGCATGTAATAAAACCGCATTATAGTACGGGTTCTCTTATTAATGAAGATAACCTTAAAAAGATAAAAATTCATAATGTAAAAGAGGAGCTGCATAAATTTATTAATGAAATTCCCCACACTTCAGCAAATATAACTGAAGTAATAAAATTCGGAGACCCGTTAAAGGAAATATTAAGCTATTCCGAGAAAAATAATATTGACCTCATTATAGTCAATTCCCATGGATGGTCCGGAAGATTAAATACGATTATGGGAAATGTTGCAAATAACTTATTTAAATTCTCATCCGTACCTTTAATTTGTTTTAAGAATTACACAGAAAATGCACTGAAAGATTTTACCAGACTCCATTCCACTGCAGAAAATTGGGTCGGTTAGGTTCTTGAGTTGATGCTAAAGAGAGGTATCTTTGGCATATGTTCTTACTACTATTAACTACGTTCTGATTCGCCAAACAGTGGAACGAATCAATAATTTCTTCTTATAGGATAACTGTCTATATTCTATACTTATTATATAATCTAAATAGTTAATTATTCATATATATTTAATAATGATTAATAAATTATAAAAGAGAAATAACCTCCCGACCAGTATATAGAATCAATCTTAATTTCTATATTTCCATCTTTTTTTGCACAATATAGATTCTTATAAATTTCGGACATATGTTCTTTAAGTCCTTCAGAAGTAAGTAAATTATATTCGACCTGGTTCGGTGAATAATAAGAATGAAAGGGTATATTAACAAATGTAAAGCCTCGTTCTTCTTTATAAACCTGATTCTTGTCAGTCAATTTTGGAAGTGTTATCGAATAAACATATTCACACTTAAAATAAGTTAATACAGTTCCATCTTCTGAAAATGTTCCTTTAACCTTTTTTGTTAATTCAGGGATAATTCTTTCATACTCAAATGTATTTCCTTTCCATACAATATCAGGATTAGAAGTATCAAGTGGATTATAAAAATCTAATCCTATTGGAAAAGAATCACCATTCGTTAAATACACATATGTAGAAAATATAAAAACTATTTTTTTATTTGTTTTTATAATATCGATCAACTTTCCTCTAATTACACAGTAAAATGAGTCCGATTTATTATCAACATGAAGAGTTAAAAAACCAGTTACAGCACTATCCGGGATTGTTGTAATTATTTTTTCATTCGACCTGCTGAGAATTGGTGCCTTTATATAAGGTTCAAATGTTACATAACTTTTACCCTGTGTACTGCCAAATCCTATTCCTGCAATTGTAACAGTATCACCAATAAAACGGTGTCTTGTCACAGAAACCGTATGAATTTTTATTATTCCTGAACTAATTACTGCAACAGCACTTGCTTCAGCTAATTTTAAATTTTGTAGGTTATATAATATCGCATTAATTCGATCCGAATTGTTTCCTGTCATTTTTCTTCTTTATTTCGATTAATATATTTTTTAATGATCGAACCATTTGTTAATTTTACACCAATATTAAAATTTTTATACTCACCGGAGATTTAGCATGCAAAAATTTAACTTGGAAAATATTCAAAACAATTTAAAAAACTCAAATCTCGACGGATGGCTGATTTATGACTTCCGCGGAAGTAACGATTTTGCATTAGAGATTTTAAATATCCCAAAAACTAGCCATTTAACCAGAAGATTTTATTATTTTATTCCGAAAAGCGGCACACCGTTAAAAATTGTAAACGAAATTGAAGCAGGGCATTTAAACCATCTTCCCGGTGAAAAGTATACCTATTCCAGTTACGATTCTTTAAATGAACATCTAACAAAGATATCCAATATTGCAAAAACAATTGCGATGGAATATTCTCCCCAAAATAATATTCCTTATGTTTCCAAAGTAGATGCGGGAACAATAGAATATGTTCGTTCACTTGGAATGGAAATAAAAAGCAGCGGGGATCTTATCTCAAAATTTGCAGCTGTCTGGACTCACGAACAGTTTGAAGAAAATCGACCGGTTGCAATAGCCTTGACGGAAATAGTAAAAGAAGCTTTTGATTTTATTTGTGAACGTTTAACAAATGATAAGAACATAAATGAATATGAAGTTCAACAACTTATTATGAGAAAATTTAAGGAAAGTAAGTTAGTAACAGACTTTCCACCAATAGTTGGAGTGAATGAGAATAGTTCAAATCCTCATTATGCACCGGATGAAAATCATTATAAAAATATTAATATGGGAGATTTTGTCTTAATAGATCTCTGGGCAAAACAGGACAAACATGATGCAGTTTGGTCCGATATTACCTGGACAGGTTATACGGAGCATTCAATCCCGGAAAAATATAGCCGGGTTTTTGATGTTGTTGCAGAAGCAAGGGATTCGGCATTTGATTTTGTTGCTTCAAGGTTTAATGAGGGAAAAGAAGTGCATGGTTATGAAGTCGATGATGCAGCAAGAAAAGTGATTGAAAGAGAAGGTTTTGGTAAATACTTCTTTCACCGGACAGGACATTCGATTACAACCGAGCTCCACGGAAGCGGTGCAAATATGGATAATTATGAAACCCATGATGAAAGATTGATCCTGCCTTCAACCTCTTTTTCTATTGAACCGGGAATTTATCTACCTGATTTTGGTATTAGAAGTGAAATTGATGTATATATCTCTCCCAATGGAAAAGTAATGGCAACAGGACAGGAAATTCAAAGAGAAGTATATCCAATCTTTAAATAATAATGTAATTGTTGAAGAGTTTTGCAGGCATGGTCGCATGTTTGCATGATTATATAATTAAAGGCATATACTAGAGGTAAGTGACCATCTACCATTTAACATCATCCATTTTCCGTTTCTATTTCTTTTCCTTATATTCCTCTAAGACATAGGTTGTAACTGCCTTCACCTGCTCCGGGCTTAAGCCGGGATTTGGCATTTGCGGATAACCTGGAGCTACTTTTGTTGGATTACTTACAAACTTAACCAGGTCATTTTCTTTCCCAACATATTTGGTCAAAACATCATTGAATGCCGGACCGACTACATCATGATCGTAAGCATGGCATGCTGCACAAATCCTATTAAAGATTTTTGCACCGTCATTCCCTGCTTCAGCTCTTCTTTGCGAAAATACATCCTGCATATGGTGAATTATTTCATAATCAGCTATATTTTTTGCTTCGGCAAGGCTTAAACCCGGGTTCGGCATAGGAGGAAATTTGGGATTAACTTTTACAGGGTTCCTGATGAAAGCAACAAGTGCATCTTTTTTACCTTCAAATTGAGGTAATACATTATCATAAGCAGGACCGACAACCACTCTATCAAACCTATGGCAGGCAGAACAAACTGTCTGGTATATTTCTTCACCTGTTCTAACTTTAACTGCTCCGGTGGAAACTCCCTTTAACCCGTTCATATAAGCTTCAAATTTATTACTTAAAATAATTGACTGCACCTGCGTAGCATTACTCATAGCCAGTTCATCTTTTGCAATCGTAGCAAATAAAATAAAAAGTATAATAAAAAATATTGAACCGCTGTATCTTGTATTTGAATATTTAACCATTGAGTAAAGTAAATGTAAAGCAAGAAAAACCAGCAATACTGCAATAATGGAATAACTAAATACTGCATACGATACTGCAACAGAAGGGAGCAAAACAACATCTATCAATAAAAATATCGGCAGTAAAGTCATTGCCGTAAATGATATGGTTAACCCGGTTTTTCGTACAAAATTTTTATAATCATCATCTAAATTTTTTCTTCCCCCTTCCCAAAAGAAGAAGTTAAAAAACAATGCACCGCCGGTTACTGCAAATGCACCAATAATAAAAGAGATATATCTTGATAACACTTTTGCAGATAAAAGCACACTTAAAAAATTCCATTTTGACCAATCATCCGGATAAGTTGCAAAAGTAATCCCCGCAGTGAAAAGCCACATCCCTATAAATAATAAACATATTCCGAACAGACCTGCTTTGTTACTTACATTAATACTCCCCTTTTTGAATTTACGGAATTCTTCATATATCTCTTCATTCTTTGGAGTATATTCTTCAAGTGAATCGAAAATAGTATTAAAGGAAAGGGAGTAGCGGTATGAATAAATTAAAATAATACTAATAGAAGATACAAAAAAAGCACCTGCAAGGTAGCTGGAAATAGATGAGTTAGCTGCGTGTAATAGTTGAATAAAAATAAGAACGGCAGTTAGCATCGGTACTATACCTAAAATAATACCCATACTTTTATTAATAGTAACAATTTCGATTACATCTTTTGAAAATCTTAAAAAGGTACTGTTGTTTTCCTTGTATCCTTTTTTTCTATAAAAAAGCGATACAATTGTTCCGCCGAAAACTATGCTTATAAAAGGAATAAAAAGAAATAATATTAGGATTAACATATAATGCAAAAGCTTTATATGATCTGCAGATTGGGGAATCACTAAACTATTAAAAAAATCCATTTATATTCTCACTTGAATTTTAAGTTATAAATACCAGTTTATCTATTGACAAAAGTATAACAACTAAAAGTGCAAAGATATTTATTTCTCTAAATGCAAAGCTGAATGACTTTTTTCCTCTATTATTTTGAAGAAGACTTGTTGATTTCCAAATCAGCCATAAGCTTAAAACAAAAATGGTAAAATCAATTAGCGGGAATTTCACAATTCCGAAAAGTGGAATTATTATGCCGGTAGCACCGGTTGCGGAAATCCACATAAAAGTAATACGGGATAATTGATCATAATCAAATATTTTTGTTAAAGTTGGAAACCCGGCCTGTTCATAATCTTTTGAAAGAATTAAAAGTAATAACCAGAAATGAGGAATTTGCCAGATAAAAAAGAAAAATGCGATAATTAAAATTTGGGGATCAAAAATATATCCGCCGGCTGCTACCCATCCTACTGCAGGTGGTATTGCACCAACTAATGACCCGGGAATTATAGCTAATGCGCTATGCTTTTTTAAAGGTGTATAAATTCCATTATACCATAATATGTTTAGAAGCCCTAATCCAAGAGCAAGAATTCCTGCACCTATATACAATATAACCGAACCAACAAGAATTAAAACCAGGGCTAAATTAAGAGCATTCTGCTGGGATATTTTTCCAGAGGGAATGGGACGACTTTTAGTCCTGTTCATTAAAGCATCCGTATTTCGTTCCTGGTAATGATTTATTACTGCTGAACCGCACGCCAGCAATAGAATCCCAATTACAGGTGCAATTAACCTCGTCGAAATTTCTCCAGCAGCACAAATAAAGCCAAAAGCCGTGGTTACTGTAACAAACAGAGTAATTTTTATCTTAGTTAATTCAAATAATATTTTAAGTTTTTTATTCATTTCTCTTAAACTTGAACTTATTCTTGAACT